>JBMFUG010000081.1:0-10172 GCA_049966695.1 Acidimicrobiales bacterium | reverse complement strand
GGGTGGCCTGCATGGAGCGGTAGGCACCGCTCCACCAGTTCTTGCAACCGTAAACCTCATATGTGGAACGCTCGACTGCCACCTGCATCGCCGTAGTTACGAGCAACGCCGGTGCAACGAAGGACAGGTAGTTTTCCCCGCCCAAGCTGGCGACAGCATGGCCGTTTTTTATGAACGCGCCCAGCCCAACGCCTATCGAGGCCAAGTACAGCACCGGCGTCAAAAAGGTGGTGGAAAGGTCGGAGCGCCACTGGCGGCGAAAGGCGGTCCAGAAATAGTGGACCGGGCGCAGTGACAAGGGGACCTGCATTTCGTCGGGCTTCAGTCCACCAACTGCCGTCCAGTCAGGCGGAGGAAGACGTCTTCCAGGCCGGCACGGCGCACCATGACGTCGGCAGGCGTGAAGCCCAGGCCACCTAGAGCCTCGGCTGCCCGGTCGCCGTCGTCGGTGTAAACAAGTAGGCGGTCAGCCAGGACCTCGACGTGGGACGCAAGGCCGTCCAGTACCTCAGTGCTGGCGGGCGCTTCGCCAGGGTCGAAGCGCACTTCTACCACTTCTCTGGCGGCATGGCGGTTTATGAGCTCGCGAGGCGACCCCATGGCAACGATGCGCCCCTTGTCCATGACAACTAGGCGGTCGCAAAGCTGTTCCGCTTCTTCCATGTAGTGGGTGGTAATGAGCAGCGTGACCCCGCTCCGCTTCAGGCGGTGGAGCCTGTCCCACAGCAGGTGCCTAGCCTGGGGGTCGAGGCCGGTGGTCGGCTCGTCAAGCAGCAAGACCTCTGGCTCGTTGACGAGCGCACGAGCGATCGTGAGCCGGCGTTTCATCCCCCCGGACAGGTCGTTGACGCGGTCGGCGGAGCGCTCGGAGAGCTGGGCGAACTCGAGCAGCTCGGTGATGCGCCGGCGCAGGTCGTGCCTGTTGATGCCGAAATAGCGGCCGTAGACATAGAGGTTGTCGGCTACCGAAAGTTCGAGGTCCAAGTTGTCTTCCTGCGGCACCACGCCGAGGCGTGCGCGTACCTGCTGGCCGTTTTGGCCCGGGTCCGCGCCGAGCACGCTCAGCTCGCCGCCGCTGCGTGGAGAGGTGGCCCCGATCATCCGCATGGTCGAGCTCTTGCCTGCCCCGTTGGGCCCCAGAAAGCCGAATGCTTCTCCTCGCACGACCTCGAAGTCAATGTGGTCGACCGCTACAAAATCGCCGAAGCGCTTTACCAGGCCACGTGCCATGACGAGCGGGTCAGCCATGCCCACCGGCTTGCGGGCCGACAGGCGAGCCACCAGCCGACTGTTCGTGCTCCCAGGCCAGGGCGCACGCTAGAGAGCAGAAGTACACGCGGGTGCCGTCGGGGGCCCAGCGGCCGACTAGGCCGGTCACCTGGGGGAGCACGAGGCCACAGACGGGGTCCTGCACGGTCAGCTCGGCGGTAGCGACCCCGAGCCGCACCGCTTCGATCGGCTGGTCAAACCCGCGGACCGGGTAGGGGAGAGCCTCGCTCGTCGCCACCCAACTCGGTGCTTGGGCAGCAACTTCACGGGTGGCGAGCACCTGGCCCGGCATGGCGGCGTCGCACAGGCGCGAGGCGATGTTGGTTGCTCGCCCTATGTAGTCGTCACCCTCGAAGAGTATGACCTCTCCCTCCGCTAGCCCTGCCCGGATAGGCAGGAGCAGCCCGTCACCGTCGCCAGTTGAGGACCGGGCGCCGGTTGCACTTGCCCGGTTGGCCACCTCGAGCACCATGGCCACTGTGGCTGCGGTGTCCCCGGAGCCGAGCATTGCCCCGTCGCCGAGCCACTTTGTCACTCTCACCCCTCGCCGAGCGGCTATCTCACGCAATGCGGTCCTGAAGTTGGCCAAAACGACGACTGTGCTCTCGTCACCGTGACGCTCCGTGAACGCGGTAAAGCCGCACAGGTCCACGAAAGCGAAGCAACGTTGGACTCGCATAGCAGCGCAACCATGCTCGGGCGCGGCTTGCCTTGCAGGCAAGTCGGCTAGCCCACCCGGGTAGCCAGCACGAAAAAGGAGGTAAGAGGCACGATCTGTACGTCAGCTCCCGTGTAGGGAGCTTGGACGATCTCGCCGTTGCCTACGTACATAGCGACGTGCTGGCCAGGGTCAGCCGGGAAAACCAGGTCACCGGGCTGGAGGTCCGACATGGGGATGGGGGTGGTGTCGGCGTACTGGGCACCGCTGTAATGAGGCAGGCTCACCCCTGCCTGTGCCCATGCCCACATGACGAGGCCAGAGCAGTCAAAAGCATCTGGGCCGGCCGCACCCCACACGTAGGGGTCACCCACCCGGCTCTCGGCGGCCGCGACCGCAATAGCGGCTGCCGACGAGCTGGCCGGCGGTGGGGACGAGGGCGCGGCACTGGCTGGCGCAGTTGTCGCAGTTGTCGCAGTTGTCACGGGTACCTGGACGGCTTGGGCGTGGACGGCCTGGGCACGCGCGGCTGCAGCTGCTTGCTCTTGGCGCTGGCGCGCGGCTGCAGCTGCCTGTGCTCTGGCTGCGGCTGCTGCTTGCGCTGCCGCTCTGGCTAGCGCGGCCTGTTCGGCAGCTAGGCGGGCTTCAGCGGCGCGTTGCTCGGCGAGCAACTGTTCGCGGCGGATCTCGGCAACTAGCAACGCTATCCTGCCTTTGACTTGCCCCTCGGCCGCGATCAGCTGGTCCTGGGCGGCTTGGACCTGTGAGCGCGCCTTTTTGAGCCGGGCAAGCTTGGCCGCGGCGAGGTTGCGGGCAGCGAGCAGCTGGAGACGAGCGGCGGCATCCGTCGCTGTAGCGAGCTGGTACTGGTTCAGCACGTCCTGCTCGTTCGAGGCGACGGACTGCTCGAGCTCTTGGCGGAAAAGAGCCTGGTTGACGTCCTTCAGTGGCCCCCCGCCGGCTAGTTGCATCTCGGGGCCTCCGCCGACATAAGCCTGCACTGCCTCTTGGCGCAGCAGCTCTAGTGTGCGCAATTGGCCGGCCTGGGCCTTGCGCAACGCTTGTGAGGCTGCCGTGACGCGTTGGTCAGCTTGTTGGAGGACTATGACCGCAGCGTCGTACTGTTCCCCGAGGCCAGCCTCGGTCTGGCCGAGCTGGTTGATCCGGTTGGCCAAAGCTTGAGCTTGAGCGCGGTCATTGGACAGCTGGTCGGCACCAACTGGTCGCACCACCGCGGCGGTCCCGGCCAGGGTCACCACGGCGGCCAATGCCGCCTGGGCAGCATGACGACGGTGTCTCAATGTGAGCGGCGTCACAACTTCTGGGAACGCTAGGTGACGCGAGCCGCCAAGGTCAAGGATTAAGCCCGGCATGCCTGTGCCGCTCGCATGGTGAGGGCCTATTGCGGGCCTGTGCCAGAGCGGCCAGCCTGTGCCTACCAGCGGCCCCAGTGGACAACCTCTGCGGTGCTGCGCCGCCTTCGTTTTGCTGACGTAGCTGGTTTGTCGTCGGGGCTCGGCCAGCCGACGGCCACAGCTCCTATTGGTTCCCACCCGTCGGGGACGCCCAAGTGGCTAAGGAGCGGCCCGGCTGGCTTGTGGAGCGAGAAGAACAATGCACCGAGGCCTTCTTGGGTCAAGCCGAGCAGGAACACCATGGTGGCAAAGGCAGCGTCTACGAGCCAGTACGGGACCTGCCAGGCGTCAACAGCGCGGCGGGCGGCTTTGTCAGGCTCCGAGTAGCGCTTCATGTACAGCTCCTTGCTGGCCAGGGGCACGACTACCACAGGTGCTTTCAGCAGGCCCGGGTGGCTCGGGTGCTCGAGCCATGAGCTGTCGGCCGCGTGGTGCCAAAAGCCCATCGTGTCGGCCCCTTCGAGCACGACGAAAGCCCACCCTTGTGCCTTGCCGGCTGAAGGGGCGCGCGTCGCGAGCCGTAACGCTCGCTCTAGGACGTCTGCGCTCACGGGCTCATCGCGAAAGCTCCGGCACATGTGCCGCTTTGAGACGACAGTGCCAAGTTCCACCAGCTGGCCTCCTCCCACGGTGCCCGCCCGCTCGTCAGCCACGAGAACTGCACAGAGCGGGTGTTGTCAGCCACGAGAACTGTACGGAGCGGGTGCTCGGGCAGGCAACCGCTGCGTCTGTGGGAGCGGCGCCGGCCCAGCTGTGGGTGGTACTGTTCGTGCGCCGGATCGTGCGCCGGAGCCGCTCCACCTGCAAGAGCGGCGCTTCGGCACCGGGGACGACCTGCTCGCGCTCCTGGGGCGGTTCGACAATGAAGCTGGCAGGTCGTAATGCCGACCAACATGGTAATGTTTAACCTGCCATGCCAAGTTTCCATGAACTTTTGAGCGCTGTTCGTTCGCACATAACCGAGGTGGCCCCAGCCGAGGCGGCCGAGCTTTTGAAGCGGCCCGGTGCGGTAGCGCTAGACGTCCGCGAAGCGGACGAGTACGAGCAGGGTGCCCTTAGGGGTGCGGTCCACATACCTAGGGGTTACCTCGAGCTGCAGGTCGCCGGGCGCATCCCGGACCGTTCGGTGCCCATCGTCGTGTACTGCGCCGTTGGCGCGCGCAGCGCTCTTGCCGCCGACACCATGGCCCAGCTCGGTTACACCAACGTTGTCAACATGGCTGGGGGGTTCAACCGTTGGAAGGACGAGGGCCTGCCTTGGGAGGCGCCAGCTTTGCTGAGCGCAGAGCAACGCAACCGCTACCATCGCCACTTGCTCCTGCCCGAGGTGGACGTGGCTGGCCAGGTGAAGCTGCTGCGTTCCAAGGTGCTGCTCATCGGGGCCGGTGGCCTCGGGTCACCTGCCGCGTTGTACCTGGCTGCAGCCGGTGTGGGGACCTTGGGCATCGTCGACATGGACGCTGTGGACGCTTCAAACCTCCAGCGCCAGATCCTCCACAACACCGAGCGTATCGGTGAGCGCAAGGTGAGCTCCGCCCGCAAGACCATCGAGAGCCTGAACCCAGACGTAAAGGTCCTCACCTATGACGTCCGCTTGGGCGCGGGCAATATTTTAGACATCTTGAGCGGGTACGACCTTGTCATCGACGGGGCGGACAACTTCCCGACGCGCTACTTGGTGAACGACGCTTCCCTCAAACTGGACGTGCCCGTGGTGCACGGGTCGATCTTCCGCTTCGAGGGACAGGTGAGCGTGTACTTGCCTCACCAGGGGCCTTGCTACCGCTGCCAGGTGCCCGAGCCGCCGCCGCCCGAGCTAGCACCTTCGTGCGCCGAGGCAGGTGTCTTGGGGGTGCTGCCCGGCATAATTGGCTCCCTGCAGGCAATTGAGGCGATCAAGGTCCTCCTTGGCATAGGAGAGCCGCTCGTGGGGCGTCTCCTCGCCTATGACGCGCTTGACGCCGAGTTCCGCACCTTCCGGCTGAACCGGGACCCACAGTGCCCAGCCTGCTCGGTGCCAAAGGAGCAGCTTGTGATCGAGGAGTACGATCAGCTGTGCCTCCCGCACCCGGTCGCACCACCACCAGCACTGGCTGTGCCCGTGTCGGCCTGAACGCGGTCATCATCTCCGTAGAGGGGACGACGCCGCGCATATTGACCGTCCAGGTGCCGAACGGCGGGCCCGGGTTGCCGGGCGCCTATCTTGACGACGACGTCGACCGCACCCTTGAGCAAGGTGTGCGCCGCCTGGTCGGCACGCAAACGGGGCTGCCGGTGCGGTACTTCGAGCAGCTGTACACATTTGGCGACCGGGACCGTGCCCCAGGTGGCAGAGAGCTTGCCGTGGCCTACCTAGCCCTGGCTCTCTACCAGCCTGTGCAGGGCCCAGGGGAGCCCAGGTGGCAGGACTGCTACGAGCTGTTGCCCTGGGAGGACTGGAGGGCAGGGAAACCAGGGGTTATTGACAAAGTCATCATGCCGGCCATCGAGACTTGGTTGTCTCGGTCGGCGGCTGGCACCCTTGACGTGCGGACGGAACGGGCCGAGCTAACTTTCGGGCTGGGACACGCTCGCTGGGACCCATTGCGCGTACTGGACCGTTACGAGCTGCTGTACGAGCTGCGCTTGGTTGGGGAAGCGATGCCCGCGGCCGCCGAGGACGTGCGTCACGGCAGGGCCGGGCCAGCCGGCGAAACTGGTCTAGGGCTGCCGCTCGTCCTTGACCACCGCCGGATCGTAGCTGCTGCACTGGAGCGCCTCCGGGGCAAGCTGGCCTACAGGCCGGTCGTGTTCGAAGTCTTGCCTCCCAGCTTCACCCTTTCGCGCCTTCAACAGGTGGTGGAGGCGTTCGCTGGCCAAGGCCTGCACAAGCAGAACTTCCGCCGCCTGGTAGCTGCTGCGAACCTGGTCGAGCCGACCGGGGAGGAGGACCCGAGGACGGGTGGCCGGCCAGCTGAGCTGTACAGGTTCCGCCGGGAGGTCCTGCGTGAGCGCCCAGCCCCAGGGCTCGGGCTGCGGCGGTTAGGTGGCCCGTAGCTTTACCGAAGGCCCGTGTGCCGCATGCCGCCGGCGGTGCGCTATAGTGTCGATATGCTCACTTCGAGTATAACCCTGGAGGAAGAGGCACAGGCAGACACAGGAGGGCTCAGCTTCGAGCAGTGGGCGCGCGAGGTGCGCAACCTGGTAGAAGCACGCGACGCTGTGCTCCTGGCCCATAACTACCAGGTGCCCTGGGTCCAGGACGTCGCCGACCACGTCGGGGACTCGCTAGCGCTTTCCCGCTTGGCTGCTGCCAGCGACGCCAAGGTGATCGTCTTTTGTGGGGTCCATTTCATGGCCGAGACGGCCAAGCTGCTTGCGCCGGACAGGGTGGTGCTGCTGCCCGACCTCGGCGCCGGGTGCTCTCTGGCAGACACCGTCACGGCCGAGGACGTGCGCAAGTGGCGGGCGGGCCACCCGAGGGGGCTTGTTGTCGCCTACGTGAACACTTCGGCGGCGGTAAAGGCTGAGGCTGACATTTGCTGCACGTCGTCCAACGCTGTCGACGTGGTGGTGTCGTTGCCCGAGGGCAACGACGTCCTGTTCGTCCCGGACATGTTCCTGGGCGAGCACGTGGCCAGGCAGACTGGCCGGCGCCTGGACATATGGATGGGGGAGTGCCACGTCCACGCCGCCATATCCCCGGTGCAGCTGCGAGAAAAGGTGGCTTCCCGGCCTGACGCCGAGCTTTTCGTCCACCCAGAATGCGGTTGCACGACGAGCGCCTTATGGATGTCGGACAGCGGCGACCTGCCCCCAGGGCGCACGCACGTGCTGTCGACTTCCGGCATGGTGGCAGCGGCAAAGGCCCTCGGCAGCGGCCGTGCCCTTGTGGCGACAGAGACAGGCGTGCTCCACCAGCTGCGGGCCACGAACCCAGCCGCCACCTTCGAGGCAGTCTCGGCGGGCGCCGAGTGCCGTTACATGAAAATGACCACCCCGAACAAACTGCTGACCTGCCTTCGGGAGGGGGTCCACGAAATAGACGTCGACCCCGACATCGCCCGCCGGGCCCGAGCGGCTGTGGAGCGCATGGTCTCTATAGGTGCTCCTGGCGGAGGTGAGTAGTGGTGCTTGACCGCCCAGA
Organism: Acidimicrobiales bacterium; assembly: GCA_049966695.1. Lineage (GTDB taxonomy): Bacteria > Actinomycetota > Acidimicrobiia > Acidimicrobiales > Palsa-688 > JAKAWM01. The sequence goes on along the minus strand of JBMFUG010000081.1, from coordinate 2,704 downwards.
GGTGCCAAGCGCTAGCGTCGCCTCCCTGGGCGAGGTCGACGTGCTGGTGGTGGGCTCGGGCGTGGCTGGCCTTACGCTGGCATTGAACTTGGCAGGCCGTCTCCGTGTGGCTGTCATTTCCAAACAGGCCAATGGCGGGGGCAGCACGCAGCTTGCTCAGGGGGGTATAGCTGCTGCCTTGGGGCCAGACGACAGCTGGGAGCTGCACGCCGAGGACACGGTTGCTGCGGCTGCTGGGCTGGGAGATCCTGAGGTGGCGGAGGTCGTGACGCGGGAGGCCGCCGAGGCAGTAGCGGCTCTGAGCCGTTTCGGCGTGACCTTTGACCGGGGGGCACTGGGGCGGGAAGGCGGCCACAGCCGTGCGCGTGTGGCTCATGCACGTGGTGACGCGACGGGCGCGGAGATAAGCCGCGCGCTGGTGGAGGCAGCTCGCCAGAGCGGGGTACCCCTTGTCTCTAACGCGTTCCTCGTTGACCTGGTCACCGCACCTAGCGAAGAAGCTGTCGTGGGCGCTCTCGTACGGGACGGGGCAAAGCCACGGTTGGTGACAGCGAAGACGGTGGTACTGGCCACGGGTGGTTACGGCCAGCTGTGGGCTCGCACGACAAGCCCGCTTGCCTGTAGCGGTGACGGCTTGGCGGCCGCCTTTCGGGCGGGGGCGCAGCTAGCGGACCTGGAGTTCGTGCAGTTCCACCCGACCGGCTTGGACCTGGGCGCCGACCCGAGGCCTCTCGCCACTGAGGCTTTGCGGGGGGCCGGGGCGCGCCTGCGGGGCGCGGACGGCGAGTACCTGCACGAAGACCCTGCATTGGACCTGGCCCCGAGGGACGTGGTCTCTAGGTCGATGGCCAAGCGGATGGCAGAACTGAGAGCCAGTCACTGTTACCTGGACGCCACTGCCATAGGCGCGACGACGCTGGCGGAGAAGTTCCCCACGTTCGTTGCCTCTTGCCGCTCCGCCGGCATCGACCCGGCCCGCCAGTGGGCACCGGTCGCCCCTACTGCCCATTACACGATCGGGGGGGTGCTCACCGACCTGGACGGCCGCAGCACGCTCCCAGGTCTGATGGCGGTCGGTGAGGTGGCGTCAAGCGGGTTGCACGGGGCGAACCGCCTGGCTTCCAACTCGTTGCTCGAGGGCTGCGTGATCGGGCACAGAGCTGCAGGCGTCCTGCTCGACGGAGGGGGCCTGGCCTCACCACGCGGACAAGTGCCACTAGACGTCACGCTCCCGTGGCCCAAAGCTTGCTCGCACGGCGGCGAAGGCACCTTTGGCCGTGCCGCGCTGCGCGAGGCCATGCAAGCGGGCGCAGGGGTGATGAGGCAGGGAGCGCACCTGCAAGAACTGGCAGAGCGGCTGGCGCACTGGCCTGTGCAGGCGGGGAGCCAGGAAGGATGGGAGCTGGCCAACATGGTCCTAGTCGGCCGCCTTGTCGTTGCCCTCGCTTCTCGCCGCTGCGAGTCGAGGGGCGCCCATTGGAGGTTGGACTACCCGACTTCGCACCCTGACTGGCGCGTGCGGCAAGTCATTGAGCGGCTGGGCGAAGAGGAGCTAGGCGTCGCCAACATGGCAGTAACCGCGCCTGACCAGGCGACCAGCGAAGAGCCTTCGAGCCTTTCGACAAGGAGGCCGCTTGTCTAATGACCAGCTTGGGCCCTTTGGCCTGGCACCTAGTCCATCTGGCCCGGCGAGCGAAGAGCGGTTGCCTCGCTCGTTAGAGCCGCCCTGGGAGGAGCTCCGCTCTGTTGTAGCGCGAGCTGTTGCTGAGGACCTGCCGGACGGGGACCCCACGGGCGCATTGGTGGGCAATAGGCCTGCTAGCGCTTTGCTGGTGACCCGCCAAGACGGGGTAGTGGCAGGGTTGTGCGCAGCCAAGCTCGTCCTCGACGAGGTCAACGCACGGCTTGGCACCGGGCCGGCTGAAGCCGTGGTCAATGTGCAAGATGGCACAAGGGTGGCTGCAGGTAGCCAGTTGGGGGCCTTGACCGGCCCTGCGGGCACTCTCTTGGCCGCTGAGCGCACGCTTCTCAACCTGGTCAGCCACCTCTCTGGCGTTGCTACTGCTACGGCTGCCTTCGTCGACGCCGTGGCCGGGACCGGGGCAGTGGTGCGGGACACTCGCAAGACCCTGCCGGGGCTGCGGGCGCTACACAAGTACGCGGTCCGTTGTGGAGGAGGCCGAAACCACCGGATGAGCCTCTCCGACGCGGTCCTAATCAAGGACAACCACGTGGCGGCCCTGGGCGGTGTGAGAGCGGCGATCGCTTCTGTGCCGGCCAGCCTCACAAGAAAGCTCCCTCTTGAGGTCGAGGTGGACAGCCTGGCCGAGCTAGAGGAGGCTCTGGCAGCTGGGGCGACCCTCGTGCTGCTCGACAATTTCTCGGTCCCTCTCACTGCCGAGGCGGTGCGCCTGGCAGCGCCTTATGGGGCGCAGCTGGAGGCTTCCGGAGGGCTGACCCTGGCCAACGTGCGCGCCGTTGCAGAGTGCGGCGTGCAGTACGTGTCAGTTGGCGCCATCACCCACTCCGCTCCGGCGCTCGACATCGGCCTTGACTGGGCCGGTTAGCTAGTCCGAACTTACTGGTGCCTTGACGCGAAAACCCCCTGCTGAGCAGGGGGCTTGGCAAAGCGCGGAGGTTCGGTTCTGTCTACATAGGCTTCAGCTCGACCGGGACAGGCACGCCGCAGAGCTCGAACGCCCGG
>JBMFUG010000080.1:0-10530 GCA_049966695.1 Acidimicrobiales bacterium | reverse complement strand
GCCTACGCCGGGGCCACTGCCTCGCACCGCAGCGGGGCGAGGACACCGCCACTGTCATCGACGGGGCCGTCGAGGCCCTGGGCAGGTCACGGGGGCTCTGGCCCGCTGACGCGTCCGCCGTCTTGCAGTTGTTCGCGAGCCTCGCAGCAGAAGTGACCTCCAGGCTCCCCTCGGCCGTCGCTGACGCGAAGGCTTACGGCCTGTCCTGGGCTGAGGTCGCAGACCTGCTCGGCGTCACCCGTGCGAGCGCTTGGGAACACTACGGCCCGCGCCCGAGGGGCTCGGCAGGAGAGCGCTGAGACACAACGGAGCGGCGCTGGGGCGCACGACAGCGGACGCCTCGCCAGCACCACTTCGCGCCCGCGTCTTAGTGGTCCCATCCTGCTGGCAAGTGACAGTCGGCGACATGTCCTCGTCGTCGAATTACCGCGCTACCAGCTCGGATAGCTTCAGCGCTCCAGATAATCTCACATATGGGGCGATGTGGCTAACAGAGCCTTGCTCGCGGAGACTGCCAGGCCACTCGCCTTCGGTGCACAGGCGTTCCAAGCGTCGCCGAGCGACAGTAGTCGCCTTCAACACGAGCCCTCTGCTGGGGCCCCTGATGACGTGCCGGAGCTCAAACTTGAGCTTGGCCATGAGACCCGTCTCCGTGCCATGTCCTCCGGCTCTTAGGTGCTGATGAGCTGGTCAAGGTCGAGGGCCTCAAAGGCCCATCTCACCTAAGCGGCTCACGCCTCGGCGCCATGGCACCGGCCCCCGAAAGCAGAGCCGAGGCGCCGACCCACCTCGACGGCAAGTGGGAGCTCCGGGACCGACAGCCAGGCCCAACCGGCCAGCGCCCCCCTCGGCGTTCGACCACGGCGTGTAGCCCCAAGTCGGCGGTTACGTAGGCGATGACCTGGCGATCGAGGAACCGTTGGGCCTCGGCCCGGGTCTGGCCGCAGCCCAGCGGGTGGTGCCGGAAGGGTCGGCAACTGCTAGCAGCCGACTCGGCATTAGTGGTCGTACATATGATCTAGTGGTCGTACATATGATCTGGTATGAGCCGTGTGAACCTGTCTGAGCGGGCCTGGCGGGTGGGCGTCTCGAAGTTCACGGCGTACCGTTGGTGGCGGGAAGGTAGCGTGCCCATGCCCGCGACCAGAGCGGGCCGGTTGGCCCTGGTAGACGTTGACGGCCCCAGGCGAGGGTGCCCGGACGGACGGTTGTGCACGCTGGGGTGCCGTGGCACGACCAACGCGTTGGCGCATACGCCAAGTTGACAGTCGGCGCTCTCGGTTAATGCGCGGCGCTCGAGGCCAGCGTCGACGCGAAGATCTGCCAGGCGAGCAGGCTATTGGCGACGAGGGACAAAGTGACGTACGCTCTTTCGCCGACGAGGTAGTCCCTCCACTTGCCGACCTGCTTGTACTGGAGCCACTGGTTGACGGCGAAGGAGCTGAAGAGCACGAAGAGGGACAAGAAGATCCCGTAAACAAAGCCGGGAGCATGGGCGCGGGCACCCGGCCCGCCTAGGTGACGATAGCGGCCCAGGGGACGATGCCGGCGATGCAACCCCGATCCAGAAGGGGCCAAGGCCAGACCCCGGCGCTTCGTAGCGCTCCTGCATCCAGCCGAACCCGGTCATCGAGGCGTTGACACCCACCAACGCGACGAGAGCGGCGATGTCGTCTATGCCCACCAGCATGGTGATAAGGACGATCATGATCGACGCGCTCAACGAGTACTCGAGCCAGCGCTAAGGGTTGCGGCCCCGGAGCAGTCGGGCCTTGTAGGACTGCCAGCTGGGACCAGCCACGCTGAAATGCGCCAGCGCCGAGAGCAAAAAGAACGCCGCGACGGCCCAAGCGAAGCTGAGGTTCACCAAGACGACATTCTGGTGGCCCACTGTGCGGCTCGGCGCACCAGTTATGTAGGCGGCCCGAACGGGTAGGGAGAAGCTGTTGGCCAACAGCACTATGGCCAATGCCTACGCCAGGTGGAGGCACCCGGCAATGAGCTTGTACCGACGCAGGCTCACGAGGGTTGATGAGCGTTCCGACGTGGCACGACTGTAGTCTTCCGGGCAGCGAGCCCCTGTCCTGCACCGCAGGCCGATGGTGGTCGCGGGCGAACAGCCCCAAGCCTGCCGGAGCCCCGCCATCGCGCAAGGGCTGTCCTAATGTCGGGCTTTACGCCGTCATGGCGCATCTTCCTCGGTAGGCTCATAGAGATCGTCGCTGGGCAGAAAGTCGTCTTTTGAGCAGCCTCCGCGTGCTCGTCACCGGTGCCTCCGGGTATGTCGGTGGCCGTTTGGTGCCGGCACTTGTCGAGCGCGACTTGCAGGTCCGCTGCCTGGCCCGGACCTCGGCCAAGCTGGACGCCGCGCCATGGCGAGCATCCGTCGAAGTGGTTCGAGGTGACGTCGGAGGCGAGGTGGCCGAGGCTATGAAAGGCGTGGACGTCGCTGTCTACCTCGTGCACTCGATCGGCCAGGGTGCCGGGTGGGCCCTTCGAGAGCAGCGCGACGCCAAGAATTTCGCCTGGTCGGCGGCACATGCGGGTGTGCGCCGCATTGTCTACCTCGGAGGTTTGGGCAGGGACGACGATGCGCTTAGCAAGCACCTGCAGAGCAGGCACGACGTCGGCCGGCTTTTGGGATCTACGAGGGTCGAAGTCGTCGAGTTGAGGGCCGGGGTCATCATCGGCTCCGGCTCGGCCAGCTTCGAAATGCTCCGTTACCTGGTCGAGGTGCTGCCGGTCATGGTCACGCCTCGCTGGGTCGAGACCAGGTGCCAGCCGATCGCCATCGCCGACATCGTTGACCTGCTGGTCGAGACGGTCTCTCGGCCCGGGACCATAGGCGGCATCTATGAGGCCGGTGGCCCTGATGTCGTCACCTACGCCGAGATGATGTCTCTTTATGCCGAGATTGCCGGCCTTGCCCGCCGCCGCCTGGTCCGAGTGCCGTTGCTGACACCGGGGCTGTCGTCGCACTGGGTCGGCCTGGTAACTCCGGTACCGGGCCCTCTGGCGCGAGAGCTCGTCGAGTCGTTGGTCAATGAGGTGACTGTCGAGGGACGCTCGGCCACCGAAGCGTTCTCGGTCACACCCATGGGCCTTCGGGAGGCGATCGGTCGTGCCTTGGCAGCAACCCAAGAGGGCAACGTCCCGACATCGTTCACCGATGCCGACCTGGTCGCCTTCAGGGCTGCTCCGACAGACCAGGAGTGGTCCGGCGGGACCGTGTTCAAAGACGTCAGGTACGCCACCGCCTCTGTCGATCCCGAGGCGGTCTTTAGCGTTCTGGAACAGATCGGTGGTCAAAAGGGCTGGTACTCAGGCGAATGGTTGTGGCGCCTGAGAGGGATCTTGGACCAGCTCATCGGCGGGCCCGGCCTCAGACGGGGACGGCGCTCCAAGCTCGCCGTGGGCGACGCGTTGGACTTCTGGCGGGTCGAGGACTTCGTGCCCCCGAACCGCCTTCGGCTGCATGCGGAGATGCGTTTGCCCGGCGAGGCGTGGCTCACATGGGATCTCCAAGCGGTCGGCTCTGGGACAACGGTGACCCAGACCGCTGTGTTCCGGCCCCGCGGGCTGCTCGGTCGCCTATATTGGCTTGGCGTCGCTCCCTTCCACCGGTTCGTGTTCCCGGGGATGCTGGCCGGGCTCCTCGCCGAAGTTCACGCGAAGGGACAAGCTCCACGGTAGGGAGTAAGAGGATCACCACGAGACGAAGGTGCCGTGGTGCACCTGTGAAACCTATGGCTTCGGCAGGGACTAAGGTGGTTCGACCAAGCCGCGATCGCTCAAGACCCTGGGTGTGGTCGGCTTGGTGCACGGCGACCGACGGGCCCGTACTGCCCCGCTGGGGCTAAGGCCAATTTGGTCCGCCGTCGTCGCGACTGTTCCTCGAACCGAGCCGTGGAGCGCAGAGCCCTCTGGGCCCGTCTGCGACAGGACAACTATTGTTGTGCCAACAAAAACGATGGCGTGACCTAGCGGAATCGATGCCAGTACGACGGCAATGGCGCCGGCGAGCAGCTCTGCGCCAGGCCGGTGGCGGCGCCAGAACACTCATGTAGGGCCGCTGGCACGTCTCTGGGGCGTTCTGAAGGTACCCGACGAGGCTCTTCTGGTGCCTGTGGCCACGGACCGCCAACTCGGAACTGTCCCGGGACGGCAGGCGCAAACCCCTCTATGGGGCGACAGACGCTCTGCGACCAGGCTCAGGCTATAGTAGTGCCATAGCGCTACTATAGCGCTATGGCAACTATTCAGGTGCGTGAGATCCCCGAGAGCGCGTACGAAATCATCCGCAAGCGGGCACGGGCATCGGGCCGCTCGATCCAGTCCTACATGCGCGACATCATTGTGGATCTGGCGAGCCGTCCCACTGTCGAGGAAATCCTGGCCATGATGGGAGCGGCGCGAGCAGACGGCGACACCCCAGGCGCCACGCACGAGTCCATCCTGGCTGACCTGGCTGCGGACCGTCGGTGAGCTACGACTACGTGCTTGACGCCTCGGCCTTGGTGCTGGCCTTGATCGGCAAGAGCGAGCCTGCTGAGCTGCTCCGGCAGAGGTTGCCCAGGATGCGCCGGCACGCACCGCACCTGATCGACGCTGAAGTCGGCAACGTGCTTCGCCGGCACGAGCAGGCCGGCCGCATCAGCACGAACGAGGCGCAAGTTGCACTGCTTGCCGGCAGAGAGCTGATCGAGCTCCGCTACCCGCATACAGGGCCCTTGGCCGAGCTGGCGTGGCAATGGCGAGGGAACTTAAGTTTCTACGACGCGCTTTATATGGCTCTTGCGTTCCGCCTGGGCGTTCCCCTGGTGACCGCTGATGCCAAGCTAAGCAAGGCGCCCGTTGCGTGCGAGGTCGAAGTCGTCTGACCGACCTGCTCGGTGGCGGGGCCGAGACCACATGGACGAACACCTGTGCTACAGCCACCGCCGCTGTTGTGGAGGCCAAGGGGCACCCACCAGGGGCCATCGATGCTAACGGCGACCTCTGCCGCCCGGTTGGCCCCGTGCTCTCCTCTCGCTTGGCCACGGCCGTCCAGCGGTGGCTGAGCTTTTTGATGGCTCGACAAAGTGCAGTACGCAACAGGCCGTCACGGTGCTCACGAGCTGAAAATCCAGAGCGCGCAAGACCACGACTGGGGTCCTGGGACCTCCAGAGCTTTCTGGGTCTTCCGGCATGCATGTGGGCCCCTCGCGGGGACGTCTGTTCGTCGTGAAGGGGCCGCCGCAACGCCAGGACCAGGAACGCGATCAGGCCAGCCGCACGGCGGCTGGCTCATCCCACTGTGGCTGGCGACATCTTCAGCCCCGGCTCCGTCAAGGGTCGGGCGGTCACACGTGGCCGCCCTTGGCGCCGCCGCTCCTTGACGAGCCTGCTTTCCTCCCCGATCGGCAACCACGAAACGGGTGCGTCCGCCGAGCACCTCCTCCGGGACGAGGAACCCAACGGACGAACGGAAAACCCCTTGTTAATTGACCGGAGCCGCCCACATCTATGCCTGGAGGCCCCGTACTCGGACCTGGTACCGTGATCCTGCTGCCTGCCCTCAGGCAACGGCGGACTACGCCTACAGGATGCTTCCAGCCATGCTCAGGACGGCTGTGACCGACCGGCTGCTCACAGTCAGCCCCTGTCAGGTAACAGGCGCTGGAGCTACTAAGCCCGCCTCCTCTCCCGTTCTCACGGTTGCCCAGGTGGTTCAATTGGCCGACGCCATGCCGTCCCGGTGGGCTGCTTGCGGCGTGGTGCCAACTGCGACGTGGCGGAGTGCTGGGCCTTCAGCGTCAAGACCTGGACCTCGTTGCTGGCACGCTCCGAGCAGAACGGGCATGGACGTTGCCGGCTGGCTGTGCGCCCGTCCTCGGCCCGCCCAAGAGCGCTGCTGGTAAGCGGACGGTGGCCATACCGGGTCATCTACTGCCGGACCTCTCGGAACATCTGGACCGCTTTGTTGGGCACAGCCCCACCGCCTGGTTGTTTGGGACGACGACCGGCACGGCCGTCTAGCCGAGGAACTTCTCCCGAGCCTGGACTGTCGCCTGTCGGACGACAGACATCGTCTGTCGGTTCCATGACCTACGTCATTTGGGACTGACGTGGGTGGCGACAGAGGGGGCGAGGGCTGCTGAGCTGGTGCACCGTGGTGGGCACGCCTCGCCCGTCGCAGCGCTGCGCTACCAGCACGCCACCGCTGAACGTGACAAGGCCCTCGCCGCCGCACTAGAGCGCCTAGCGAAGGACGCCGGAGCGAGCGGCTCTGACCCAAGTTGGGTCACGTTTCGTGACCCACGTGGGTCACGAATTGGACAAGGGCTGTCGCCCGAAGCACTCGGGTGCGCCCCTAGCGTGGTGGCTTTTTAGTACCGCTCGCATACTACGAAGAACGCTGACGAGGGTCTCCGCCTGCTGTTCCTTGTGGGTGCCTGCGGTTGGCTTGCGAAATCCGTTGGGTCACGCTTGGGTCATACCGCTGGGAACACGCGTTCGTCGAACACTTGCCCGCCCCCTCTGACCTGGACTTTTCTAGCGAGCTCGAAGGGATTCGAGCCCCCAACCTTCTGATCCGTAGGCAGCTATGGGACGTTGCCGGGTGTCGCGCCCCGTAGCTGGTTGTCGCATTTTGGCTTGTCAATAACGGTGCGTCTGCCGGTGACCGAGACGACGTGAGACAGGCGGCGACACTGCCGGACGTATTTGTTGGGTTGGTTGTTGGGTTTGCACCAACCCGACGTTGTCTCTTTTCGTAGTACACTAACACTGATGGAGTTCCACCCGTCGGCCCGAAAGCACGGGGTCGAGGAGGACGACGTGCTCCATGCCATCGAACATGCACTTGCAATCGAAGACGCTGGGGAGGATCCCGATCGCTGGCTCGTCATCGGCCCAGACACTGCCGGCAACCTGCTCGAGGTCGTCATCATGACCACGGCCGAGGGCGGCCAGTTGGTCCTCCACGCAATGCCGATGCGCACAAAGTTCCGGAGGTTGCTCGAACCATGACTGAGCCCAAGGTCTACGGCCACACCCGTTCTGGACGACCCATCACTGAGAGTGACGTTAGAGGGCTGGTGGCTGAAGCCGAGGCGGGCTACGATGTCGAGCAGCTCATCGCGCGCCGCGGCAAGAGAGGCCGTCCGGCCTTGGGCTCGGCCCCGGCCAATGTCGAGTCCGTTCGCTTGGACCCCGAACTGCGGCAGCAGTTAGTAGCCCGTGCGCGAGAGCAAGGCACGACCACTTCCGAGGTGATCCGCGAAGCGTTGCGGAGGTTCCTGCGGGCAAGCTGACTACTGGGGCCAGCCGGCTGGGCCTATCTGCCCGTACAACCCTGATCAGTGCTGAGACAGCCAAGCTCGTGACCTGGCTACATGGGCAACAGTGCAGCTCAGCGGTCCTTTTAGGCCGACCACTACCCACCTTCGCTGACCGTCGGCGAGCAATATTGCAGCGACTGCGGCACGTTTTGCACGGCCGCCGATCGGGGGCTGCTGCCCCGCTTGCGGGGAGCCCGTCGCCTACCAGGAGCTCACCGCCCCCTGAGGCTGTTCGGCCACAGGCCCAAAAAACCTCTCGCGCGGGCTTGACTTCCGTTGAGAAATCACCTTGTTGGGTTTTAAGGAGAGAGCCTAGAACGTGGGTACGACCGCCAAGGATTTATGGCCTCTGCCCTGCACTTATCCAGCGCGCTCGAAGGGATTCGAACCCCCAACCTTCTGATCCGTAGTCAGATGCTCTAATCCGTTGAGCTACGAGCGCTTGTGTTGTTTACAAAACTCAGCTTACCAGCTGCTGAACCGAGAGGTCCCGAGGCGCCTGGCCCCGGGCGCTTGCGCCAGACCACAAGTGCCGAGAGCCGTGAACGCTCGGTCTGGTGGTTGCGGGCGGGTAAGTTGGCAACATGGCTAGGCGACGAGGGAACGCGGCTAGACGCCAGCGCCAACCCCAGCACGCTTCGCTTAGGTTGCACGAGCTCCAGGACGCGGTAGCGCTCTCTGCAACGGGCGACCATATCGGAGCGTTAGTCCGCACGGTAACGCCCTCGAACGCCCGCAAGGTTTACATTTGCCCTGGTTGCCAGCAGGAGATAAGGCCCGGGACGAGGCATGTGCTAGTGGTGCCGAAGGATGCGCCAGATCTTCGCCGGCATTGGCACACACCGTGCTGGCTGATGAGGGAACGCCGGAGGCCGGGTCACTAACCAGCCTCGCGTATGCACAGGTCCTGTGAAATACGGGTCGGCCGCAATGAGCCCCATGCGGCAACTCGCCCTATGCGGTCGTTATGGTGCTTCGGCCGCGGGCGTCAACTACGCTGGTCCCGCTGGCTCGTTACTTGCCGCCGTCGGCCCAGGCTGTCGTCACCTCTCTGCTGCCGGGACGCGGAGGACATAGGGCTGAGACAAGGGCCAGTTAGGAGCCGGGCAGGTACTTGCAGAGGTGCCAGGCGGACAGTACTGGCGCTGGCACGTACTGGTTGGGGCACCCACCCGCAACAACGTCACCTACCCAAGTCCATAGTGGCCCTTGTTCCCAGCGAAATAGGTACAGCCAGTTGCGGAACTGCGCCAGCCTGACCTGGCCAGCAAAGGTGTTTGACTGAAGCAGGAGCGTCCGAGAGGGCCGGAACTCTGCTTCTGCCCAGTAGGTCTTGGTCGACGGTTGGTAGCCGTAGTACACCTGGCCGGCTACGGTGCCTGCGACATCAGCAGCCGAGAGGTGGGTGCCACCTGGGTCGGTGGCCAGCCACGAGGCCACCAGTTGGTGGCTCAAGCTTGGCGTGACCGCAAGGGCTATTGCGCCCCCTTGCGGCCCGCTTGGCTGGCTCGAGGGGGCCGCGCGTGCAGTGCGCCGGGCTGTCCTGGTAGGTGACCTGCTGGCCTTCCGGGCCGAGTACGGTGCAGATGTGGGGGTGTTCCGGGCTGGCGTTGTGCGTTGCCCGGAAGCACCTGTGCCGGCACCGCCGGCTACTGAGGTCTGGACGGTTGGTGCTGAACGGTGCGCGCTAGTGACCGCCAGTGCACCAGCTGCGGCTATGACAGCAACGGCCGCGACCATGACCAACCGCGGCCAGTGCCCGTTGACCCGCCGGGGTGACCTGAGCGGGGCGTTTTCCGGGGCTACGTAGGTGGCTTCTTCCTCCCACGTACTGTAAGGAGCGCCGCTCTCCCAGCTGGTAGCGTCCTGGAGCTGCCTGCCGCTGTAGCCAGTTTCGTCCCATTCCGTCGCTGGGTCCCATGTGGCAGTGTTGTCTTCAGCTCTCTGCCAGCTGCTGGAGCTGACGGCAAGGTCTCCCAGGTCGCCAGTTTGCCCTGGCTCAGCGCGGCCGATAGGCCCTGCCTGCCGGTGCTCTTGGCTCTCGTGCGTAGTTTCATCAGCGCCGGACGTCATGTCTTGCCCTCCGTGCCGACGTCTGCCCTGTGGGGCTTCGTCTTAATGGCAACTTGCCCCACCAACAATGTATTGGCTTAATAGTGCTCGTAGGGCCTTTCCTTAATTAGAAATTAGTGCCCGCTACCCGTGGCGGCTCAAGAACTGGCTTCCGCCCCGGCTCGAGCGGCCGAGCCTGATGGAGCCACTCCAACGTGTGAGCGTAACCAGCGTCGATGAGCTTTTTGCTGTTCCGGAAGCTAAAAGGAGACGTCCCTGGTACAAGGGGGGCTGGTACGAGGTAGAGCTCGCAAGCACCTGCCCAAGCCGCCATAGTGCTTTCGCTGTAGCGGGCGAGAGTGATCGACACCGACCTCAAAAGGACGTCAAGTGCTGTCCTCGGCTTTGCCGTTGGGGCTGTTGGTACTCCTTGCAGCACGTACACCCGCTGCGCCCCTGCTTTGATAGCCGCTTCGACGGGCGTGTCCGAGGCGACGCTGCCATCGACCAGCCACTGCCCGTTGAGCCTGACGGGCTTGAAGACGGCCGGCATCGCGCACGAAGCCAAAAGGGCGGGAACGGCTGGGCCTCGTTCGATCAGCACCGCCTCGCCCGACTCGAGGTCCGTTGCCACGACGACGAGGGGCAGCGCGCTGTTTTCCAGACGTGTCAGCGGGATGTTGGCCCTGAGCCACTTGGCGAACGACGTGCTGCCCACGGTGTGGTCGCTTTGCTTCACCAAAGCTGCCGTGAGGTCCCAAGGGCTAAAGGGGAAAATATCTCGACGCCGCACCTCCTGCCAACGTCGGGAAAGGCTGTTCAGGCCGTGCAGTGTCGGGTCGTTGGCTATCCAGGCTGCGTTCAGGGCGCCCGCAGAGGCGCCGAAGAGCATGTCCGGGTGGCACCCAGCTTCTATGAGCGCTCTGGCCATACCAACTTGGGCTGCACCCAGGCTCGCGCCTCCGCGCAACAGCCACGCCGTCGTGCCCTTCGCTGCCGCACCGTCCGTCATGGGGCACCCAGAGAAGAAGGCGCCGGTGTGGAGAAAGGGGTCGCAGTCGGAGCAGCCGGCACGGCCGGAGTGCTCGTGGTAGCCGGCACCGTCGGCACCGTCGTGGTCGTCGGCACCGTCGTGGTCGTCGGCACCGTCGTGGTC
>JBMFUG010000079.1:0-10695 GCA_049966695.1 Acidimicrobiales bacterium | reverse complement strand
TCGTCGCGAAGGGCCCCGACGTCCATCCAGCGGACATCAGTTCCACGACGTTACCCACTCAAAAGCCGGAAGCGCCGCTATCAGTAACACTTGCGGGCGGGAAAAAGTTGGCGCGAGCCCGAGACAGACGCCCCGAGACAGAAGCACCGTCGAGGTTGCCCGCTGCTCGGTCATGGTGCCCATGACCGAGCGAGCCAGCGCGTGCGGCCCAAGCGAGCCAGGACGCCCCTAGGCCATTTCTAGGCCAAACGGCCAATTGGGCGACGTCCCAGAAGGTCAGGGCCTAGATGTCGTAGTAAAGGTAAAACTCCCAGGGGTGCGGGCGCAGGCGTACGGGGTCGATCTCGTGCTGACGCTTGTAACTGACCCAGGTCTCGATCAGGTCGTCGGTGAAGACACCTCCGGCCTGGAGGAAGTCCCGGTCCGCCTCCAAAGCTGCCAGGGACTCCTCAAGTGAGCCCGGGACCTGGGGCACTTGAGCCAGCTCTTCGGGGGGCAGGTCATAGAGGTCCTTGTCCACCGGGTCAGGCGGCTCGATCTTGTTGAGCACGCCGTCAAGCCCGGCCATCAAGATCGCCGAGAAGGCGAGGTAGGGGTTGCACGAAGGGTCAGGGCAACGGAACTCGACCCGCTTGGCCTTCGGGCTCTTTGAGTAAAGCGGGATGCGGCAGGCCGCCGACCGGTTGCGCTGCGAGTACACCAGGTTTACCGGGGCTTCGTACCCAGGCACCAGGCGCTTGTAGCTGTTGGTGGTCGGAGCGGCGAAGGCAAGAACCGCGGGGGCGTGCTTCAACAGCCCGCCGATGTACCAGCGCCCCATGTCAGAAAGCCCCGCGTACCCAAGCTCGGAGTGGAAAAGCGGCTCGCCGCCGTTCCAAAGGGAGCTGTGCACGTGCATGCCGGAGCCATTGTCGCCGTAAATAGGCTTAGGCATGAACGTGGCGGTCATGCCGGCTGCTCGGGCGACGCTCTTTACTACGTACTTGTACACCATGAGCTTGTCCGCCATCGTAAGGAGCGTGTCGAAGCGCATGTCGATCTCAGCTTGGCCAGCGGTGCCCACCTCGTGGTGCTGGACCTCTACGTCGACACCCATTTTCTCCATGGTGAGGATCATCTCAGAACGCAAGTCCTGCAGGTGGTCCATCGGCGGGACCGGGAAATAGCCCTCTTTGTGCCGCGGCTTAAAGCCGAGGTTCGGCCCTTCGTCCCTGCCGGAGTTCCAGATCCCTTCCACAGAGTCGAGGTAGTAGTAGCCCTCGTGGGCGTTCTGGTCGAAACGGATGTCATTGAAAATGAAAAACTCGGCTTCGGGACCGAAATAAGCCGTGTCGGCGACCCCGGTGGACACCAGGTAGTCCTCTGCCTTCTTGGCCACGTAACGCGGGTCGCGAGAGTACGACTCGCCCGTGACAGGGTCGCGCACGAAGCAGTTGATATTGAGCGTCTTGTGCTGGCGGAACGGGTCGACGACCGCCGTGTCGGGGTCGGCCATGAGCAACATGTCGGACTCTTGGATCTCCTGGAAGCCGCGTATAGAAGATCCATCGAAGCCGAGACCGTCCTCGAAGGCGCTCGTTGACAGCTCGTGAGCTGGGATCGAGAAGTGTTGCATAAGCCCCGGCAAGTCGCAGAACCGGAGGTCGATGATCTCGATGCCCTCCTGCTGGACCAGCGACAGGACCTCCTCGGGCGTACGCCTCGTGAAGGCCAAGGTATTTCCCCTTTCTTATCTCGTTGGTAGTGGCAGCACCGGACAGCCACCTTGGCAACCACCATCGCATGGCTGTATAGCCGGCACGTTGCTCCTTTGTGAACTCTATGTGAACGCTATTGGGCACCCTGCCCGCGGGGCCGGCAAGGTACCCAATAGTCACCTATCGTGTCATAGCAAGTGGGCCCAGCGCACGGCCAGCGCTGCTGAGAGGAGCACGACATGGACTCGCAAACTGACTACGTGCTGCGTACCGTCGAAGAAGGCGGTATCCGCTTCGTCCAGCTCTGGTTCACAGATGTCCTTGGCATACCCAAGGCTTTCAACATCACCCCGGCCGAGCTAGAAAACGCCCTCGAGGAGGGCATGACCTTCGACGGCTCGGCCATCGACGGGTTCTCCCGAGTCCAAGAGAGCGACGTGCTAGCCGTGCCCGACGCCAAGACTTTCCAGCTCCTCCCGTACCTAAGGGGCGAGGCCCCAGTCGCTCGGGTCGTCTGCGACATCTTGAACTTGGACGGCTCGCCCTTCGAGGGCGACCCTCGCCATGTGCTCCGCAGAGCTTTGGAGTCTGCCCGCGACCAGGGTTTCGCTTTCTACGTCGCGCCCGAGCTCGAGTACTTCTACTTCGCCCAGCCACCCGGGCCGGACGGCAGTTCCCCTACGCCCCTGGACAAGGGCTCGTACTTCGAGCTGATGGGCAACAACGACGCGACGGCCCTTCGGCGTGAGACGGTGCTCATGCTCGAGGAAATGGGCATACCCGTCGAGTACAGCCAGCACGAGGACGCCCCGAGCCAGCATGAGATCGACCTGCGCTACACCGACGCTATGACAATGGCCGACACCGTGATGCTGGTGCGCGTGGTGGTGAAGGAGATGGCAGCACGGCGAGGGATACTGGCTACTTTCATGCCCAAACCCCTAGCTGGGGTGCAAGGGTCGGGGATGCACACCCACCTGTCGCTGTTCGACGGTGACACCAACGCCTTTTACGACGACTCCGACGAGTACCACCTGTCACGGGTCGCGAGGCAGTTCATCGCCGGCATCCTGCGCCACGCCCCAGAGATCACCGCGATCACCAACCAGTGGGTCAATTCCTACAAGCGCCTTATCGCTTCCCAGGAGGGCCAGCCCCTCATCGAGGCACCTGTCTACATCTCCTGGGCACAGAACAACCGTTCTGCGCTCGTGCGCGTCCCGCCGATCAAAAAGGGCAAGCGAGAGTCGACTCGGGTCGAGTACCGAGCTCCAGACCCGGCTGCGAACCCTTACCTGGCTTGGGCCGTTATCCTTGCAGCCGGGCTGGCCGGCATCCGGGGGAAGTACGAGCTACCCAAAGAATGCTCCTCCAACCTCTACGAGATGTCCGCTCAGGAACGCCTCGCGGAGGGCATCAAACCTCTGCCTGCCTCGCTGGCCGAAGCGTTGGACGCGATGGAGACCTCAGAGCTGGTCGCCTCGGCCCTCGGTGAGCACGTTTTCGAGTGGTTCCTGCGCAACAAGCGGAGAGAGTGGGCCGACTATAAGGCGGAAGTCACGCCTTTCGAGCTACGTCGCTACTTGACGGCCCTGTGACCGACCTGGGAACCTATGAGCGACCTGGAAAGCGGTGACGTTGTGAACCAAAGACCGGGGACAGGCCCCTACCGCCGTGGCCCCGCTCGGACGGCAGCAGGCCAGTCCAGTTGCACAGGGGAACGCTGAAGCGTGGGACCGCTTTTCGTTTTCCCCAACCCTGTCCCTGCGGAAGTCGCCAACGACCTTTCGATGGCTTCCTACTCTTGGAAAGCTGTGGCATCGGCCGCCGAGGTGGAAGAGCTTGAGCCAGAGGACGGCTGGTCAGGTGCAATCGTGTGCGCGGCCGAGCAACCAGACGCTGCCTTGGCCCTGTGCCGGTCGTTGCGCAAACGTGACGTCCCCTTCTCACCGCTGCTTTTAATGGTCTCCCGCCGGCAGCTGGGAGCACTTGAGCTGCGCGAGGACCTCTTTGACGACTTCTCAGTTATGCCTTCCCAACCAGGCGAGCTCGAAGCACGCCTCGCCCACCTGTTCTGGCGCACAGGCCGTGGGCTACGGCCCGAACTGGTCGAGTACGGGCCCCTGGTCCTCAACCTAGAGACGTACCAGGCGTCTGTGGGCGGGAGAGCGCTGGCGCTTACGTACATGGAGTACGAGCTGTTGAAGTTCCTCGCAACGCACCCTGGCAAGGTGTTCACGAGAGAGACGTTGCTCTCTCGAGTCTGGGGCTACGAGTACTACGGAGGGGCCCGCACCGTTGACGTCCACGTTCGCCGGCTCCGGGTCAAGCTTGGAGAGGAACATGCGCACCTGATATCGACCGTCCGTTCCGTCGGCTACCGCTTTGGCCAGAGCCAGTGGTCGCTATGAGCACGCCAAAGCTCAGCCCGAGCGGTAGGCCCACGCCTCGACTTCGACCAACGCCCCCATAGGCAGCCCGGCCACCGCCACCGCCGAACGAGCCGGACGGTGCTCACCGAAGGCCTTGGCGTAGGACTGGTTGACCGCTGCGAAGTCGTTTATGTCGGTCATAAAAACCGTCGTTTTGACAACATCTCCCAGGCCCGAGCCGCGCTGGCTCAACAGCTCGGCGAGGTTGGCCAGTGCCTGCTCCAACTGCCCCGGCGCCCCACCGGCTACGAGCTCGCCATTTTTTACCCCCAGCTGGCCAGAAACGACCAACCATTGGCCTGCTTCCATGACCGCGGAGTAAGGGCCTATCGGCGCCACTCAGCTATTTTGCTTGTTCACGCCCGTCCCCACCACTCGGCCCAAAGGCTGCGGGGCCACCGGCTGCGGGGCCGAAGTCACGGCTCAGCAGAAAGAGTGGCCGCACCCACAAGTACGCGAGGCGTTCGGGTTGTTGATGGAGAACCCGGCGCCCTGGAGGCCGTCTTTGTAATCGAGCGTAGCCCCAGTAAGCATCGAGGCACTTGCCGAGTCGACCACCACCTTCACGTCCCCAAAACCGGACTGCAGGTCGTCGTCGTAAAGCTCGGAATCGAAGAACATCTCGTAAGAAAAGCCAGAGCAGCCCCCGGGCCTGACAGCCACCCGCAGGAACAAATCTGGGTTGCCCTCTTCTTCGAGCAACTGGGCCACTTTTGCGACAGCAGCGTCGGTGAGGGACAAGGCCCCGGTAAAGGCCGTAAGGCCGGGCGTGGTAGAAGTGGTGCTCACTGCTCCTCCTGTGTCCACTTAGGTTTGGCCCATCTTACACATTGGCATACCCTTACAAGTGCTCGCTGCGGTCACGTCGGTGCGGTCACTGTTGCCCGTACCATGAAAACCGTGGTCCCAACCCCTCTTGGCCCGGAGCCGCCCCCCGGCCTAACTGAACAAGCCGTCCTAGACGCGTTGCGCGGGGTTGTGGACCCTGAACTGGGCGACAACATCGTAGACCTCGGCATGGTGAGCTCCGCCGCTGTCTCACCTGGCGGGGTCGTGACTGTGCGCATAGCCCTCACGACACCCTCCTGTCCCCTTCGCAACCAGATAAAAGCTGAGGTGACAGGCCGGGTTGGCGCTCTGGCTGGGGCCGACGACGTGCGTGTCGAGACGGTCGAGATGGACAAGCAGCAAAAAGCCGCTCTCATGTCACGTGCGCGCTGGAAAGCAAGGGACCGAGCCCCCAAGACGACGGTGCCCCCACGGGCGAGGGTGCTGGCTGTGTCGTCGGGGAAGGGGGGGGTCGGCAAGTCGTCCGTGGCTGTCAACCTGGCGGCCGGCCTGGCTGCCCGGGGTCATGTCGTGGGGCTCCTTGACGCGGACATCGCCGGTTTCTCCGTACCACGGATGCTGGGCATGGAGGGGCAGCTAGGTGTACGGCCCGACCCCGTTACCCCAAGCCGGAAGCTGATACAGCCCTTGTCGCGCAAGTTCGGCCAGCGCCTGAGGCCCGACGGGGAGGGCTCTGAAGGGGAGCTGCGGGTCGTCTCAATGGGTTTTTTGGCCGGACAAGGTGACGCCATCATGTGGCGAGGGCTCATGCTCAACCGGGCCGTACAGCACTTCCTCGAGGATGTCGACTGGGGCGACCTGGACTACCTCGTAGTGGACATGCCCCCTGGGACGGGGGACATCCAGATGGGCCTGGCCCGCATGGTCCCTAGCGCTGAGGTTGTCATAGTCACCACACCAGCACATGCGGCTCAGCAAGTGGCGGCAAGAGCGGCCAGCATGGCAAAAAAGAGCTACCTGCGCATTGCAGGTGTCGTGGAGAACATGAGCGCCTTCACCTGTGCCCATGGGGAGCGCTACCAGCTGTTCGGCAGCGGTGGCGGCCGCCGGCTCGCCGATGAGCTCGGCGTCCCCCTGTTGGCCAGAATCCCGGTCGACCCTGCCGTGGCAGCCGGGGGCGATACGGGCGAACCCGCGGCCCTCAATGCCGCCGCCGAGGTAGCACGAGCCTTTTCAGACCTCGTCGCCAAGGTGCTCAAAGTCTGCCCGGTCGTAAAAATGAACGCATGCTCGGCTCGGCTGCTCAGCCAGTTGGACAAGCTATTGGACAAAGGCGACCCAACGCCGTCGCCGAGTTTGCGCTGAGCGCGCGTGGCCAACAGCTGAGCGCGCGGTGAACGGCGCAGCGTTCTTTGCGCGCGTGCAGAAGGCCTTTCGCGCGTGACATTGTGACCCCAATGCCCCCACTATGAGCCGAGGCCAAGCGAGGAACGGCCAGCGAGCTCACGGAGCGCAAGACCATATACAGGGACAAGGCAACGAACGACAACAGGAGCTAACGAGCGTGGACCCGGGCCAATCCAAGCCAACGGCGGACATCTCTGTAGTCCAGATGGCTGAGGCGTTGATCCAGGGCGAAGTGCTTATCGCCCTACAAGAACGAGGCGAGGCAGCGCCACCCTGGGGTTACCTCAACCTGCTCGCCCACAGCGAAAGAGGCGCCTTGCGCAGGGTGCGCGACTTCAACCAGGCGCGCCGGCCGCTGTCCAACTGGGGGGCCGTTGTCTTCGACCTGATAGTTGACATCCTGAACGCGACGACGACCGAGGACGACCTGAAAGCACTTCAGCGGCATGCTTTGGTGCCGCTTGAGCTGAAGGTGTGGGGCAACATCGAGCGCCTGAGCACCCCCGAGGACCTCGACGTCTTGGTACGTGGCGCTATGTACAGGTACATGGGCCAGCTATAAGCGGCGTAACCGTACATGGGCCAGCGGCGACAAACAGCTGGCCCGGGCTTCACGGCGCTGCAACGGCGCTGACAAGCCGGCCCTGTGTGCCGGCCCTATGTGCTGGCCCTGTGTGCTCAGGGGTGCCGCGCCGCCCGGTAGCGGCGGATGAGCGCGTTCGTCGAGCTGTCGTGGGCAAGCACAGGCTCAGCCTCCGCTGTCAGCTCCGGTGCGACCCGCAACGCTAGTGACTTGCCCAGTTCGACACCCCACTGGTCGAAGCTGTTGACGCCCCACAAAACGCCTTGGGTGAGCACCTTGTGCTCGTAGGCAGCGACGAGCTCGCCCAGAGTCCGTGGGCTCAGCTCGGGGGCAAGGATGGTGTTCGTCGGCCGGTTGCCAGGGAACGTCCTGTGAGGTACCAGCCGCTCGGGAGCCCCTTCTGAGCGGACCTGTTCTGACGTCTTGCCAAAGGCCAGAGCCTCTGTCTGGGCGATCAAATTAGCCATCAACATGTCGTGGTGGTCCCCGACCCGGTGAGCAGGGTGCAAAAAGCCAATGAAGTCGGCGGGCACCAGCCGCGTGCCCTGGTGCAGCAACTGGTAGTAGGCGTGCTGGCCATTGGTACCTGCCGACCCCCATATGACAGGCGCCGTA
Source organism: Acidimicrobiales bacterium (assembly GCA_049966695.1). Lineage (GTDB taxonomy): Bacteria > Actinomycetota > Acidimicrobiia > Acidimicrobiales > Palsa-688 > JAKAWM01. The sequence continues at coordinate 3,172 of JBMFUG010000079.1, read as the reverse complement.
TGGACGTCCACCGGCATGCCGTCGAGCGTCACAGACTTGCCGTTGCTCTCCATCTCTAGCTGCTGCAAATAGGAAGGGAACTTGGCCAGGTAACGGCTATAGGGGAGCACGGCGTGGGTTTCGGCGCCGAAAAAGTTGTTGTACCAAAACCCAATCAGCCCCAGCAGGACTGGGAGGTTGCGGTCGAACGGTGCCGAGTAAAAGTGCTCGTCTATGGCCCGAAAACCGGCCAGCATGTCGAAAAAGGCCTCTGGGCCGACCGAGATCATAAGGGACAACCCGATCGCCGAGTCGTAGGAGTACCTACCTCCTACCCAGTCCCAGAACTCGAACATGTTAGCTACGTCGATCCCAAAGTTTTGCACCTCTTTCGCATTGGTGGACACTGCGACGAAGTGCTTCTGCACCGATTTGGGGTCCCCAAGCCCGGCGAGCAGCCACTGACGAGCCGATTTAGCGTTGCTCATAGTCTCCAGGGTTGTGAAGGTCTTCGAGCTAACTATAAACAGTGTCTCGGCCGGGTCCAGCCCAGCGGTGGCTTCCCAAATGTCGGCGCCGTCGACGTTGGAAACGAAATAAAACGAAACGGAGCGGTCGGAGAAGGGCAAGAGGGCTTCGTAAGCCATGGCCGGCCCGAGATCAGACCCGCCGATGCCGATGTTGACGACGTTGCGGATCCTCTTGCCAGTAAAGCCCCTCCACTCTCCTGACCGTACCCGCCGGGCAAAGTCAGCCATCTTGTCGAGCACTCGGTGGACGTCAGGCACGACGTTGTGCGTGCCGTCAGTTATCTGCGCGCCGGAAGCAGCCCGCAGGGCTACATGGAGCACGGCACGGTCCTCAGTAACGTTGATGTGCTCCCCTGCGAACATGGCCTCGATGCGGTCGTGCAGGCCCGCTCGCTCTGCCAAGGCAACAAGCAGGCGGACCGTCTCAGTGGTCAGGCGGTTCTTCGAGTAATCGAGCCACAGGTCGCCCGCCTCAACTGACATCGTCTCAGCCCTGAGCGGCTCCTGGGCAAAGAGATCCCTCAAGTGGACATCACGGAGGGCAGCGAAGTGGTCGGCTAAGGCCTGCCACTCTGAAGTGCCCCTGATGCGGACTGGCGTTATCTCCATGGTGGCAGTCTTGCACCACCAGTTATCTTCGGCACATGGTTGTTCAACGGCTGCTGCTCTTCGACATTGACGGCACCTTGGTGCAGGCTGGAGAAATTGGACGAGCGGTGTTCGACAGGGCAGTAGGAGCCGTCCTTGGGCGTGCACCGTCTGGGCGCGTGCAGATGAGCGGCAAAACTGACCCCCAGATCGTGCGTGAGTACCTGGCCATGGACGGCGCTGGCGCTTATGGGCAGTTACCGGTGGTCCTCAAACAGCTCGAAGCGGAGCTGGCGAACGCAGCAGGCGAGCTGGAAGCCCGGGGCAGCCCTTGCCAGGGCGTCCCCGAGCTACTTGCTGCCCTGTCGGCTGACCCCCGCCTGCACCTTTCCGTCCTGACCGGCAACATCCAGCCCAACGCCATCGTAAAGCTCTCTGCTTTCGGTCTCCAGCACTGGCTTGACCTGGAGGTCGGAGCCTACGGCAGCGATAGCGAGGACAGAACGGCGCTGGTACCTATAGCCCTCAGCCGTTTAGCCGAGCGGCGAGGCGCCTACCTGCGCTCAAGCGACGTCTGGGTCATCGGCGACACCCCCAGGGACTACGAGTGTGCCAAGGCTGTTGGGGCCCGCTGCCTCCTCGTGGCGACAGGCCGCTTCGGCGTCCCTGAGCTGAGCCGACTGGGCGCCGAGGTTGTGGTCGAGAACTTCACGAGCACAGAGGACATCGTTCAGCTGCTGACAGCCGGCTTGTGACCCCGCTGGCCACAGCGAGAGCACTTGCGCTTCGTTGCCCACGTGCCGGTCCCACGTGCCGGTCCCACGTGCCGGCGAAGGCCTCGCCTCGCTTCACCGCCTTTGTGCACCTGCCTACATGAGCCCGTCTATGTGCCTGCTAAGCCCGCCCGCCCTTTGGGCACGCGGCACCCTGAGCCGCTCGACGTGCCCGTCGGCCCCGCCCCTCTCCGTCTATTTGTATCGTTGATGGGATATGGCGATGGCGCCCCGGCCCACAAGACGTCGAGGTGGCTCGCAGCGCTGGCTTGTGATCCCCCTCGCGCTCACGATCATAGTGCTGCTGGCAGACGCCTCGATGCACGCCCGTTCACAACAACCGGGCCAGCTTTTAGACACCCAGGCCTGGGTGGACAGGGTAATCCCAGAGATCTCCCAGTCGACCGCTCAAGGCCGCGAGATCGCTCAGGTTGTTTCCGGCAGCTCACCCTCTGGAGCACGTGGTGCCGCCGGGGAGCTGTCTACCCTGGCGGCGCAGGCCTCAGCCACGTCTGCTGCCGTGCGTTCGTACCGGGAGCCGTCAGAAGTGGTGGAAGCTGACGGCTTTCTCCAGGCCGCCTTGGCCGCACGCCAAGCCGGGGCCCAAGAGATGGCCTCCGCTGCCGCCGACCTGCTGAAAGGTAGTCCCATCACTTCGGGCTTGCAGGCAATGACCTCGGCTGTGTCAGACTTCCAGTTGTCAGACAACGCCTACAAGCTGTTCCTGAAGGCCCTACCGCCATTGGGCGTGAGCATGCCGGCATCGCAATGGGCCACAGACCCAGGCGCTTACGACGTGAACGAGCTCAGCGCCTTCGCAAAAGGGCTCGAGGCCGCCTCAGTTAGGACCACTGGTCGAAAACTAGCTATCGACGCCATTACGACGAACCCCATCGCTTTGAGCATGCAAGGCAACGTAGAGCTTCTTAGCCCCTCTCCTACCGTCTCAGTGACAGTAATTGTGGCCGATACTGGCCAGGCACCGGAAAACGGCGTCGCAGTAAATACAGCCCTCAGCGCCCAGGGCTCGCTCGCTCAGAGCAAGTCGGCGTCCATAAACCTCTCCGCTGGCCAGGCCTACGCTGTCACATTGGCAGGCTTTCGACTAACACCTGACGTCCCCGCCACGTTGTCTGTCTCTGCCAGTCTTGAGCCAGGAGGAGCGCCAGCGGCTAGCAAGACGATAGAGATCGAGATCCCAGGGGCAGGCTTTAAGGGGACCACGACGACTGCGCCCACCAAGGTCTCGGCCACGACGACGACGGTGCCGACGACCACAACGGTGCCGACGACCACAACGGT
>JBMFUG010000078.1:0-11012 GCA_049966695.1 Acidimicrobiales bacterium | reverse complement strand
CTCGATCTCCTGGCGCTGGCCCTCGATCTCCTGGCGCTGGCCCTCGATCTCCTGGCGCTGGTCGGCGTTCTCGGCCTCCAGCTCGGCGATGCGGTGGCGCTGCTCTCCCGGCACCTCACCAGTGAAGCAACATTCCTACCATTTCGCGAACCCGCAGGTCATTGGCCATTTTATGACCTTGGAGGCCCCTGCGGAGCCCTCTCCGGGCAGCCCGGGACGTGAATGGTTACCCACAGACGTCGCCTCAGTGGGACCGGTCCGGCCGAGCCCCGATGGCGACATCCTCGTGACAACGCTCGTCCCTCGCTCCGGCCCTCAGGCAGCGGCCACCGCGTCACTGCACTCAGTGCTAGAGCGCAAGGCACTGCCACGTGCCCTCGCGGGGACCGGTGCAACCCGCTACATCACCGCCAGCACGGCCAGGCAGCCCGATTTTGCCGGGATGATAACAAGCCGGTTACCCGTGGTAATCGCAGTGGTGGTGGCCATGGCTTTCTGCCTCCACTTGGCGAGCTTCCGCAGCCTGGCATTGGCTATAAAGGCCGCACTGCTCAACCTGGTATCGATCGGGGCCGCTTACGGCGTTGTGGTCGCGGCCTTCCAATGGGGCTGGGGTGACAGCCCACTTCGGCGTGAGCCAAAAAGTCCCGAGCGAGTCGTACGTGCCCATGATGATGTTCGCAATAGTCTTCGGGCTGTGAATGGACTACGAGGTTTTCCTTGTCTCTCGCGTCAGGGACTCGTGGTTGCTTACCGGCGACAACCATCAAGCCGTTGCCACCGGGCTCGCAGCGACGGCCCGCGTTATAACGTCCGCGGCCCTCATTATGCCTCCTCGGCCAGTACAACTGGTGGCTACCTGCCTGGCTCGACCGTCTGCTCCCGCATCTCGGTCAACAACGGCTACCAGACCTCGGCCAATACCATGTCGGCAAGCGGTGCCTATCAGACCTCGACCAGCTCCATGATCGAATCAGGGATGTCAAAGTTGGACCATACCGACTGCACATCGTCGTGCTCATCCAAAAGGTCGATCAGGCGTAGGATTTTACGGGCGTCCGTTTCGTTTTCCACAGGCACCAGTTGAGCCGGCACCATTGCGAGGTCGGCCGACGACACGGCCCAACCTTGGCTTTCTATTGCCGAACGGACGGCTGCAAGCTCACCCGGGGGGGCAAGCACGTCCCAGCCCTCCCCGTTGTCGCGCACGTCCTCGGCACCGGCCTCCGCTGCGACCAACGTCAGGTCGTCCTCGTTGACGCTCGGCCCGCGAGGCACGGCTATGACAGCCTTTCGCTCAAACTGCCAAGACACAGAGCCGGGCTCCGCCGTGGACCCGCCATTTCTTGAAAAAATGGAACGGATGTCCGCCCCAGTCCGGTTCCTGTTGTCCGTCAGGCACTCCACTATGACCGCGACCCCACAGGGAGCGTACCCTTCATAGCTAACGTGCTCATAGCGGACGCCTTCTAGTTCGCCCGTCCCTCGCTTTATAGCCCTCTCGATGGTCTCCAAAGGCACAGAGGCATCACGCGCCTTTTGGAACATCGTCCTCAAGGTCGGGTTGGCGTCAATGTCACCCCCGCCCTCGCGCGCCGCCACTTCTACCTGCCTTATCAGCTTGGCGAACAACTTGCCACGGGCCTTGTCCAAAGCACCCTTCTTGTGCTTTGTGGTGGCCCACTTAGAATGCCCGGACATTTTCCTTCCTCTGGGTCAGGCTCTCCAAAAACAACTGGTGCAGACGTAAGTCGTCAGCGAGCTCGGGGTGAAACGCGCTCACCAGGCATGGCCCCTGCCGGCACAAGACGGGCCGGCCATCTACGCTGGCCAGGACCTCGACTCCGGGACCAGCCTTCTCGACGACCGGAGCACGGATGAACACCGCGTGCAACGGCGGGCCGAGCCCCCTCACGTCTAAGTCGGCCTCGAATGACTCCTTCTGGCGGCCGAACGCGTTGCGCCGTACGACGATGTCGATCGCTCCCAAACAATGCTGGTCGGGTCGGCCATCTAGGATCTCCCGCGCCAGCAGGATCATGCCTGCACAGGTGCCAAAAGTCGGCATGCCCTCGCGTAAACGGGCGCGCACAGGCTCCAGCAAGCCGGACGTTTCGAGCAAAAAGGAAATAGCAGTAGACTCGCCGCCCGGCACGACGAGCGCCTCGACCTTTTCTAAGTCGGAAGGAGACCTGACTTCGACGGGCCTCGCCCTCAGCTGCCTAAGCAGTTTTATGTGCTCGCGAAAGTCCCCTTGGAGGGCCAGCACGCCAACAGGCTCGCCTTCGTCGCGGACCAGCCTGAGGACCACCTGGGGGCACCTTTCCCATCTGTTACCAGCCTCGCTCCGACAGGCGGACCTCGACCGCTCCCGCCTCTTGGCCCCGCATCGCCTCGCCCAGGCCACGGCTCACCTTGGCCACTATCTGGTAGTCGCGGTAGTGAGTGGTCGCCTCCACTATGGCCCTGGCAAAGCGGGGAGGGTCCGAGCTCTTGAAAATACCGGAACCAACGAAGACTGCTTGGGCGCCCAGCTCCATCACCAAAGCGGCGTCCGCGGGAGTCGCGATGCCCCCGGCGCAGAACAACGGCACCGGCAGCTCGCCTGCCTCGGCAACTTCTTTTACGAGCTCCACAGGTGCCCGCAGTTGCTTCGCCCAGTCGTAGATCTCAGCCGAGTCGGCCTGCGTGAGCTTGCGGATGTCGCCCAAGATCTGCCTCAGGTGGCGCACTGCTTCTTTTACGTCACCTGTGCCTGCCTCTCCCTTGGAGCGCACCATCGCGGCGCCCTCGGAAATGCGCCGCAGGGCCTCACCTAAGTTATTGGCCCCACAAACAAACGGTACAGTGAACGGCCACTTGTCAATATGGTGCTCGTCGTCGGCGGGGGTCAGGACCTCGCTTTCATCGATATAGTCCACGCCCAGCGCCTCCAGGACACGGGCCTCGGCGAAGTGCCCGATACGGGCTTTAGCCATGACCGGGATGCTCACGGCAGACTTGATCGCCTCTATCAGGGCAGGGTCGCTCATGCGAGCAACACCGCCGTCACGACGGATGTCGGCGGGCACACGTTCGAGAGCCATAACGGCCACTGCACCAGCGTCTTCGGCGATCTTCGCGTGCTCTGGGGTAACCACGTCCATGATCACCCCACCCCTAAGCTGGGTTGCCAGGCCACGCTTGACCAGGTCTGTCCCGGTGCGCCTCTGTTGTGCCGTGTCGCTTGCCATGCTCAGCATCCTACCGCCATCGCCGGGCCCACGCCCTCCCATAGCACGACCTTGTTGAGGGCCCACCCCCCGGCCGCTAGCTAAAGCTCTCGCAGGGCGGCGACCCGGTCCAGCAACGAGGTCTGGGAGGGCCTGGTGCCTGGGTCAGCAAACCAAAGGTGAGCCGTAGAACGCGAGACCCCTCGGACAGCCGTCCCCTTTGCCTCCATCTTCTCAAGCGCGCTGACCAGGCCCGGAGGGTAACGAGTAAACCTCATAGCAGCGCGGTCCATGGCTGTGACCGGCTCTGGCGGCGACAAGAGCGTAGCCCCGATGCCGAGCGTGGCAACAGTAACGGTTGCCGGGAGGATGTCATGGGACCTGATTCGGGTCAACAGCTGAGCGACGACACCCTCCAGCTCAACACGGTTCAGCTGGTCAAGAAGGCCTTGGGTCACGACCAAGGTCGCCGAACGGCGCCTGCGGCCACAAACCGCTGCGTTCAGCCCCTCGTCATCGCGCACCCTCACCTCTGGTTGACGGGTGCCTATGGTGGCGCACAGGCCCTCGACCAAGTTCAGCAGGCGGGCATGTGACTTAATGGCCGGGTCAGCTGGCACGCCACCGATTGCTCTCCTCGCCACTGGTTCTGCTGTCCACCACATGGCGACTGCGAGCGCGATGCTCGCCCCAACGAACGCTACAACGCCCGCGGCCCAACCTTTGTAGAACAAAACTACGAGCCCGATAGCCAAGCCGAGGGGCCCCGAAGAAGCAGCGACCAACGACACAGCCCGGCGACGGTTGGCCCGTGTGCGCCAACGAAGAGGGTCGACAGCCATCTTGGTACAGATGCTATTGCTCGCGCAGATATGAGGCGCGCACCCGACGACAAGCAGGCCTTGCACCGTCTACAACCCCGGTAGTGCCGCCAAGAACGCGTCCAGGAGGTTCCCCGAGCGCTCCGGCCCGACCCCTGCAGCCACGCTTGCCAGATCTCCGAGGGCGCTGGCCTGCTCCATAGGGTTAAGGGCCAACAGCGCGACCAAGCGCTCAGGGGCCCACTCCAAAAGACAAGCGCATTGGAAAACGGCCCCTCCCCGTGACCGGCGCTGAGAGATGCCGACGACCTTGGCACAGTTATTGGCAAAGACCACCTCCCCCGCGCCCACCCCGGCGAAGCATACCCGCTCCGACCAGGCCCTTCGCTGCATGGGCTGCTTCCACACGGCAAAGCCGTCGCTCGCCTCCTTGGCGCTCCACGCGCCGCGCAGCGCTGCCGCCCACGCCTCGCCCAGCCACCAAGTGGCACGGGCGACGTCGGGGCACCACAACGGGTCGCCGGCAGGCACCGTCACATCCACCCACAAGAGGGCACCGGGCTCCACCAGCACCGCTGCGCCACCGCTGCGGCGACGGAGGACGTCCACTCCCTTGGCAGCACAGCGGGCCAAGTCAACGTGCGCCAGCGGTTGGGAGCTGCCGAGCACCAGTCCACGATCGGTCGGCTCCAGGACTGTCACGGCTCTACCCTGCTCTGACGCCGACGCCAAGCGGGCCGCCAGGCTCTCGTGCAGATGGCGAACGGTCCCGCTAAAGCGCTGGACAGCCCAGAGGTCCCTAGCCATCGGAGCTCTGCAAGAACGCCCCCGCCCTTGGCCTCAAGCTGACAGCGCAGCGGGCCCGCCAGCCACCTTCACGGTCACCACGTGGCTCTTGCCCGGAGGGCGACCGGTAACCTGGCCGTCTGAGCTGGCCGCACCTTGGCCGTCCCCCGAGGCGCCGACCTGGCCGTCTGAGCTGGCCGCACCTTGGCCGTCCCCCGAGGCTTCAGCCTCACCGAGCGTCGTCAACCCCAAGTAAGGTTCCCAGGTAGGTAGTACAGTCCCTAACGCGGCCAGCGCCCACGCCCTGCCTCTTGGCACTAGCGGGGGACGGCGCAACCTCATGCCGGTTTCCTCAAGAAGGCGGTCACGCTTGCGAGCGTTGCACCGCCGGCAAGCCGCCACCACATTGTCCCAAGTGTGGAGCCCTCCACGCGAGCGAGGCACGACGTGGTCGATGTTCTCGGCCTGAGCACCGCAGTACTGGCAACGATGGCCGTCCCGCACGAAAACGGCACGCCTATTGAGCGTGACGTGGCCTTGGTGCGGCACCCTGACAAAGTACGAAAGCCGCACGACGGAGGGCTCGTCGACCACTAAGTGCGCCGAACGGAACACCCGGCCGGTCGCGACCAAAAGCTCTGCCTTCGACTGCAAGACGAGGAGCAGGGCACGTCTAGCGGGCACAACGCAGAGCGGCTCGTAACTGGCATTGAGGACGAGCGCTCGCGACATGGCCTCGCCCCTATGGCTCTACCTGGGGCGCCGGCAGCTGTCTACCCGCGTTGCCTAGGTTCGTAACTGCGGGCATAAGACGACCTTATCGTACAAATGCGTACCCACCGGCACCATTGCAGGTAGCCAACGAGCTCTTCGGCGCCCATGGCAGCGTCTTCTCGCCCGTACATCGTCTGCAGGCGGAATTCGACATACGAGCGCGGCGGCAGAGGCAGGAATGGCCAACGTCTCCACCAGCCCGGCGGCACAAGTGCTCGTCCCGTTCTGAGCGCCGTCAACCACAACGACGGCCGGCGAGCAACGGCCACGAGCGCTCCCCGCGACACCGGCACTCGGGCGGCGAGCCGGCACCGGCGGCCGGCCGGGACCTCAGGGCTGGTAGCAGGCCGGTTGTGGCCTCGCGCTCTAAGCCAAGCCAACGTAGCAAAAGCCTCAGTAGTACCAGGGAAAAGCTGACCAGTCAGGCGGTCGCTTCTCTATAAAGGCGTCTCGGCCCTCGGCTGCTTCCTGTGTCATGTAGGCAAGCCGCGTCGCTTCCCCGGCGAACAGTTGCTGGCCGACCAGCCCGTCGTCCACCAAGTTGAACGCGTACTTAAGCATGCGGACCGACATCGGGCTTTTCTGGTTGACGTCAGCTGCCCACTCGAGCGCAACTTTTTCCAGCGAAGCATGCGCCACGACGGCGTTCACCATGCCCATCTCGTACGCCTCCTGGGCCCCATAGGTCCGTCCCAAGAAAAAGACCTCTCGTGCACGCTTTTGGCCTACCTGGCGAGCCATGTAGGCGGACCCAAAACCACCGTCGAAGCTCGCCACGTCGGCGTCGGTCTGGCGAAAGCGGGCATGCTCAGCGCTGGCTAGGGACAGGTCGCACACCACATGTAGGCTATGGCCACCGCCAGCCGCCCAGCCTGGCACGACGGCGATGACCACTTTTGGCATGAACCTGATCAGGCGTTGCACTTCGAGCACGTGCAGGCGCCCGAGCGCCCGCTTCCCGCCGTCCTGCGAGTACTCGTAGCCTGTAGCTCCCCTAGACCGCTGGTCCCCCCCGGAGCAAAAAGCCCAGACGCCGTCTTTGGGCGACGGGCCATTGCCGGTCAAAAGCACGCAACCCACGTCCGGGCTCTGGCGCGCGTGGTCAAGCGCCATGGCAAGCTCGTCTACCGTCTGCGGCCTAAAGGCGTTGCGCACCTCAGGCCGGTCAATGGCAATGCGAACGGTGCCGTGGGCCACAGCACGGTGGTAAGTGACGTCTTGAAAGTCGAACCCCTCGACCACCCGCCAAGCCTCCGGGTCGAACAGCTCAGATACGAACCGCACACCACAAAGGTTACGCCGCTGCAAGGACCGGCCACCTCTTGGCCTTCAGGCACAGCTGACCTCTCGCTCAGGGAGCCTCAAAGCCCCAGTCCTGTTCGTCCCAGGCCAGCTGGCCAAAATAGGGACCGGTGTGGACGTTCAGCAAGTGCGGGCTCGTGACGACCATGACAGGCAGCGCTACCAACGGGAGGTCAACAAAGTCTGCCCAGGCGAGGGAATCAACGTCACCGTAGAGGGCCAGACGTTCCGCGCCCGTGGCCGCTGCCGCTCGCGCCAGTAGGGCGTCCATGGCCGAGCTGGAGTAACCGTCGACGTTGGCCGCACCGCCGGTCCCGTAGCGCTCAGCCAGGGAGCCAGGGAAAGCCGGCACCTCCCGCAGGTCGATCGCCATCTGCCAACCAGCCCACGGCTTTGGCGCCGGGCCAGGGAGCAGGCCCTCTAGGCTCGGGCCGACCTCAGCCAAGTTGACCCTCATACCAATAGAAGCACAAGCGCTCACGACCTCCTGGGCCAGCTCTTGCGCTACAGGGTCACCTCTCGGCACCGACAGATTGACGACCAAGGGGAGGCCGTCTGGAGCGTAGAGCGTCTTGGCTGACATGGTGTAGCCCGCGCTCTCCATGAGGCTCATCGCTTCCGCTTGGTCCGCCTGGTCGTACTGTGCACCTCCAAGGACGTAGCCTGGCGACCCGGGCAGGTAAGCCCGGTCCTGAACAGGCGGCACCGACACGCCATAAGGCCCAAGAACGTCGCTCACCATGGCCGAACGGTCGATCGCCACCATGACCGCCTCGCGGGCCGCCGGCTTGGAAAACGGCAGGGAGCGCTCGTTGAAATCCAGGTCTTCGTACCAGCTAGTCGGGACGACCTGCACCGACAGCCCACCCGACGCCTGCAGCGCCTTGTACTCAGCCGGCTGCGCCAAGAGCGTAGCCACGTCCAGCTCACCTGCACCCAAGGCGTCTTGCGCCTCGGTCAAGCTATGCACGAAATAGTACGTGACTGTGGCCAGGTTGGCGGGCTGGCCCCAATAGCTGGCATTGCGGACCAGCTCGAGCGAGTAGCCAGGCTGCAACTGGGCCACGAGGAACGGCCCCCCCGAGACCAGGTCGGCGACAGGGTCAGTGAAGCCGTGGTCGAAACCCACCGCTTGCGCGACATGGGCCGGCATCAGGTAAGCGAACAGCGACTCCCAGTCTGGGTAAGGCGAGGAAAAGGTAACCGTAACCGTATAGGGGTCAGCCGGCGAACCAGACACGCTAGCGATCTGGTCGTAACCGACCGTGCTCATCGGCCTAAAGGGCCTGCCGCTTTTGTCCTTGAACTGTCCCTTCCCCGACTGCGCCTGCCAGTTGTAGACGAAGTCCTTGTAAGTGATAGGCACCCCGTCCGACCAGACCGCTTGGGGGTTGATCTTGTAAACGACCACCTGAGGGTTGCTGGCCACCTCGGCCGCCGAAGAAAGAAGAGACGTATTTAGCACCGGGGTACCTTGTGGCGTGAGGTAAAAAGCCGAGGGCCAGACCTGGGCCAGTATTTGCTCCAAGCTGGAACGCCATGGCAAGGACCCTGCTGCGTGGATGTCCCAGTTCCCAGGCTGGGGGCCTACCGCATAAGTGGCTACACCGTTTTGGTCGTACGGGACATCTTGCTCCAGCGCCGTAGTGGCCGTAGTGGCCGTAGTGGCCGTAGCCCGCTTAGGCGAGCTCGCCCGGGGGGCGCTGGCAACAGGCGAGCTGCTACGGAGAGCGCCGCTCGCTCTCGTGGCGCTCGTACGTGCCGCGGGGACGGGCGCAGTCGGGCGCGTGCTGCTTGAGCCCCCGCAGCTGGCCAGGCAACCGGCGAGCACGCCAGTACAACAGGCGACCGCCAACCAGCGGGGCCAAGGCCGCTTCAGGACAGGCCGCACATGGCGCAGGTGTACCACCGCTCGCTGAGCGTACCGGAGCGCCAGGGCAGGTTGCCTAACGCGCAGGGCCATGTGGCCCTCAGGTAAGGCGCACCCGCGGGTCAATTAGGGCGTAGACGGCATCTACCAGGATGTTCGCTACGACTACAAAGGTTGCGGCCAGGATCGCGATGGACATTGTCACTGGCAAGTCGCCATCAGTGACCGAGTTCAGTATCTGCGACCCGAGCCCCGGCAGCCCGTACACGCTTTCCGTGACTATTACCCCCCCGAGGAGCGTCCCCACGTCTATACCGAACTCGGTGACGATCGGGGTAATTGCCGCCCTCAGGCCGTGACGGTATATGACCCTACGTTCGGACAGGCCCTTAGCACGAGCGGTACGGACGTAGTCCTCGCCCAAGACGTCGAGCATCGAACCGCGGGTCAGCCTCGCATATATGGCCGCCGTGACAAGCGCCAGTGTCAGCCAAGGCAAGATCATGTGCGAGAACCACCCGCTCACGCTCTGCGACAAGCCCACGTAGCCGGGCGGGGCGAAAATATCGATGCCCTCAGTGTGCAACCAGTAGAAAAAGATCGTCAGGGCAAGCAAGCCGAGCAGGAAGGTCGGCATCGAGTAGAAGAACAAAGCCACTGAAGTGACGACGCGGTCTGCTACCGAACGAGGCCTGCGCGCCGCCAGGACACCCGATAGCACACCGATCACGAGCCAGATGACAGCACCGCCGATAGCCAGTGAGGCGGTCACTGGGAGGTCTTGGGCGATGATCGTGCTGACCGGCTCGGAGTTGTAGTACGAGTAACCCAGGTCCCCGTGCAAGTAACGCCACAAAAAGCTCCCGTACTGGTCTATGAGAGGCCTGTCCAGACCGAGATGGTGGCGCACTGCGGCAAGAGTCTGCGCCGTTGCCTCCTTGCCCGCGATCACGCGGGCGGGGTCGTTCGGGGTGACGAAGTACAAGACGAAAATGACACTGGCGACGACCCACAAGACGACAACCCCGAGCAGGATCCGCCTAGCCAGGAAGCGGGCCACGATTACGCTTTCTCCTTCGCGAACATGCGGTTGTAACGCGGGTCGAAGGCGTCGCGCACGCTATCGCCCAACATGTTGAACGCCAAGGTCGTTGCCAAGAGCGCTCCCCCCGGGAAGACCACGTACCACCACGCCGGGTCGTACCAGTTTATGGCCTCTTGCAGCATGCTCCCCCAGTCCGGTGTCGGCGGCGGGACGCCCAAGCCAAGGAAGGCAAGCGTGGCCTCAAAGACGATGGAAGCGGGTACGAGGAGGCTGAAGTAAACGATAACGGGCGCCAGGAGGTTGGGGAATATGTCTACGAACATCACCCGCAGGGACCCAGCCCCTAACGAATGGGCGGCTTCGATGTACTCCTTTTCCTTGATCGAAAGCACTTGGCCACGCACGATCCTTGCCACAGCGCCAAAAGAGAAGAACGATATGACCGCAATGTCGATCAAGATCCCCCCCTGGCCACCGATCGCTGCTACCAGGGCCAGGGCGAACACCAAGTAAGGCATGGCCAAGACGATGTCGAACAGCCTTGCCAGGGCAGTGTCGACCAGGCCCCCGAAAAACCCAGCGAGCATGCCCAAAACGACTCCACCAGCCACAGCTAGAGCAGCCGAGGAAACCCAGACCAGCAAAGATATCCGGGCTCCGTAAAACACCCGTACCAGTAGGTCACGGCCCTCCTCGTCCGCCCCCCACGGGAAGTGCCACCTGGGCCCCACCGGGATCCCCGCTGGGGTCAGGCCAGTGAGGTGGTACTGGGCGTCAGGCCCATGCCCAGTGATAGCGGCAGCGACCGGCGCAAATATCGCCATACAGGCGATCAGCGCAATGACTATGGACGAACCAATGGCGACTCGGTCGTGGCGCAGGCGGTCCCACGCCAGCCGCCATGGGCCCTTAGCCTCTATAACCTTGCTCGCGTGCTCGTCAGGAGCGACGACCTCGGGGGCCTCCCCAAGGAACAGACCGCTTTCGCGTCCCGTACCCTGCCTGTCACCAAATGTGCTCACCCGAGCCTCCCTTCGCCATCGGCGCCGACCGGCACCGCCTCGTCTGGCCCGCTCATTGGCAGCTCCTCGCCGTCAGTCAGGGGGAAGTGGCAAGCGGCCATGTGGCTAGCGGGACTTTCCGGGCTAGCAGCTGACGAGGCCACGAACTCCCTGGCAGAGCAGGCTGTTTCACACGTCGCC
>JBMFUG010000077.1:0-11482 GCA_049966695.1 Acidimicrobiales bacterium | reverse complement strand
GCCTAAAGCTGGGGGCCGCCTCTGCACGCCAGAAACAACGGCCTGCTCAGGTTAGTTTTGTCGCTAACCCGCCAGAGAGGTCTTTACACTTGACCTCTGTTTGTCTTTGCATCTTGGCGCGGCCACGTGGGATCTTTTAGCTGCATGGGGCGAGGGCCGACATGTTCGCCCCATAGCCCGTGGGCCGCTACCGTGCGACTGGCTGGCCCACCGTGGACGCCGTCTGCTCAGAGCTGGTACCTGTCCGTCAAGGTGCGTGCACTGGCCCCAAAACGAGGCGCATACGCGAGCCGGGATGTGCCAAGCCGACCAGCTGGCCCGTCACCACGAACGCTCGGGTGCTTAGAGCCTCGGCGGGACCTGCGGTCCTCCGGCTTCGGGCGACGGCCCCTGTGGCCCCGGCGACGGGCCGTCAAACTGCAGTTCCTGGGCCGGCAACAGCCGGAACGAGGACCGGTCCATCTCTCTGTTGTCAACCCGCACACTGAAGTAGTAGGAGCCGAGCTGAGGCAGGCCTAGGCCGTACAAGGGCAGAGCCATAGGCATGCTCCACTCGTCGCCCTTTTGCATCTCGGCTGAGCGCGGCGCCATGAAGTACAAGATGATCATGCCCCTGTCCGCCGGGTCGCCACCTTCGGGCAGTTCGTCTGTCAGCATGACCCGCACTTCTCGGTCCCCAGTTACTTGGACCAGCTCTATGGTCATCTTGTGCTGGACGCCGGTGTCCTCCGCCGTGATCAGGCCGAGGATGGCCAAGCTCACATTGACCCGGTAGGGAGGCCCAGGCGCAGGGCTGGCCAGGAGCGCCAAGCCCGCCCCTGAAATGAACAGCTTGCCTCCGCTCACCTCGGCGAAGTCGCACAACATAACTTTGGCGTCCATGCCACGACGCTACGTGGTGGCCTGCTCGGCTGCCAGTCTGGACCGCCCGGCGCAGCTGTAGTAAGCCGGCCCCGCTGCAACCCACTGGGACAGTCTGGTACCACCCCGCTGGACGCCCGCCGCGCCCTGCCTGGACAGCCTGCAAGCAACGACAGCCCTGCTCGGGGTAGCTTGGTCTTTACAGGGCTGGGGTTAGCCAGGCCTTCTGGGGCTAGGGCTGTGGCCAGCTCGGCCTTGCACGGGTTGGGACCAAGACATGAAAGAGCTACTAGTAAGGGTGCCCGCGGGCGTTGCTGTCCCACCTTCGCCGCCCGGTGCCGACGAACTGCCGCCGGCAGACCCTGTTGCCGCCGAGGAACAGCCGGTTTTGGCCCGCTTGGGCCGCGCCGTGGAAAAAGCGGCCGGCCGCCTCGCCGCCTGGGAGCACTTCGATGCCACCTTGGTCATCTTCCTGGTCGCCCTGACCCTCGCTCTGCGCTGGCGTACCCTGTGGACCAGCTACTGGGGAGACGAAGCCATTGCTATCGGGATAGCTGCCCAGCCGCTGCACGCCCTGCCCAAGGCGCTCGTCAACGACGGCTCCCCGCCCCTGTACTATGTGCTGCTCCATTATTGGATGCAACTGTTCGGCCGCTCGGAGCCGGCGACCCACTCGCTTTCGATGGTGGCCGCGCTGGCTGCCGTACCCACGTCTTGGTGGTGCGGGGACAAACTGTTCGGGCGCTGGGCCGCTAGGGGAGCCGCAGCCCTCGTGGCCACCTGTGCCTACGTCGGCTACTACAGCACCGAAACGCGTATGTACTCGTGGTTGGCCCTGGCGGCGCTCTTGGCGCTCAGCTGTTTCGTCCTCGCTTACCAGGGTGCAGGCCGCCGGTACTGGGCCGCGGCGGTCGTGTCCATGGTCGCCGTCTTGTACCTCCACTACTACGGCCTCTACCTCTTCGCTGCGGTAGGACTGGTCGGAGTAGTAGCCGCTTTGGCCAACGGCGCTTACCGGCGGGTGGTGCAGACCTTGCTGTACGGGCTCGCTTGCGCAGCAGCATTTGCCCCCTGGGTGCCCCAGTTCGTTTACCAGCTCACCCACACAGGTGCCCCCTGGGCACCTCGCCCAAGCGTTGTCGACCTGTTCGTAGACCCCTTCAATGCGCTGGCTTCGGCCGCGTGGCTGGCCGTCGTCGTCGCGATAGCGGTGGCGGTGCTCGGGCGACGTCGCTGGCCTGTCCTCGTCCCTCGTTACAGCGCCAAGGCGCAGGCCCTAGAGCTCGTTACGGCCGTGCCTCTCGTTGCGCTGTTGCTTGCTTGGACAGGTGCCCAGTTCGTCAATTCCTGGGACCCTCGCTACCTGGGCGTCGTCGTCGTCCCAGCACTGTTGCCCCTGGCTGGCGGGCTAGCCCGGGTGCGGCGCGGGCTGGCCGTGCTGTGCGGCACGGTCGTAGCCCTGGCGGCCACAGCCACCCCGGTGCTGGTGGACCGCAACGTCACGGTCGAAACTTCCAAAAGTGACGCTGCCTACCTCCTGGCAAGTGCCCGCACCTTGCTACGTCCCGGAGACCTGGTCATCTCCGCTCAGGTGACCGATGCCCCGGTCATCGCCCTCGACCTCGGCAACAAGTTCACCTACGCCAACCCCCTCGGGGTACTGAAGGACCCGCTGATCGTGGACTGGTCCAACTTGCCCACCCGCCTGCAGAGCATCAACGCCGCCTCCGACCTCACCCCGCTGCTCGACAAGCTACCCGTCGGCAGGCACGTGCTCTTGGTGGACCCAGCCAGCTGGGACAGGGGCGAGTCACCCGAACGCTACTCTGGGGCCGTCGAAGCAGAGGCTGTCGCAGCAAACCAGGTCGTGCTCTCCGACCCCGCCCTGCAGCTCGTGCGCACAGAGACGGTCCCCCGTTACTCAGACCCGCGCTACCCGATGCGCCTCACGCTCTTCGTAAAGACAGCCGCATAGCGCCTCACGCTCCTCAAAAAGGCACCGGCACGACGCAGCTACGCGCCACGACGCAGCTACGCCATAGGAGGTACGGCTACGTTGGGGGGCCCCTGCGTAGGCCAATTACAAGTTCGGTGCCCTCGCGGTTAGTTCCGGTGCTTGGAGCTCGCGAGGCAAGGCGTTGACGCCGTCGAGCTCAGGCAGCTCTTTGCCTGCGTCGCCGACCACGCCGAGCCCCTGGAAACGGCGCGCTTGGGGCAGGACGCTGCGCTCAAGGGAACCTACGGCCTTGTTGTAAGCGTCCACAGCACCAGACAGGCCCTTTCCCATGTGGGCCAGGTGCTCGCCAAAGGTGGACAGCCGGCGGTAAAGCTCGCGCCCGATCTCCCGGACTTCCTCGGCGTTCTTGGCAAGCGCCTCCTCCTGCCAGCCGGCAGCCACGGTCCGCAGCAGGGCGATCAAGCTGACCGGGGACGCCAAGAGCACCCGCTTGGAAAGGGCGTGCTCCAAAAGGCCCGGGTCGTGCTCGAACGCTGCCGCCAAGAGGGGCTCCCCCGGCACGAAGGCCACCACGAACTCCGGCGACTGGCCGAACTGTTGCCAGTAAGCCTTGCCAGCCAGCATGTCGACGTGAGCCCGTAGCTGGCGAGCGTGGTCCGCCAAGTACGACCGCCTTGCCACCTCATCGGTTGCCTCGTTGGCGTCGAGGAAGGCCTGCAGGGGGACTTTGGCGTCGACGATCACCAGTCTGGAGCCAGGCAGGTGGACCACCATGTCCGGGCGCAGACGGCCCTCGTCCGTGCTGACCTGCACCTGTTCCTCGAAATCACAGTGCTCGACCATGCCGGCGACTTCCACGACGCGCCGTAGCTGAAGTTCGCCCCACCGGCCCCGTGTGGCGGGAGCCCTGAGCGCCGTTACGAGGTTGCTCGCCGCGACCTGGAGGCGCTGCTCAGACTCGGCAAGAGACTTGACCTCGCCTACTAGGCTCGAGTAGGCGGCCTGGCGGTCTAGCTCGAGACGGCGCAACCCCTCCTCGTACTTGCCAAGTTGCTCGCGCAAAGGCGCCAGCAGCTGCTCGATGGCCTGCTTGCGTTGTTCGAGGTCGCCTTGGGCAGCCTGCTGGGCCTCTTTCAACCTGGCATTTGCCAGCTCCAGGAACTGGGCGTTGTTGTGCTGGAGCGCCTGCGCAGACAGCTCCGCGAAGGTGCCCGCGAGTTGCCGTTGGGCCTCCTCCCACGCCGCTTGGCGCTGGGCAGCTGCCGCTCGTTCAGCCTGTAGCTCTGCTTGAGCCGTGACGAGCTGGCCCTGAACAGCGGCCAACGCCGCAGCGTGCTCCCTCTCGGCCGTCGCTGCCCGGGCGGCCTCTTGGCCCCTCAGCACGACCACTGCGACCGCACCAGCTACTACGCCCACGACGAGGCCGATCAAAAAGCCTATGGCCATGCGCGCTTATCGGCAGGAACGCCTTGAAACTTGAGAGCGCTCGAAGCTTGCCCAGATGGCACCCCCAACGTGGGGCCCGAAGGTTGCTCCGAAGACGCCCGCAGCCTTAGGAACAAAAAGCCATGCTCCTCGAGGACGTGCACCAGCTCGAGCTGCAGCGGCTGCGGCCGAGCTCGCGTGCCCAGCTCAGGCGTGCTCCCCCCGCTAGGCCCGGCCACCGCCTGAGGCCCGCTGCCGCCAAGCCAGCCGCTCATGAGGCTTGGGCCCACTGGCCCGGCCAATTTGGGGGAAAGGGTCAGGCAGAGCTCGTCGATAAGCCCCGCTGCCAGAAGGCTGGTGTTCAGGCGGGGCCCTCCTTCGCAAAGCACATGGCGGGCGCCCAGCGCCCCGAGCGCCTGAACAGCACCGACAAGGTCCACCGTCCCTCTCCCTAAGCTGAGCACCTCCGCCACCTCCGAGGCACGCTTCAGCTCCCCCCTACCGGCCGTAGCCGAGGTGATAACCACAGTCTTTTGGTCCCGCCCGGAGAAGAGCGGCGAGCCCCAGTCGAGCCTGGCCGACCCGGTGACTACTGCGAGGCGCGGCAAACGGCTCTGGCCCCTCGTCTCCCGAAACTGCTGCACCTCCTCGGGCAAGCTCGGCGGCCCGTAATGCTCAGCCCGCAGCGTGCCGGCTCCGACCAAGATGAAATCGGCGAGGGAACGCAGGGCCGCGAAAACCAGCCTGTCGCCCGGCCCGCCAAGTGGCCCTGAGCGACCAGAAACGGCCACCGCCCCGTCCAGGCTGCTCACCATGTTGACCCTCACAAAAGGCCGCCCCTTGGGCTCCTGGACGTCCCTGGAATAGGCCTCAGCCAAGTTGACCGGCTCGCAAGTCACCGGCAGAAGTAACCGCAACGAGCGCTCCTCCTTTCCCTACAAGTCCCTATCAGGTCGCTACGACGGCCATTACAGCCGTGTAAAGGCCGTAGCTCATGAGCGCCAAGGACCCGCCCGCTAGCACTAGCGCAGGCACCAAAGCCAACCGCCGCCGAAACGCAAAGAGGGGGAAAACGGCGAACACTGGCAGCTCGGAGACCCACAAGGCCACTAACGACGGCTTCAACAGGTCCGAGTAAAACGCTCCAGGGTTTACCAGGCTCAAAACGTCAGCCACGACGAAACCGGCTGCCACCCATGACGTAGTGGTCCTCAGCCCTTTGCCAGACATCGCGTGGAGCAACCTCGGCAGGGCCAGGAACTCAGCGATAATAAGCCCGGTTACGCTGGCCGCCACCGTGAGCCCGACGACGACCCCGAACCAGTGGCCCCAACTTTGCTCAGCCAGCGCCACCCCGGGCACCACTCCTCCAGTCAGCCCGCTGCCGGCGTGCGACCAAGCCAGCAGGCCAAGCACCACCAGGCCACCAGACAGCACGAAACCGCCAAGCAGCCCACGCCGCACCGTGCGCGCCCCTTTTGCCGCTTCACCGCCAAGGTAAAGCGGCAGGCTTGCGCAAATGAAAAGCAGGGAAAAGTTGACGGTGCCGCCAAATATATGGCGGGCGGCGCCGTGCACTTCGAAGGCACCAGGCGCTGCCCCAAGGTGGGCCATGCCTGCGGCGGCGAAGGCCACGAGCACCGCCAACTGGCCAATAGCCAGCACCGCCACCAGGTAAAGGGCCCGTCGCAACCGTACGAAACCAAGCACAGCCAGGGCGAGAGGCAAAAGCACTTCCAACGACGAGCGGTAGGGCAGGGCCCCGGGCACCACGGCTGGCAGCACGTAGTAAACGACGTAGGTCACCGTGTAAGGCAAGTACAAAAAATAGCTGACAACCCAAACGGCGCCCTCTAACAGCGCCAGCCGGCGACCTGCGGCCGCCTCGACAAAAGAAAAAAGCCCCCCTGCTGAGGCGATGTCTCGTGAGTACGCGTACCAGACGGCCATTGGCACCCCAAAAAGCACCACCGCCAGGACGACCTCGAGCCCAGCGGAGGACAGAGGGGACACGACCCCGGGGCCGTACAGGGCGGCCAAGGCGAGCGGGCCGCCCGTGGAGACCACGCTAAAGCCGACGAAAAGCCAAAAAGGCACGACGGCTCCGCTCACCGCCTCTGCGCTACGCCCCGGGGCCTGCCTGTCCTTGATATGAAAACGGTAGCCGGCGAGCACCGGCTAACAACTACCGGCCCGGCTGGGCCAGGGGCTCCTAGCCTACGGCTGCCGAACCGAGAGGCAACCCGCAGTTGGCACAGTAAGCGAACACCCAGCGCGTGGTCTGCTCATTAGGGGAGCCAGCAGCAACTGGCTCGGGCCCAACCTCGCCTGGTGAGGTCGTTGGGGCTGGCTTGCCACCTGCCGTAGCCTCGAGCCGGGCAAAATGAAGGTTGCCTACCAAGCCCTTGCCGCAGCCGGGGCAGTAGGGCGGGTCACCTTGTTTTTGCCCTCGGGAAAAGGGCGGGTTGGCGGGAGCCTCGAGCTTCAGCCCAAGCAAGCGCTGCACTTGCCCGGCGACCTCGCCCGTCTGTCGTGCCCCCTGCCCCGTCTGGCCCCGGCCCAGCAGTTCCAGGACCTTGTCGCGCACCTGCGTGAGGTCACCGCAGAGCTGGCGTAAAACATTGGCCCCGACGCCTTCGCCCTCGCGCGCCAAGCCAAGCAGCATGTGCTCGGTGCCTATGTAGTTGTGGCCGAGCTCCAGAGCCTCTCGCAGGGACAGCTCGAGCACTTTCTTGGCCCGGGCGGTAAAGGGGGGGTTGCGGCTCGTGCCCTTGCCGCTCGTGCCCTCAGCGCTAGTGCCCTTGCCCGCCGGGCCGACGGCCTGAGCTACCTTTTCGCGAGCCTTGTCAATGGTGACGCCCAAGTCTGCTAGGGCCTTGGCGGCCACTCCCTCGCCCTCGCTCAGTAGCCCAAGGAAAATGTGCTCCGTGCCGATAAAGTCGTGCTGCAGGAGGCGGGCCTCCTCTTGGGCGTGCACGAGCACACGGCGCGCTCGCTCTGTGAAGCGCTCGAACATAACCCCCCAAGGCTACCCCTCGGTGCTGCCAAAGCCGGCGATTTCCTGCACGAACAGCGTGCACAATGAACTGGTGCGCACCCATCGCCGACAAATGAGGGCACCTGCCCATCGCCAAGCCCCGAGCGCACTGGGGTGCACTGGGGTGCACTGGCGGCCCCTGAAGTGGCTCTGGCGGCCAGCCTTGCCCAGGCGGGCCGGCGATAAGACGGCAGCTCTCATGTCTCGCTAGGCCGGCACCAGCAGGCACCAAGTCGGGCCTGCCGTAGGAGGGTGCCCCTCCCCGCTGACCGACAGCGAAGGCATAGCACCAGGTCAGCACCACCGCGGTCCTCCTGGCGGAGAGAAGGCACCCGAACGCCCTGCGAAATGGCCCGCGGTCGACTTGCTGGAGGGAGCTAGCTCCGGGTGAGCCGGAAATTCAGCCCAAAACTAAGTTAGGGTCTGTGGAGGTTGCCCTCTAACGGGTGGCTGCAATGACGGGGCCGCCTGCCAAACGGCCCAGCCGGTCTCCAAGCAAGTGCACAAGCCCACAGGAGCGCAGATGTTCGTAACCTACGAGAGGCAGATGTTCGTGACCTACGAAAAGCTATGGCGGGCGGCGTGACAGGGGCGGGCGGCGTGAGGTGCTTGGTCCTGCACGAGGGCGACATGGTAGGCGTGCTGACGCAGCCTGCCCAGGCCGGCACCGTCCTCCCAGGGCTCGGCTTGAAGCTGCTCGACGACGTCCCAGCTGGCCACAAGGTGGCCCTCGTCAACGTCCCGGCCGGTGGCCACGTGCGAAAGTACGGCCAAGTCATCGGGATAGCCACGCGCCCGATCGCAGCCGGGGAGCACGTGCACTCCCACAACCTCGCTTTTGCAGACTTCGAGCGCCAGTACGAGTTCGGCCAGGACGCTAGGGAGGCAGCCCCGGCACCCGTCCCCGCTACCTTCGAGGGCTTCGTCCGCCCCGGTGGCCGGGTGGCGACGCGCAACTACCTAGGAGTGCTCACTTCCGTCAACTGCTCCGCCACCGCGGCGCGCATGATAGCGGCCCAGTTCGCCCCAGGCTCCGACCTCATGGCTAACTACCCAGGCGTGGACGGCGTGGTTGCTTTGACCCACGGCTCAGGCTGCGGCATGGCAGGGTCAGGAGAGGGCTTCGACCTGCTAAGGCGGACGCTTCGCGGTTACGCGCAGCACCCCAACTTCGCCGCCATCTTGGTGCTCGGGCTTGGCTGCGAGGTAAACCAGGTCCGTTCCCTTACCGAGGACCTAGACCTGGCTCCTGGGAAGCCGGTGGTCACCATGACGATCCAGGACATGGGCGGCACCAGGGCGACGGTGCGAGAGGCCGTCGCCAGGTTGCGCGAGCTAGCCACCGACGCGGACCGCGCCAAGCGCACCCGGGTGCCGGCCAGCGAGCTCATCTTGGCGCTGGAGTGCGGCGGCTCGGACGCGTACTCCGGCGTCACGGCCAACCCGGCGCTTGGGGCAGCGGCCGACCTGTTGGTGGCCCACGGCGGGACCGCTGTCTTGGGGGAGACACCGGAAATTTACGGTGCCGAGCACTTATTGACCCGCCGGGCTGCCAGCCGGGAGGTCGGCGATCGGTTGGTCGAGCGGGTCCGGTGGTGGGAAAAGTACGTAAAGCTCAACGGGGACAGCCTCGACAACAACCCTTCGCCCGGCAACAAGGCCGGCGGCATCACCACCATTTTGGAAAAGTCCCTAGGTGCAGTGGCAAAAGGCGGGAGCACTAGCCTTCACGCCGTCTACGAGTACGCGGAGCCTGTCACCGAAAAGGGCTTTGTGTTCATGGACACGCCAGGGTACGACCCCGTTTCAGTGACGGGGATGATCGCGGGTGGGGCCAACGTGGTCTGCTTTACGACTGGCCGAGGGTCAGTTTTTGGGAGCAAACCGGCCCCGTGCATAAAGCTGGCCACTAACAGCGGCACTTACCAGCGCATGCCCGACGACATGGACCTGAACTGCGGCAATATCCTCGACGGCTCGTCCAGTGTCGAGGAAATGGGCCGGCAGATATTCGAGCTGGTACTAGCGGTGGCCTCCGGGCAGCGGACCAAGAGCGAAGAGCTCGGTTTTGGGGAAGAGGAGTTCAACCCCTGGCACATAGGCGCGGTGCTTTAGCAGCCAGGCTCGTGCGCCAAGGGCCAAGTAGGCTAGAAAGCAGTACATGCCTAGTAGACCTGTCCGCTGGGGCGTGCTTTCGACCGCCGCCATTAACGGCTCTTTCATCCCAGGGCTCCTGGCCGCCCAGGGCGCCGAGCTGACGGGCATAGCCTCGCGCTCGATGGAAAAGGCCGAGCACGAAGCGGCCCGCTGGGGGTGCAAAGCGTACGGCTCTTACGAAGCCCTCCTCGCTGACGAGCTGGTCGAAGCCGTTTACATCCCCCTGCCCAACCACCTTCACGAACCCTGGGCTGTCCGGGCTCTTGAGGCGGGAAAGCACGTGCTCTGTGAGAAACCGCTTGCTCTTTCCGTGGGAGAGGTCCGTTCCATAGCCGAAGCGTCCAAGCGCTCCGGGCGCCTCGTGATGGAGGCCTTCATGTACCGCCACAGCAGCCGCTGGCAAAGGGCCGTCGAGCTGGTGCGCACGGGCGCGGTGGGCGACCCGCGTTTAGTGAGGATCTGCTTTGCCTTTTACATCCCGACAGAGCCTCCCAACATCCGCTTCATGCCAGAGGCGGGCGGCGGGATCATCTGGGACATGGGCTGCTATGCGGCCAACATGGCAAGAGGTGTGCTCGGCCAAGAACCGACCGAGGTCTCCGCTTTCGCGCACGTACGAGAGGGCCAGCCCACAGAGACCTCGGTGAGCGGGGTCATGCGCTTCCCCGAGGGCAGGATGGCCCCATTTTCTGTCAGCTTCGACTACGTCAACCCCTTCGCCCAAGTCGAGGTGGTAGGTACCGAGGGATGGCTGTCCCTGCCTGGGACTGGCTTCAGGCGTGAACCCTACACAAAGCTTTTCTTGCACAAGGGCGGCGAGGTGTACGCGGACGGCAAGGAACCGCTCGTGGAGGTGTTCGGCTACGACGACCCCTACGCCAGGGAAGTCGAGCACCTGTCGGGTGCGGTCCGCGGCGAGCATGCCCTGGCTTGGGGCCCCGACGACGCCCTTGCCAACACGGCTGTGCTCCAAGCGGTACATGAGTCGCTTCGCTCGGGTGCCCCGGCGCCGGTGAGCAACCAGGCCAGCCAATAAAGCGTCCATCTGCACGACCGAAGCCCCAAAGCCTGGCCGAGCCCCCGAGCCTGGCCAGGCCTCGGAGGTGTTCCGCCAGCAAGTAGTTCGCTAAACGAACTGTCTGGCCTTATACTGCCAAGCAGTGCCCGGCACAAGCGACGAAGCAACCCAGGCCAGCGCCGCGCCCTTTGCCCCGAGCGAGGACGCCCTGAAGGCCGTGCGCACCCTAGCTCGGGCTTCGCGTGCCCTAGAGCGGGCATCAGGAGACCTCAGCCTCGCTCAGTACAGGATCCTCTCCGCGATCGCTTCTGGCAACGAACAGGCGTCCAAAGTTGCCGCCCGCCTTGCCATCGGCAAACCCACCGTAAGTGCCACCGTGGAGGTGCTCTGCCAACGAGGCCTCCTGGACCGCTCCGGAGCGCCGGGGGACCAGCGTGCCGTCGTGCTCACCTTGACTACGCGGGGCAAAGAGCTCTTGGACGAGGCCGAGGCGAAAATGACCGCCCGCATAGCCGACCTGTGCGCACTGACCCCAGATCCGGCACAAGTGCTGCGCTCGCTCGCTTGGCTTGGGGACGCTCTTGACCGAGCGCACCGGCTCAGCCCTGAGGCCCAGCACCGGCAAGCTGCAACGGACGAGGGGCCACGGGCCACGTGAGCCTTTCTGCTACGGCGCCAGTAGGGCCCTCTACAGCAGCGCATGCCCCGGGGTGGCTTCGCCGCCTGTGGGACCACATGCTCGTCTACCGAAGAGACATGGCCGTCTCCATGTCCGCGTCGGTGCTGAGCAGCGTCCTTCAGACCGCTGTGCCGCTGGTCGCACGCCAGATAGTCGACAACGTCATCCTGCACCGTTCCTCGCCGCTGTGGCCGTGGCTCACGTTGCTTTTCGCGGCTGCCGCTGGGAGGTTCCTTTTCGCCTACTTACGCCGTTACCGGGGGAGCAAGGTGGCTCTCTGCGTGCAGTACGACCTGCGCAACGAGATGCAAGAGCACCTTCAGGCACTAGACCTGGCCAGCCTCGACC
>JBMFUG010000076.1:0-11826 GCA_049966695.1 Acidimicrobiales bacterium | reverse complement strand
GTTTTGCGGGGCCTTCTGTGGAGCGGGTGCGCTCGGTGCTCCGCGAGGCCAAGATGACGGGTGCGCCTGGGGGCCTTCGGCCTCTGAGCAATTATGAGGCTCAGATCTTGGCCCGTGCGGGCACTGTTGCCAGCCGGGCGGCTGGTGTGTGCGACGTGCTTTTCGTGGCAGCCTTAGCGCTGATGATCTGGCGGCCGTAGCTGCAACAGCTGTCCCAAGCGTGCTTAGTTGGACCTTCTACTATTTTGGGATGGAGCATTATTTTGAGCCGAAAGTTTTTACTTCTAGCAGGGCGACAGGTAAGCTCTGTCGAGTTATGGTTTTAGCTGTCACTCCTAGCCAGCTTGGCGCAGGGCTGTCGCCAGACGGCGAAAGCCCTGCAGGCCGGTTGCTCGACGTGAACCACGAGCAGTTGCTTGGGGTCCCGAAAAGCGAGCTGTTGGCCGACTACAAGCTGGCGCTAGTGTCTCGTTGCCTCGATGACCGGGAGATAACCCTGCAAAAGCAGAGCCGCGCATATTTCCATATTTCCAGTGCAGGTCATGAGGTGCTCGGGCTAGCTTTGGCACGTTCGCTGCGCCCCGCTTATGACTGGTTTTTTCCCTATTATAGGGACCGGGCGCTGGTGCTGGCGCTCGGTGTCACGCCGACCGAGATGCTGCTGCAGGCCGTCGGCGCCGCCACCGACCCAGCCTCGGGGGGACGCCAGATGCCGTGCCACTTTGGGATGCGCCGCCTTAACATAGTCAGCCAGTCTAGCCCTACAGGGAGCCAGTGCCTCCCAGCTGTCGGGTGCGCGGAGGCCGGGCGGTACATCAACAGCCAAGGTGGGCAGCTACCTGGGTGCACGTCCCACGGCGACGAGCTCATTTACGTCTCCATGGGGGAAGGGGCTACTTCTGAAGGTGAGTTCTGGGAGAGCCTCAACACTGCGTGCAATTTGAGGTTGCCGGTCCTTTATGTTGTTGCTGACAACGGTTACGCGATATCTGTGCCTGCGTCAGAACAGGCACCGGCCCCTATATCAAAGCTTGTGGAGGGGTTCCCCAACTTGTCGGTCTACGACTTGGACGGGCTCGATTACCTTGGGGCTCGCAGGGCCGTCCCCGGTATCGTGGCATCCGTTCGCAGCGGCGCAGGCCCAGCCCTGGTCCACGCCACTGTCACGCGCCCTTACTCACATTCTTCGGCTGACAGCCAGGTCAAGTACCGGCCGAAGCGGGAACTGGAGGAAGAGAAGCGCCGGGACCCGGTCGCACGGCTTGAAGGGGTTCTCTTGCAGGCAGGCGTCATCTCGCCCGAGGAGATGGAGCGCATGCGCGAGGACGCCTATCGCTTGGTTGCTGATGCCGCCAAAGAGGCATTGAAAGCGACGCGTCCTGACCCGGCCACGGTTATGTACAACCTGACCAGCCCGGGCATTGCCGAGCCTGAGGCCGAAACTGCACCGGCTGGTGACGGCGGGGAGCCGGTGGTGCTCGCTGAAGCCGTACGTCTCGCCTTGGCCGAGGCTTTGGCTGCAGACAGGCGCGTTCGCATTTTCGGGGAGGACGTTGCCGACGCACCCGAAGAGCTGCTCGACGAGGTTGAGGGCCAGGGCGGTGTTTTCGGGGTGACATTCGGCCTGCAGAGACGTTTTGGCCGGCAACGCTGTTACAACACGCCCTTGGCTGAGGCAAACATCGTCGGCCGTGCCGTGGGCCAGGGCCTTCGCGGGCTGCGACCAGTCCCCGAGGTCCAGTTTTTCGATTACATCTGGCCTGCGATGCAGCAGATCAAAAGCGAAGCAGCCACGATGCGCTGGCGGTCCAACGGCCAGTGGTCGAGCCCGCTCGTGCTGCGAGTTGCCGTCGGTGGCTACGTGACCGGCGGGTCAATCTGGCATTCGCAGTCGGGGGTTTCGGTTTTTGCGGGTACCCCTGGGCTGGTGGTCGTAATGCCTTCGAGGTCGCGCGACGCAGTCGGGCTCCTGCGGACGGCCTTGGCCGGCGAGGACCCCGTGCTGTTTTTGGAGCACAAGCACCTTTACCGCCAGCGTTACACGAGCGACCCGTTCCCACCTCCTGGTTACCGGGTGCCGTTCGGCAAGGGGTGCATTGTGCAGCCGGGCCGGGACTTGACGATAGTGACCTACGGGGCCACAGTTGAGCTTTCGTTGCGAGCAGCCGAAGCGACTGGCGCCAGTGCCGAGGTGATCGACCTTCGCTCGCTCATGCCCTGGGACAAACAACTGGTTGCCGAGTCAGCAGCCCGTACTGGAAGGGTCCTTGTGGTCTCCGAAGACAACCTGACCTGCGGCTTCGGGGCCGAGGTCGCTGCGTGGGTCGGCGAGCAGTGTTTTGCCGACTTGGACCAACCGGTGACGAGGGTGGGGGCGGCGGACACTCACATCGGTTATGAACCAGGGCTCGAACGGGCCACCCTGCCCCAGGTCGAGACCATTGAAGCAGCTGCTCGGAAGCTTCTAGAAATCTGAACCGGGCAGCCCGCCGGGCAGGCTGCCAAAGCCAGCATAAAGGCCAACGCGAGGCTTGGGGCGCAAGGTCCCCCGGTTGTAGCCGCAGGGAGCGGCCAACGGCTACGATGAGGCCCAGGAATGACCCGTTTGGTGCGCCTTGTCCTGGTCCTGGTGACAGCGGGGGTGATGCTCGGAGCAGCTCTGGGGGCGCTGGCCTACTCGTCGAGCAGGCTCGTGCATGACCTGGCGTCGGCCACTGAGCTGCCGCTATCTTGCGGCGGGGCCAAAGCTGAGGTGCCCTCAGTCGTCTATGCGGCGGACGGGTCTGTTATCGCCACCCTGCGCTCCGACCTCAACCGCCAGCCCGTTGCCCTGGGCCAGATCTCCCCGATGCTGGTAGATGCAGTCCTCGACACCGAGGACCACGCGTTTTGGGTGCACGGAGGGGTGGACGTGAAATCCGTGGGCAGGGCTTTTTTGGCCGACGCCTCGGCCGGGTCAGCTGTCCAGGGTGGCTCGACAATTGCAGAGCAGCTCGTGAAGCAGGTCTACCTTACGAGCCAAAAGACCCTAGACCGCAAGGTGCGCCAGGCCGTGCTAGCGGAGCGTTTAGAGGAGAAGTGCACTAAGGGCCAGATCCTTGACGACTATTTGAACACCGTTTACCTCGGCAATGGGGCTTACGGGGTCCAAGCGGCAGCGAAGGAGTACTTTGACGAAGACGCTAGCCGCCTGGACATCGCCCAGTCTGCCCTTCTGGCAGGGCTGATCCAGGCGCCCAGTGGGTACGACCCGATAACCAACCCGCTTGGGGCGCGCGAACGGCGAAGCGAAGTGCTGTCGCGGATGGTCTATTACAAGACCATCACGGAGCAGCAGGCGTGCTCAGCTAATGCGACCCCGTTGCCGACCTCTGTCCACGAAGCTCCAACCGTGAGCTATGCGGGCCATGGCTACTACCTGGACCAGGTGATAAGCCAGCTCCTGGGGCCAGGCAGCCCTCTTGGCCCGACTGTGGCTGCGCGCGAGCAAGAGCTTTTCGGAGGAGGCCTCAAGATATACACGAACGAGGTGCCGTCGCTCCAGGCCTATGCGCAGCGCGTGGCAGTCGACGACATACCACCCGACCTGCCGAAGGTGGAAGCCGCCTTCGCCGTGGTCGACCCTCGCACGGGAGATGTCGAGGCACTGGTAGGAGGCAACGGGTCCAGCCAGTTTGACATAGCTACTCAGGGGGAGCGCCAGCCGGGTTCGGGCTTCAAACTGTTCACCTTGATCGGGGCGCTCGAAGAGGGTTACAACGTTGAGGACTCCGTCCTGGCCGCCTCGCCCTGCGCCGTCGTGTTCCCCGGCGACCCCGATGGTTATGGCTATAACGTGCAGCACCCGATGCACAATGACCCGGGCCAGCCAAATGGGCCGGTTACGCTTGTGCAAGCCACTGCCCTTTCGGTCAACTGTGCCTACTTGCGCCTTGCGCACGAAGTTGGCCTGAGCAAGGTGATCGACGTGGCTAGGAGCATGGGGCTGTCGGACCCGTCGCTGAGCCCGTTGGAGCCTTCCCTCGTTATAGGCAGTGAGGCTGTAAAGCCTATCGAGATGGCGGCCGCCTACGCGACGGTAGCGGACGGCGGTATTTACCATACGCCGTCTTTTGTCAACAAGGTGACAGGCAGCAACGGGACGGTCATATACCAGGCCGACCTGACGGGCCGGCGGGTTTTTTCCGAGCAGGTTGCTGCCGAGGCGTTGGTGGCCTTGCAGGCAACTGTCCAATATGGCACCGGGACTAATGCCGCGCTCCCGGGCCAAGATGTGGCTGGGAAAACTGGGACCACGGACAACAGTGTGGACGCCTGGTTCAATGGCATTACCCCAGCTCTGGCTGCTTCGGTCTGGATCGGCGACCCAGCAGGTGAGGTGCCAATGTACGTAAACGGGGCGGAGGTTTTTGGTGCCAGCTACCCGACGCAGATCTGGCATGACGTGATGGCTTTTGCCCTGAGGGGTACTCCTTATTCGGCCTTTCCAAGTCCCGACCCAGCTCTTTTACCTCCTATCAAGTACATCGACTCGCCCGCCCTCATGCGAGACGACCTTCTTTCTCATGGGGGCGCCGGTCCCGAGTCGTGCGTTGCCAGCGGTGCTGACCACCCGTGCCCGTCGACGCCGCTTACGACGACCACGCGAAAGAAGAGGACTGTTAAAATGAACGCAAAGCCGGCCCGGCCCAAGCCGCCGTCGACCGCCACTGCTGTGACGTTGGCCCCCGCAGCCACTACGCCCGCAGCCGCTACGACTTCGTCGGTGCTCCCAGGCACTTCTCCGCCGCCGGTTACGACTGTCGCTACTGTGCCCGGCCAGGGAGCGACGGGGCCATGAGCGCCGCCGAGCTTGAGGCATTGCTTGCGTTGCAGGACGTTGACACCCGCATAGACCAGGAGAAGCACAGGAGGGCCACACTGGCCGAGCGTGCCGAGCTGTCCGACGTTGAGGAGGTGATCGCACAAAAATTGGCTCAAAAAAGCTCGCTTGTCTCTCAGCGCGACGAGGTTGCTGCCCGTCAGGCAGAGGCCGAGAGCGAACTGCAAGCCACCGAAGCTCGGATGGCGCAAGTTCACTCCAAGCTTTACAGCGGCCAGGTGACGGCTACGCGCGAGCTGCAGGCTATGGCGGCCGATGAGGAGCTGCTTCGCAAACGTGTCTCGGAACTGGAGGACAGGGCGCTTATGTTCATGGAGGAGAGGGGCCCACTGGACGCACAGGTGGCCTCGCTCGACGCTGAACTGGCAGAGCTGCAAACGCGCCGTGCTGGTGCGGCCAGGGCGTTGCAGGCCGCCGAGCGTGAGGTCGACACCGTGCTGGCTGAGCTTGAAGGCCAGCGAGCAGGTGCTAAGGCAGCCGTGCCGCCTAAGTTGCTAGCCACTTACGAGAGGTTGCGCGACCGCCTCGGAGGGGTGGCCGTGGCTCGTCTAGTAGGGGGGCGCTGCGACGGCTGCCACCTTTCCTTGCCATCTATGGAGCTGGACCGTATACGTCACCAGGCCCCAGGTTCGCTCGTGTTTTGCGAGCAGTGCGGGCGGATCCTGGTCGCCGAAGGTAGTTGAAACCCTGGTTGGCGAGTTGAGCTGGCAACAGGGCCGCCTGCTGTCTGAACATCTCGCTGGCCAGGACGGCCCGGCTGTAGTGGCCGTCGGCCCGGCCAGGGTGATGGTGGGCACGTGCTCGTGGACAGATCCGACGCTCACCGAGCAGACGGACTGGTACCCAAAGCGTTCGATGAGCGCGGAAAGCAGGTTGCGCTATTACGCATCGCAGTTTTCCTTGGTGGAGGTGGACGGGACTTACTACAGGCCGCCGGCTTATGACCTGGCCAGGTCATGGGTGGAAAGAACACCGCCGGGCTTTTGCTTCGACGTGAAGGCCTTCGCTTTGCTGACTGGCCACCCAGTTGCCCCAGGCGTCTTGTGGCCTGACGTCAAAAAGCTGCTGCAGGACAAGCGCAGCGGAAAGAGCCGCGTATACGCGCACGACTTTTCGCCTGACGTCTTGGACGAAGCCTGGTCCCGGTTCGTGGGAGCTCTGGGCCCGCTCTTCGAGGCGGGCCGTCTGGGCGCGGTGCTCTTGCAGTACCCGCCGTGGTTCGTGCCCAGCGCGGCCAACCGCGACGAGCTGTCACGCCTGCCGAGGCGCCTCGGGGAGCTGGTGGGCTGTGTAGAGTTCCGCTCGCCAGCATGGCTGGCGGACGACGAGCGTTCCCACACCCTGGGGCTGCTGCGAGAGCTCGGCTTGGCTCATGTTGTCGTCGACGCTCCCCGGTCGTCGGGCTTAGGCACCGTGCTCGAGGTTACGCGCCCAGATCTCGCAGTGGCCCGGTTCCACGGGCGGTCTGAGGGCACCTGGGCGGCTCGCGACCTTAGCGCAGCGGAGCGTTTCCGTTACCTCTACAGCGAGGCGGAGCTGCTGGAGTGGGCGGTCCGGGCACGTGCCCTCGCCGAGCGGGCCTCACGTGTGCACCTGCTAATGAACAACTGCTACCAGGACTATGGAGTGCGCAACGCCGCCGAGCTAGCCAGGCTGCTCAGCAGCCTTTAGCCAAAGCGTCGGGGACCACAAAGCGTCGGGGAGGTGTTTATTTGGCCGTGCCCACTGCGGCGTCGTCGGCCGCCTCTGGCATTTCCCCCGTTCGCTGGGTCTCGTCGGCAGCTGAGTAGACATGCCCAAGGGACGCAAGTGTGGCCGCGGCTGCCTGGGTGGCGGCGTTCGCTGGCAAATTGTAAAGGGCTCCGGTAGCGACCGCTGCCGGGAGCGCAGGTGGCTCAGCTGACGGGGCCTCGGCGCTGGCGACGGTCTCTGAAGCGACGACGGTGACCACGCCAAGGCCCTCCTGTTCGTCGTTTTTAGCCCCGCTGGCTTCGGCAGGCCTTTGTGCGTCGTCTTTGCCCCATATCAGTACTAGGCCACCCCCTACGATAAGGGCGAACATGACGACTTCCAAAATAAGCCTCGTCGAGTGCTTGTAAAGCCATACCCCGAGGTAACCGGCATAGGGTACGAAGAAGCGCTCGGCGTAGGCCGTCGAGCCCACCAGGCGGATCGGGCCGGGGTCAGGCAACTTGTTGGCATCGCCCTTTGTGCGTACCCACACTTGGCTGCCGCGGTGTACGACTTCGATGACGCGGTGGATGCGAACTATGCCCGGCTGCTCGGGAGGGTGGACAGCTATGATCTGGCCCACTCGCACGGCGCTCACGGGCTCGGCTTGCACGACTGCCACGCCACCGACCCGCAAGGCGGGCGTCATGGAGCCGCTTTCGATGACCTC
The DNA here is from genome assembly GCA_049966695.1 of Acidimicrobiales bacterium. GTDB lineage: Bacteria > Actinomycetota > Acidimicrobiia > Acidimicrobiales > Palsa-688 > JAKAWM01. Next base: position 4,543 of record JBMFUG010000076.1, on the reverse strand, counting down.
GAAATGCCACCACCCGGTACCGGCACCGATGGCTGCCGCCACGATGACAGCAGCTATGAGGGCTAAGGCCACTTCGAACCCGACACCGAGGGCTCGCTTTACGTGCCGGCGGGGCCTAGGACGAGCTGTCTTTGTACTGTCGTCTGGAAGGGGCATTGTGGCTCCTTTTGTCATCGTTGAAATGGTCAGTTGTTGGTAGTTGTTGCCACCACGTCTGGTGGGCCAACGGAAGTCGAGACTCTAAGCGTGCTAAGTCGTCCCCTGTCGAGGGCTGCTTGCAGGTAGACGCCGCTGCCTGGTTGCACCGGTACAGCAGTGCTGACGGGGAAAGATCCTTGTGCGGTACCGGTGAGGACCGTCTGCTGGGTCCCGGAGCACCAATTGAAGTTCAAGCCGAAAATTGAAAAAACAAACCACGGGACCGTGCATGAGGTGAGCGATATGGCCGGGCGTCCTTTGGCCCCGCTGAAGGAAATACCGTACGTAAGGCCGTCGAGTTGCTCTGAGCCGGTGTTCCAGATGTTGAAGTAGACGGGGCTGGAGGTCGTCAGCGCACCGGCTGGGCTCGTGAAAGGCCCGCAGGGCGACGGCACCGCCTGGCAGTCCGGAGCAGAGGTGACCGAGGAGCTGGTCGGTGCGACGGCCCACACGCCGCTTGTCACGGTGCTTGATGACCCGGCCTCCGCTACGAGCGCGGCGTTGGCTAATGGGGCGAACAGGCAAGACGCCGTGAGCAGGGCGGCCACCAGTGCAGCCGCCCTGCTCGTCAGACGTCTCAGGCGGTACGAGCGTCGCTGACGGCACGGGTGTTGGCTTAGGACTTGAGCCCTTTGGCGAGGAGACATCTTTGCCTGGCGTGCCATGTCGTCGAGCAGCAGCGAAGACCGATCAGGCGTTGGTCGTCACGCCGGCCCGCTGGGTCTCGGTGAAGGTCCAGGTGATGGTGGTAGTGAGCCCCTGGATGGTCGCCGATGGCAGGGTGCCGTTCGTGGAGGTCTCGTTGCCGTTGAGGGTGAGCTGGAACTGGAGATAGGCAACTCCGTTGGTCGCCGCAAGTGCCGGGATGGCGGAGAGGCTTTGCGGGGTGCTGAACGAAGACAGCGAGGTGCTCGACAGGACCGGCGTCGTGCTGCCGCTGCAGGTGGCGCTGCCGGGTGTGCCGGTTGTTTCTGTCCAGTGCTGAGAGCACATCGTGATGGCTACAGACAGCCCCTCGCCAGATATGGAGCCATTGGTAAGGGCGTTCGCTGGGCTAGCGCTCGCTGCAAGCGTCATGCCTGAGGCCGAAGCAAGGGTACCGGTGTTCTCGAGGTCTACGTACACGTTGTAGACGTCGCCGGGTGCCATGTTGGAGATGGTCTCGGGGAGGCCACTGCTAGAGCCATCTGGAACGAGCTTGAGCAGGAGGGTGCCCGAGGTTATCGTGCTGGTGCCGTTGGCGGTGGCGGTCAGGGTTGCGAAGGCCCCGCCAAAGGTAAGGGCCAGCGCACCGCCGACGACCGCTGCCGACGCGAGCAGCTTCGTTGCCGTACTGCGCCGGGGAAGTCCCCTGGTCATTGTGTTTGTACCTGTCCTTTCTCTAAGTTGACCGTCTTTGTCAGCTGCTTGCCCTTTAGCTTGAGGCTGCGGCCCAGCTTCCGGGCAAGATCCCAGTGCCGAGGCCTAGGGCGTTCGTTTGTACGACAAAACATTCGTTTGTGCGGCCAGAGCCCTAAGAGGCCTCCACGGCCTCGGCGGGCTAATGGGGCCGGTCGCCTTACGGCTACGGCGGCCATTTCTGTCCCAGCTGGGTTCTTCCGGTTTTTCGGAAGTTGCCGATAAGTAGTCTCGGCAACGCCTCTGAAAAACTTGAGGCGTCACATCACGACGACCCTGGCTGTCGCCCTACGACCAGGTCTTTTGACCACCTCGATAGCGTGAGGGAGCTGGTCTTTGATGTCGGAGGAGTGGGTGACGACGAGGATCTGACGGAACCGGGCCCGCAGGCGCTCAAGGGCTTGCAGCATGCGGGCCTTGCGCTCCTCATCGAGCGGCCCGAAGACCTCGTCCAGCACCAACAAGCCCACGGTGCCGCCCGACAAGAGCCTCACGTGCTCGCTTATGGCAACCCGCAGAGCGAGGTTGGCCAGGTCGACCTCAGAGCCCGAGAACCTTTCGAGCCCGTAGGAAAGGCCGGCGTCGGAGATCTTGAGCCCGTAGGTCTCGGGGTCCACTTCGAGACGGTCGTACTCGTTGTCTGTCAGCTCGGAGAAAAGCTCAGCTGCTTGCACTGCGAGCCTGGGCCCGACCGTGGCGACAACATCGTTGCGGAAGGCGTTCAACAGCTCGGCTACCCTCGCCAAGTGGACAGACTGAGCGGCCAAGTCGGCCAGCTGGGAGTACTGGGCGTGGGCTTCGGCCAGGCGTTTAGCCTCGGCGTCAGCGCGAGCCCTGGCCTGGATCGCCGCCTGGCGCGACCTGGTCGCGACTGAGACGGCCTCTGCGGTCGCGGCCTCGGCGTCGTCGAGCGCAGCTCGTGCTTTGTCGAGCGCAACTTGGTCAAAGCCAAGCCCGACGACCTTGGAGCGAAGAGCCTCCATTTGGGACGCGGCCTCAGCCGCTTGGGCCTCGGCTTGCCCCAGTGCCTTGTGGGCTGCTGTCCGGCGCTCGAGGCGGCCTCGCAGCCGGTCGGCTTCGGCGGCCGCGCTCCTGGTGGCTTTGAGGTCGGCTTCGGACCGTTCTAGGAAGGTCGCTAGGTCGTCAAAAGATGGCCCAGGGCCGAGCTGGCTGGCAGCTGCTGGCGCAACTTCGGCCAAGGAGGCCAGGGCGGAACCAAGGCGCTGCAGGGTGTCGGAGCGCCGGGTGGCAGCCTGTCTCCAAGCCACGTGAGCCTTGCGAGCCAGGTTTACTTGCTCGGACAGCCGGCGCAGGTGCTCAAGGGCCTTTTCCGCCTCGAGGGAAGCCTGGGCCAGGTTGGCCGCGGCCGACTGGACGGCGGCCTCTGCTTGGGCAACTTCAGCGGCCCGATGGGATCGCACCTGGGCGAAAGCGTCTCCGAGCGGCTGGCCGCAAAGCGGGCAGTCCTCTTGGCCCGACAGCCCGGCGGTCTGCTCGTGCGCGCTGCGGGCGCGCTCGAGTTGGGCCAGGGCGGCTTGGTGGTGGCCCTTGGCTGAGCCCAGCGCAGAACTGGCCGCCATGGCTGCTTCTTCGGCCACGGCCAGCCCTTCTTCGTCTGGTGGAGGTGGTTCGTCGGGAACCTGCGCCGCGGCCACCTCTTTGGACACCTGCATGACTGCTCTTAGCTGCAATGCCACCTGTTCGGCTTCTTGGCGGCGCGCAGCCAGGGGCTCCAGCTCCCGGAGGCGAGCTTCTACGGAGCCGAGGTCGGACAGCTCGGCGCTCAGCTCGTCAACCTGGCGGCGGGCCGCTTCCATGGCAGAACGGGCGGCCTTGCCTTGCAGTACCAACCGTTCGTGCTCTTGTCGGACGAGGTCGAGCTGCCTGAACGCCTCGCTGGCATCTCGGGCAAGTTCGCCGGCAGCGGCTGCCGCACTTTCCTCTTCGTCCGCCTGCACCTCTAAGGCACAGGCCTCGGCCTCGGCGTCGGCTGCTGCGACCTTCAGCTTCTCGAGGTCCGGGAGCATTGCCCGGAGGCGGTCGTGCTGTTCTGCCGTGCGGCGAGCGTCAGCACGTGCCTTGTCCCTAGCGGCGTCCAAGGGGGTCACGCCGAGGAGGCTGAGGACGAGCTTCCGCCGGTCAGCAGGTTGCAGGTTGGAAAAAGCTGCCAGTTGCTTTTGCTCTGCAAAAACCGAGGCCCGGAAGGCTTGGTCGTCCATGCCGAGCACAGAGTGGACGTAGCGGCCCGTCTCACGGACGCCTTCTGCCATTGCCAGCCCGTCGCAATAGGCCTCGGCCCGAACTGTCGCGTTCGCTCCAGTGACCGTCCGGCGCACTAAGTAAATATGGCCCTCGTGCTCGAAACCGACTTCTGCGACGCACTCGCCTCTGGTGCCCGACGAAGGGACTTCCTCCTTTTTGGTACGGGCTTGGCCCCAAAGTGCCCAGAGGACCGACTCGAGCAGGGTGGACTTGCCTGCGCCGTTGGGACCGTACACCCCGACAAGGCCGGGTGGCAGCACGAGGTCCAGCTCGTCCTCGAAGACCCGGTAATTGCGCAGGTAGATGCGGTCTATGAGCACTAGGGTCAGCCTGCCGCCTCTATAGCTTCTTGCAGGTAGCGCTCGCCTAGCTGCTGTACCCGTGGCCGGTCGAGCCCGGTCAGGTCTTGGTGGGAGAGCCATGAGGCCCACTGGCCTGCCAAGGCGCCAATGCTGGGCAGCTCGGCTGGCACTGCTACTGCCTGGAACTGGGGCTCAAGCTGTAGGTGCAATGCGCTGGCGGCTGCCTCCCTGATGGCTTGACGGTCGAGGAGCCGGTAGGCCTCTGGGTCAACGCCCTCCAGGTAGAGGCGGGCTACAGCGCCTGGCGGCACCAATGAGGCGCGCTTGAGCACCTGTTCGGAAAGCTCAGCCGGGGACAAGCCAAGGGCGTAGATGCTCTCCAG
>JBMFUG010000075.1:0-11927 GCA_049966695.1 Acidimicrobiales bacterium | reverse complement strand
GGGCGGCGAAGACATCGTCGAGCGGGCCACTGACCAAGCTTGCCATGGGCCCGGGCTGGACTTGGAGGCCGTGCGCAGATACTGCGGCCAAGGCCTTGTCGACCTGTGGCCCAAGGCGCTCGACACCCAAGGGATAGAGGGCAAACTGGCAGCTCACTTCCATGGTTACCTCCCGCTGATGGTAATGGTCAAGACCTGAAGGGCCCTGGTGCGAGGTACCAACCGGCCGATCGCTTCCAGGGCGCGCCCCCACCAGGCGAGCCCGGGCAACGCGCAGGGGGCGAGCGGTGAAGCGTGGGTGCTGACGAGCCCGTAGGGCCGCGCCATGGCTTGGAGCTGGCCGCCTTTTAGGAACTTTGCATGGTCCCAGGGGCTCTGGCGAAGCTCTCGGCGGTGGGCGAGCCCCCAAGGGCTGTTCGGGTTCAGCGCTCCGATCACCACCCGGCCTCCCGGGCGGGTCACCCTGCACAGCTCGCCGACGGCCGCCGCTGGGTCGGCCGCGAACTCGAGCACCGTCATGGCCACAGTCTTGTCAAAGCTCGCCCGACGGTCCCCATCAGGCCTCCGAGACCTAGACAAGGCCGGCGCCCCACCTGGAAAGGCCCTCAGCCTGAGGGTGCCTGGCTTGTCCGCAGCGGAACTGGGCTCAGCCGGGCGCAGAGCCGGCCCAGCCTGGCCGGAGCCGGGCTTGGCCGCGCCCGGGCTGCGCTCGGTCGTGCTAGAGGTAAGCATTTGTGAACCAGGTGCGTATATTCGACGGCACCTTGGTCACGAGGGCGCCATTGGCATTGCGCAATATCCCGGCTTGCACGGCAAAACGGGTGTACCCGTACCACTTTGCGTAGTCCTGGTAACCGAACTTGCCCTGGGCGTCCAGCCAAAAAGACTTGGCCATCAAGGCCGCGCTGTCGTAAACGAGGGCTGGCACGCTGAACACGCCCGGGTTGTCGTCGATCAATATCTTCGCCGCTTGCGCCGGGTGGTGAGCCGCATAAGTAAAGCCCTCTGCCGACGCCTGGACAAAGCGCTTGGCCAACCCTGGGTGAGCACGCAAGAACCCGTGGCTTGAGATCATGACCACCTCGTAGCGGTCCGGGAAGCCCCAGTGCTGTAGGTCGAAGTAGTCCATGGGCTTACCCGCCAGACGTGCTTGGATCACTTCCCAGGTCACAAGCGGGAAGTCAAAGTCTGCCTGGCCGTCGTAGACTGCCTCATAGGCGGAGGTGCTGAGGTCTACGACTTTAAAGTTTGGCTTGCCATCGGGTAATTTGCCCTCCCCGCCGTCCTTGTCGATCAGGTACTCGATCGACGCGATCTCGTCGGTGCCGCCGTCCCAGGCAAAGGTCTTGCCGACCAGGTCACGCGGCCGGCGGATGCCCGAACCGGGGCGGTAGCCGACGACGCTCGCCATGTGCTGGAGGATGGCCATGACCGAGGTGACAGGGAGCCCTTGGACCTCGTCGATAGCCACCTCTGACTCGAAGGAGATACCGAAGTCAGCCCTGCCCGCCGCCACCAGTTCGTCCGGCGACGTCGTCGTGTACGGGATTATGCGCAGTTTTATGCCCGCTTTGCGGTAATAGCCCAAAGTGTCGGCTACGTAAAAACCGGTGTGGTCGGTGTTGGGGGTCCAGTCGAGGGCCAATGTCACGGTGCTAAGTTGCCTTGGCTTGCTCTCGCCAGCCGCAGCTGTCTGGGCCGCTGCCAGCCCCAGGCCCGCGACCAGGGTTGCTAGCGCAAGCCGGGTGACGTACCAGCGCGGGGCTAAGCCTGGAACTTTTCGCCAGCGCGTTCGCCGGCTTCCTCTGCTCTCCCAGCCGGCAAGCCGGCCTGCCTGGACGTGCAAAACGCGCCATGACCTGGCGCGGGAAACAGTCGTCATGTGACAGTCCCTCCGCTAGTACTAACTAGATCAGGTTCGTCAGGTGTGCTCTCAGCCCGAGGCGTACCGGGCACCCTGCGTCACTCGGCAATATCTTACACGCTAACCCGGCTGTTGCGCACGATGCTTTTGCACTTGCCGCAATAGGCGCCGTCCGCGAGCGCTCGTGCAACCCGGGCGGGTAACTTCGTCCCATGGCTGCACAGGCCAAGTTGCAACTACGCCAGGTTTACAAGTCCTACCAGACTGACCAGGGCGTGCTACGAGTCCTTGCTGGAGTGGACATGGTCGCCTGCGACGGCGAGTTTGTCTCCGTCATCGGCCCAAGCGGCTGCGGGAAGTCCACTCTTTTAGAGGTGGTGGCCAACCTGCAGGTCCCCGACCAGGGCGAGGTCCTGGTAGACGGCAGCCCGCCTACGAAAACTATGTGCGCTTACATGCCTCAAAAAGACATGCTTTTCCCCTGGCGGCGGGTCATCGACAACATTACCCTTGGCCTCGAGGTGAGCGGGGCCAGCCGTCGGGAAGCTAGGGAGCAAGTTGCCCCATTGCTCAAAGCCTTCGGTTTGGCAGGCTTCGAGCAGTCCTACCCCTTCCAGCTTTCTGGAGGGATGCGCCAACGCGCTGCGCTCCTGCGCACAGTCGTGCAACAACGCGCCCTCATGCTGCTCGATGAGCCGCTCGGCGCGCTGGACTCGCTCACCCGTACAGACATGCAGCTGTGGCTCGAGTCCGTGTGGGAGCGTTACCGCTGGACCGTGGTGCTAGTCACTCACGACATCCGAGAAGCGGTGTACTTGTCGGACACTGTGTACGTCCTTTCCCCCAGGCCAGCCCGAGTAGTCGCCCGGGTCGAGGTCAACTTGCCACGCCCACGCTCTTTGGAGCTGATCGCTTCTGCCGAAGCAGCGCGCTTGGAGATGCACATCCTAAGTAGCCTCCACCGCCAGAGCAGTTGACCCTACGAGATCTGCACCCTTATTGTGCCCCGAGAGCGGTCCCTACTTGCCCGCTGTACTGGCCCGCAATTGCTCTCTGTACCAGTCGATGACCGCGGCCACGCCCTTTTCCAGGTCCGTCCACGGCTTCCACCCAAGATGTATAGACGCCCGGCCCGGGTCAAGGCAACTGCGTTGCAGCTCGCCTGGCCGGGCTGGCGCGTAGAGGGGAGGCTGGCTCACCCCTGCGCTCCTCGCCATAACGGCATAAAGCTCGCTGACGCTCGTCTCGGTGCCGGTGCCAATGTTGCACAAAAGGCCGCTACCCCGCTCTCCCGCCCGGGAGAAGGCGTCCACCACGTCATCGACATAGACGAAATCACGTGTCTGCCTGCCGTCCCCGTAGATCACGCACGGCTCACCCGACAAAAGCCGGCCTGCAAAGATGGCCACGACGCCAGCCTCGCCATGAGCGTCTTGGCGTGGCCCGTAGACGTTGGCAAGCGCCAAAGCGGTGTACTCGAGGCCGTGCAGCGCACGGAAAGCGTGCAGGTAGTCGCCAACAGCTTTCTTCGCCACCCCGTAAGGGGACAGCGGCTGTTGGGGGTGCGACTCTTTGACCGGTAGCTGCTCAGGGTCCCCGTAAATTGTCCCCCCGCTGGACGCAAAGACCACCTTGCGGCTTCCCGCCGCTCTGGCCCCCTCGAGCACGCGCAGCGACCCGATGACGTTGACCTCAGCATCGCGCACGGGATCAGCCACCGACACGCGGACATCTACTTGAGCGGCCAGGTGGAAAACTACCTCCGGGCGACGACGGGCCATGAAACCGACGAGGTCCTCTGAGCGGACGTCCATCTGGTGGAAATTGAACCGGCCCGCGCCTTCTGACCGGGCACCGGCAAGGTTGGCCAGCGTGCCAGTGGCGAGGTTGTCCACCACGTCCACTGTGTGGCCCTCGGCCAGCAGACGGTCCACCAGGGTAGAGCCGATAAACCCGGCTCCGCCGGTTACGAGAGCCCTATAAGGCGTCTTGGCAGGCACGTTACCCTCGGCTACTTGGCGGGCTTGGTCTTGGCGGGCTTGGCTTTCGCCGTCGCCCGTTTGGCAGACGTCGGACCAGCCTTAGCCTTGGCGCCGGCCGGCTTGGCGGGCGCCGTCGTGGTCGCGGCTTTGCCCACCGACGAGGTTGTGCTAGTCGTGGGCGCCATCGTGGTGGTCGTTGCAGCGGCGGCCTCTAAAGTGGAAAGCCGCTTGATCACCGATGCCGGTGGTTGAAGGATCTGCGGCGTTTGGCCCTTTGGCGGAGCGGGCAGGAACGCTATGGTGACCAACTGGTCGTCTTCGAGTAGCACCCCCGACGCACAATCAGGGTTGCAGGTGTCCTCCGGGCCCTTTTTGTCCTGAAGCGTGCCATCCGACGCTGGCTCCGCCGGGCTTGCCCATGTCATCACGTAGACGTGGCCCGCCTTGCCCTCGCAGGTCTCGCCGTCGGTGTACAACTTTTGGCCCGGGACCTGGATCTCCGCAGCGTTCAGGAGCATCCCGACGCTGTTGGCGAACTTGCCTAGAGTCGCGTTCGACCCGGCCGCCGACTTGACGGTCGGGCTGATATATATGATCCCGTCACCATGAGTGGTTATGCCGAACGGGTCGCGGTTGGTCTTTATGGGGGGCAGTAGCTTGCCACAAGCCTCTACCGCGTACCCCTCGTACCAGGGCGGGCTTTGGCCGACTGTTGGCGGGCTGTTGCCGTTCTTGTTGATCTGGCCGCTGCGGAACTCCCGGGCATTGACGACACCGATCACGCCCAAGAGCACCAAGAGCAACAGCCCCGCGTAGTACATCCACGGTGGCTGGCTCCCGTAAGCACGGCTACCGCCGATGCCCGCGGCGCGGGCGACCTTTTTGGCAGAGGAGGCTTTGCCCATAACGACCAGACACGTTACCTCGTGACGGCGTGGCATTGCCTACCGCCCCAGGGCGGCGCTACAGGCTGTGCACAGTCACCGCCGGCGTCGGTGGTCGGCAACAGGGCGGGCGCTGGCGTGCGCCGGGACAAGGGCCCTTCGGCAAGCTGTGACCACGAAGCGCCCCGCCAGGCCGCACAACACCAGTGGGAGGGCCCAACGTTGCCGCCCGGCAACGGTCCTCCAGGCAAAACGCCACATGGAGACGTGGTGCGCCAACAGCATCCTGTAAGGGTGGCGGTCAGCAGATGCACCTTGCACGTGCACCACATAGCTCTGAGGCTCGTACACGACCTGCCACCCCGCCTTGCGCGCCCGCCAACAAAAGTCCACGTCTTCCATGTACATGAAGTAAGCCACGTCGAACCCGCCCAGTTCGTCCCACGTCTGACGGCGGGCCAAGAAGCAGGCACCGGAGACCCAGTCCACATCCCTTTGCCCGCTGTGGTCCCACTCCCCCATCGTGTAACGCCTGCTCCACGGGTTGCGCGGCCAAAACTGCCCGACCAAGCCATGGCCGAGCGCGTCGCCCAGGCCCGGGAAGCGCCGCGCAGAGGGGTACAAGCTGCCGTCCGCGTTGACAATGCGAGGGCCTACGGCACCGACCATGGCACAAGCCTCCAGGCAAGCTGCCAGGCGCGCCACTGCACCAGGCGCAAGCTCAACGTCAGGGTTGCACACCAGCAGGTCGGCCCCAAGGGCCGCCGGGCAGGCGGCACCTACGTTGGCAGCCGCCCCATAGCCCAGGTTGGCACCACTGTCCACCCAGATGACTTCCGGGAAGCGTTCCTTCACGGCCTCCCTAGAACCATCGGTCGAGCCGTTGTCCACGACGACCACGGCGACTAGCCCCTCCTGCGAGAGCAGGCTCTTTACGCATGCAAGCAGGTGGTCACGGGCGTTGTAGTTGACCACCACCCCGGCGACGGCGTTCACCGGCTCACGAAGAAGCCGCCAAAAGCCGCTTCACTGTTCTCTCAAGAGCGCTGTGGTAATCAGCCAGCAACGGTACGCCCAAGAGCCTCAAGGCGGCGTTGTCGAGCACCGAGTTGGCAGGCCGACGTGCCAGCCGGGGCGGCACGAGCTCTGCGGTCGAGATCGGCCGCACACGCTCGGGGTTGAGGCCAGCCGCCAAGAGCACGTCGCGGGCGAAACCGTACCACGTCGTGGCGCCCTGGTTCGTCACGTGGAAAATGCCCGGCAACCGTGCCACGGCCAGATGGGCCACCATCTTGGCCAGGTCGTCAGCAAAGGTCGGGCAGCCTCGCTGGTCGTCCACCATCCACAGAGGAGCCGCCTCGGAACTGGCCAAGCGCAGGACCGTCTTCAACATGTTGCGCCCGTAAAACCCGCACACCCACGACGTGCGGGCCACGGCTGCCCCAGGCAACAACCCGAGCACTTCCCTTTCCCCAGCCAGCTTGGAGCTGCCGTACACCGAGACCGGGTTGGGCTGGTCCCACTCTGAGTACGGCCGAGGAGACGTGCCGTCAAAAACGTAGTCGGTGGAGATGTGGACCATGTGGGCCTCGGCCAGACGGGCGCCTTCTGCCAGGTTGCGGGGGCCCAGGCAGTTGACAGCCCACGCCCTGTCCAGGTCCTGCTCGCAGCCGTCCACGTCGGTAAAAGCAGCCGCGTTGACGACCACCTCCGGGAGCCACTCTCCGCAGACCTGTAGCACCTTTTCGCGGTCGGCGATGTCGAGCATGGCGTGGTCGGCAGCCAGTACCTCATGGTGCCCCGCGCTCTGAAAAAGCTCAACTAGTTCCCGGCCCACCTGGCCACCGGCACCGGCTACTAGCACCCTCATAGAGCTCTCTTCAAGGGTTCCCACCACCAACGGTTGTCTTTGTACCACGCAAAAGTCAGCTCCAAGGCCTCGTCTAGCTCGTGCTTGGGCTTCCAGCCAAGGCCCCGCACCCTTGACGAGTCGACGCAGTAGCGCCGGTCATGGCCAAGGCGGTCAGCAACGTAATCGATGCGCTCTGGGCCAGCACCGGCCAGAGCGAGCAGCCGAGAGGTGAGCTCCCGGTTGGCCAGCTCGTTACCTGCGCCAATGTTATAGATCTGGCCCGGTTCACCGCTCCTTAGGACCAAGTCGATCGCTTCGCAGTTGTCCTCCACGAACAGCCAATCTCGCCTGTTCAGCCCGTCGCCGTACAAAGGGACGTTGGCACCGTCAAGCAAGTTGGTGATGAACAGCGGGACCACCTTCTCTGGGTACTGCCAGGGCCCGAAGTTGTTAGAAGAACGCGTGACCATGACAGGCAGCCCGTAGGTACTGAAATATGACAGCGCGATCAGGTCGGAACCGGCCTTCGAGGCGGAGTAAGGCGACCGTGGCGCCAAGCGGTCTTCTTCGCTCGAAGCCCCCACTGGCACTGAGCCGTACACCTCGTCGGTCGAGATGTGCACTACCCTCGGCACACCCTGGCGCCAAGCAGCAAGCATGACGAGGTTCGTGCCAACACAGTTGGTCATCGCGAAGTCCTCTGGCCCCGTGATGGAACGGTCGACATGGCTCTCAGCCGCGAAGTGCACCACCGCGTCGTGCCCAGCGAGGGACGTCTCCAACGCCTTTAGGTCACAGACGTCGGCGTGCACAAAACGGTACCTGCCCCCAGTGCCACCGTAGCGCTCTTCAACGTCACGGAGGCTGGAAAGGTTGCCTGCATAAGTGAGCGCGTCGTACACGGTGACTGAGTCGGCGGTATTGCCGAGCACCCAGCGCACGTAGTTGGACCCGATGAACCCGGCTCCCCCTGTGACAAGCAATCTCATCGGCCCGAGGCTAGCGGCTGCACCTGGCGCCACGTCTCATCTGTCGTCATGACAAGTCGATGACACAGTGGTCACCTACCATCAGCCTCGTAGCCCGTGGCCGGCGGGCGCTCCGGGTGACCTCGACGCCGTAACCGAGCAGTGAGTCCTCGATCCGGCCCGCGTCGATCACCCGTGCCGAGCCCATAAGGACCGAGTGCTCGACTTCCGAGCCCTCGATGACGCAACCCGGCCCTATAGCGCTGAACGGCCCCACGAAGCTGTCGATCACCTGTGAGCCGGCGCCGATGATCGCAGGCCCACGGACGCGGCTGCGTGACAGCCTGGCCCCCGCCTCTAAGACCACGCGCCCGTCTACTTGGCTTTCGGCGTCAACCTCGCCGTCCAGGCGCCCTTCGATGGCTTCCAGCAGGAGCCGGTTGGCCTCGAGCAGCGGTGTCAACTTGCCCGTGTCTATCCACCATCCGGCCAAGATCTCGGACAGGACCGTACGCCCTTGGTCGATGAGCCATTGGATCGCGTCGGTGATCTCCAGTTCGCCGCGAGCCGACGGCTTTATGGAACGCACCGCCTGATGGATGTCCCTGTCGAAGAGGTACACGCCCACCAGGGCCAAGTCCGAGGGAGGCTCAGCCGGCTTTTCCACCAGCCTGACGACATTGCCGTCGTCGTCTAGCTCTGCTACGCCAAAACGGTTGGGGTCGGGCACGTGCGCCAACAGGATCTGCGCTGAGGGCGTGGCCAAATTGCCCACCCCGAGGTGCAAAGCGTTCGCCCGCGAACGCTTTTGCTCAAAGCTTCGGACAAACTTTGCCAGGTCCTGTTGGAGGAGGTTGTCGCCGAGGTACATGACGAAGTCGTCGTCACCCAAGAAGTCCCGAGCGATCAGGACTGCGTGGGCCAGCCCCAAGGGGGCCTCCTGGGCTAAGTACGTCACCTCCAGGCCCCATTTCGAGCCGTCGCCGACTGCCGCCCTCACCTCTGGAGCCGTTTCCCCCACCACTATGCCCACCTGCTTGATGCCGGCGGACGCGATCGCCTCCAAGCCGTAAAACAGCACCGGCTTGTTAGCCACGGGCACGAGCTGCTTCGCCCTGGTATGAGTTATCGGGAAGAGGCGCGTCCCCGAGCCGCCGGAAAGGACCAGAGCTTTCATTGCCAACTGAGGCTAGGCGGTCACGGCGCCGTAGGCACGCTGGCCCAGCGCAGGCTTGCCCACAGCTGGCTGGGCCCTAGCAGCCGTAGCGGGCATGCACCACATCGCCAGCAGCCACGGTGACGACTTCGCCGGAGGCGTCGTCGTCGACCACCAAGCGCCCATCGTCGAGGACGGCCGTCGCCTTGCCGCGCAGTTGAGCGCGCGTCCCACCGAAGTCAACCACCACGGCTCGGCCGATCGTCGAGCACGACTCGCGGTAACGTGCTGCCACCTCGGGCCAACGGCCATATAGCTCGTCCAGTGCAAGGAGGTACGCCACAAGCAGGTCACCTATCGCGACCTTGCTGCCCGCAACTTGTTCCAAGCAAGTAGCAAGCAAGCCTGGCGGCCACCAGGACACGTTCAAGCCAGCTCCGACCACCAAAGCTCCCTCGGCGGGGCTCTCCGCCAGCAACCCTGCGAGCTTACGGTCGCCCATGACTAGGTCATTGGGCCACTTCAGCTCGGGCCTGGTGCCGGCCACTTGCCAGCAGGCATCTGCCAAAGCCAAAGCGCAGGCTGCTACGGCCAAGTGCCGGCGAGAAAAGGGCAGCTCGGCCGGGCTTGAGCGCAACAGCACCGAGACGAGCAGCGACGTGCCTGGTGGCGCCTGCCAACGGCGGTCGAGACGGCCTCGGCCGGCACTTTGGTAGCCAGCCACCACTACAAGCCCGTCAGGAGCGCCCTGTCGCGCCAGGTCGGCAAGGACCGTGTTGGTCGAGGTGACCTCGGCAAGCTCGACCACATGAGAAAAACGGGACCCAACAAGCCTGCCACGAGCAGCCTCATCGACGAGCACCTCTCTAGCCTGGCAGACTTCCGAGAGTGCTGAAAGACGGACCAGCGTGCTGAAGAAGTTATTGATAGCCAACCGCGGCGAGATAGCCGTCAGGGTCGCCCGAGCCTGCCGAGAGCTCGGCATTGCCTCTGTAGCCGTCTACTCCGACGCAGACCGAGGGGCCATGCACGTACGGATGGCCGACGAAGCGTACTCGCTCGGCGGCACAACCGCCGCCGAGAGCTACCTGGACGCGAACAAGCTGCTAGGCGTGCTAAAGCGATCGGGTGCCGACAGCGTGCACCCCGGCTACGGCTTTTTCGCGGAGAACGCCGACTTTGCCCGCTCGGTCATGAGCGCAGGCGCTACCTGGGTCGGCCCCCCACCAGAGGCAATCGAGGTTATGGGCGACAAGGTCTCCAGCCGGCTCGCGGCACGGCGCGCTGGCCTGGCACCCGTGCCGGGCACCTTCGAAGCCCTCTCTGGCCCTGAGGAAGTCGCGGCTTTCGGCAACGCCCAAGGGTGGCCTGTCGCCATAAAGGCCACTTTCGGGGGAGGCGGCCGCGGCATGAGGGTCGTAACGTCTCCCGACGAGGTACAAGCGGCACTTGAGTCGGCTCAGCGCGAGGCAGCCAGCGCCTTCGGGCGGCCCGAATGCTACCTGGAGAAGTACCTGCCTTGGCCCCGCCATGTCGAGGTGCAGATCTTCGCGGATGCCCATGGCAACATCGTCCACCTGGGCACCCGGGACTGCTCGGTGCAACGCCGCCACCAAAAATTGGTCGAGGAGGCACCGGCTCCCGGGTTGCCTGAGCCTCTGCTGGCTGCAATGGGCGAAGCTGCGGTAGGCGTGGCCCGTGCCTGTGGTTACGTCGGAGCGGGGACAGTGGAGCTCATCTACCAAGACGGTGACTTCTACTTCCTGGAAATGAACACCCGCCTGCAGGTCGAGCACCCGGTAACTGAGATGGTGACGGGGACGGACCTTGTGCAGCTCCAGCTCAGGGTGGCGAGCGGCGAGCAGCTCGGCTTTTCCCAAGAAGACGTAAAGCTGCGTGGCCATGCCATCGAAGCTCGTGTCAACGCCGAAGACCCCTCAGGCGGGGCCTTTGTGCCCTCGCCTGGACGACTGGAACACCTGAGCACGGCGGACGGCCCCTGGGTCAGGACAGACGCGGGCTACCAGACGGGCGACGAAGTCAGCCAGTTCTACGACAACCTAATAGCGAAGGTCGTCGTCTGGGGCCCAGACCGGGAAAGCGCCCGACGGCGCCTGCTGCGCGCCCTGCACGAAACACAAGTAGAGGGTGTCGCCACCACTATCCCGGCGCAAATGGCCGTGCTGTCCCACGAGGACTTCATCTCGGTCGGTCACTCCACCACCTGGCTGGAAACTCGAGTCAAGCTGCCAGACGTTTTCCCCGCTGCTGAAAGGCTTGTAACGGCAAGCCCAGAGCTTGCCGTGGGGCGCAGGAGCGCCACAGAGCGCAACGACGTGGAAGTCGAAGTGGACGGCCGCCGCTACGTGGTGAGCGTTTGGGCCCCACCTCCCGCCCAGCCACCAGGACCAGCCGGGCTTGCCCGCAAGGTTCCCGGAGCGGGGCAAGTAGCCCGCTCGGGCAGCGGGCGCTCCGTTCCCGAACGCACTTCAGCCGTCGGCGCCCGGGGGGGACAGGTCACCGTGCCCATGCAGGGCACCGTCGTCAAGGTCCTCGTACAACCAGGAGACGCGGTGGAGCCAGGCCAGCCCGTGTGCGTCCTTGAAGCAATGAAGATGGAGAACAACATCGTGAGCCAGGTCGCTGGGACGGTCGTGGAGGTCCGGGTTGCTCCCGGGGCACTTGTCGGCACCGGGGACGTAGTCGCCGTAGTGGCCCCGCCCGAGTGAGGAAAACCCTGCGTCCTGGGGGCTGCGTCATCGCCTGGCCCAGTCAAGCCGTCGCCCGGTCGCTGCCCTGCTATTAGCCCGAAGTTACGGCCGTTTTGAGGGCGGACTTGGCACCTGACCAGCGCGGAGAGGCACGAAGGGCCTGCTCAGTGCAGTCACTAGGTACTTGCCCGAGCACTGACGAGGCCCAAAGGTGGTCTTGTGGCTCGCAAGGGCGGCACTGTGCACATCGTGGCCGCTCGTCGTCAGTAAAAGGACAAGGAGCACGTGGCGCAGCTGCTGCGGCGCTCTTCCCGGGAGGACGGCAAGGTAAAGGACGAGACCTTGGCCAACCTCTCGCACCTTCCCCCCGAGGCGGTCGAGGCGCTGCGCAAAGTCCTGGCAGGCAAGCAGCTCGTAGAAGCAGGCGAGGGCTTCGACATCGAGCGCTCGCTTCCCCACGGCCACGTGGCAGCCGCCTGGGCGATGGCCCACAAGCTTGGCATGGGCCGC
>JBMFUG010000074.1:0-12372 GCA_049966695.1 Acidimicrobiales bacterium | reverse complement strand
ATGAGGGCCTTTATCTGTGGGGCGCGAAGCGCGCTCACCCAGTCGAGCTGGGCGGGGGCGATGTCGTCGCGAAGCCTGGCGCTAGTCAGCATGCCCCGGTCGCCCACCAGGCAGACCCGTGAGAGCCCGAAGCGGTGCTTCAGCTTCTCCACCTGGGGGGCGACGGTCTTCGGGTCCCCGGTGTTGCCCTCGAAGACCTCGACGGCCACCGGTTTGCCCTCGGTCGTGGTGAGCAGGCCGTAGACGATCTGGAGCCGTCCGTGCACGCCGTCCCGTGGGTGGCCGAGCGCCCCGAGGGGGCAGGTGAGGCCCTCGAAGGCGGCCGAGGAGACGTCGTAGAGCACGAGCACGCCGTCTTTTAGGTGCCGGGCGGCCAGGGCGTCTTCGATCGCCCCCTGGCGGGGCAGGAGCCAGTCCATCGCGCCGTAGAGGTCGTCCTCGTCGGCAGTGCTCACCGAGCAGACCTCCCCCAGGCTGGTCGTAGCCGTTTCGGGCCGGAACCCCCTTGCGAAAGCGAGTTTCGAGCCCGGGGAGATGACCTGGGCGACCACCATCGCCACGACGAGGTCCCGCTCGCGGCAGGGTGGGCCGACCAGCTCCTCCAGGCCGAGGCGGCGCAGGGTGCCGAGCACGGCGGCGACGTGGCCGTGGGGGAGGCTACGGGAGACCTCGAAGGCCTCCACCAAGGCGCTCTCGGCCGGCCCGCCAGGCACAGGCTCGCCTTTCAGGACCGCCTTCAGTGCCTCCACCTTCTCGGGGGGCCAGTGGCTCAAGTTGGCGAGCGTGCGGTTCTTCACCTTGCCCCCCTCGCGGTAGCTCTCCCGAAGGAGCACCGCCGGCGGGGAGCCCCGGTTCGGGACCGTGGCTATGTACATGACCACCATCGTACTACACAGATGTCATTCGATCAAGAACTACAAGAGCTTCAATGCGCGCGTACTGAGATTACATGACTACGCTGGCCGGATCTTCCAGACGCGAAGCGCCAGGTCCAGGCAAGGGACTACCGCTCAGGGCCGCTGTATGAGGGGGAACTTCGGCTTAGCCTTCGCCGACTTTTAGGTGACCGTGGCGCCTGGGTCGATCACATCGGCCTGCCTAACAGTGGCTGCAGCCAGGTGCCGAGCAGCGTTGACCAACGCCACGTGGGTGAAAGCCTGGGGGAAGTTGCCGACTAACCTCTTGGCCTTGGTGTCGTACTCCTCCGACAGCAGCCCAACATCGTTAGCCAGGGAGATGACCCGCTCGAACAGCTCGCGTGCTTGGACGCTGCGGCCCAGGAGAGCCAGGCATGAAACCAGCCACAGTGTGCAAGGCAAAAAAGCGCCCTCCTCTCCGCTCAGACCGTCCAGGCCAGAAGTCGTCTTGTAGCGGGCAACGTAGCCGTCGACCATCAGGTCGCGCTGGACGGCTTCGATCGTCCCGACCACCCGGGGGTCGTCAATGGGAAGAAAACCGACCAGAGGCACAAGCAGCAAACTCGCATCTAGGTCTTCGGATCCGTACGACTGGACGAAAGACCCGAGCCGGCTGTTGAACCCAAGCGATAGGACTTGCTCGCGGATCGCGTCGCGCACCTTTTCCCAGCGTTCGACAGGCCCGGCCAGCCCATAGCGCTCGACCGCCTTTACACCACGGTCCATCGCCACCCACGCCATCACGCGTGAGTGGACGAGAGGCCGAGGTGGTCCCCGCAGCTCCCATATGCCCTTGTCGGGTAGGTCCCAGTGCTCCTCGACGTACTCCAAGAGAGCGCGCTGCAAGTCCCAGACCGCCCCGTCAACACTGACCCCGTGGGCCCTGGCCCTGTCCACCGCCTCCATAAGCTCTCCGTACACGTCCAGCTGGAACTGCAGCGATGCTGCATTGCCCACGCGCACCGGGGCCGAGGACTCGTACCCCGCTAACCAGTCGAGCTCGAGCTCAGGCAAGCGCCGCTCACCAGCCACACCGTAGAGGACTTGCAGCTGCGACGGCTCACCAGCAGCAGCTCGCAGCAACCACCGCAACCAAGCCGACGCCTCGTCCCGGCAGCCTGCCTCGACCAAGCCGTCCAGTGTCAAGGTCGCGTCCCGCACCCAGCAGTAGCGGTAGTCCCAGTTGCGCCCCCCTCCCAGCTGCTCGGGCAACGAAGTGGTCACCGCTGCCACCATCCCGCCTGTCGGCGCGTACGTAAGCGCCTTCAACGTGAGCAGGCTCCGCTGCACAAGGCCCTCCCACTCGCCGTGCACATTGGAGCGCCTAAGCGACCAAGCCTCCCAGTAGGCCAAAGTGGCTTCCAGCGCTTCATCGACGTCAATGAGCGGGGCGGGCTCCTCGTAAGACGGAGCCCATTGCATGCCAAAGGCCACCCGTTCGCCCTCGTGGACGACAAAGCTGGCTTTGTGGCGCATATGCTCGCCCACGAGCGGGACGGGGCTGCAGAAAACGACCTGGTCTGGCCCGGCGATCGCGCTGATCCCTGTGCCTGTTTGGACAACCCAGGGCACCTGCGAGCCGTACTCGAAGCGCACCACCACTTCCGTCAGCATCTCGACCGTGCCTGATAGGCCCTCGACCACCCGGAACACCCGGGGGTGGTTGCGACGGACAGGCATGAAGTCGCTGACCCTCGCACTTCCCGTGGCCGTGTCCCACTCCTGCTCGAGCACCAAGGTCCTGCCGCGGTAAAAGCGGCGGGCGGCAGGCCCTCCGTCGCTCGGGGCCAACAGCCAGCGCCCATTGCCAGGCGTGCCCACCAGCGCGGCGAAACAAGCAGCCGAGTCAAAACGCGGTACGCAAAGCCAGTCAATAGAGCCGTCACGGCCCACCAGTGCAGCCGTGTGCGTATCTCCTATCAAGGCATAGTCTTCGATACGTTGGCTCATCTGTAACGGCCCTTCCTGCCAAGCCAGGGTGCCTGCTTTTCCGTCCCACGTGCGAGGGGTTGAGCAAGTGCGACCGGCCCGGCACGTTGTCCGAGCGCTTTTGCGCGAGCGGCCCCGGAGCGCCCCTCGCACAGGAGCACCAGCTAGCACACCGATAGAGCCAGCTTCGCCACCGTCGGCCTCTGCCGCCACATGGCTAGGAGACGCTCAAACGACCAGGAACCTCCTAACCGCGAAAGCCGAGCCGAGCGCACCCACCAGCACCCCTACCGCAAGGATGAACACGCCCGTGAACACCGCCTCGTGCGGGCTCACATAGAGGGGGGCACCGTAGTTGAGCGAGTCGCTGCCAACGAACGAGGCTATGGTGCCGCGAGAAAAGTAAGTCAGAGCAAAGGCGACGACCGCTCCCACCAACCCGTCGGCCAGCCCCTCCAGCATGAACGGGACCCTGATGAACCAGTTTGTCGCGCCGACAAGCTTCATCACCGCCACCTCTCGTCGGCGGGAGAAAATGGCTAGCTGGATAGTGTTGACGATGAGCGCGATGGCCCCCAGCATCACGCCAGCCGCCAGCACCAGAGCCACGGTGCGCAGCGTGGAAAAGTGCGACATCATCTGGTCGATCGCCTGCTGAGGGTACCCGACGTTATGGACGCCTGGCTGGTTGTCGAACTCCGAGGCCAGTTGGGCCACGTTTTGCGCCTTGGCCGGTACGACCCGGTACGACGGCGGCATCTGGGCCACCGTCATCACCTTGATAAATGCCGGCTCACCAGCGAACATCTCCTTGAACTCGGCAAAGGCCTTCTGCTTGTCGACCCACCAGTACTTTTGGACTTCTTGGGGCACCATGGAGCGCAGCTCATCGCCGATGGCCTTGATCTCCTGCGCAGACGAGTTGGCGTTCATGAAGATCGCCAGTTGCACGCCGCCCTGCCACTGCACTGTGGCCTTGTTGATCGCCTGGCGCATGATCAGGACCCCACCGAGCGCAGTGAGAGACACGGCCATGGTCACCACAGCGGCGACTGTCATGACTATGTTGCGGGCCAGGTTGCCGCCCGTTTCCCGGAACAAGTAGGTGCTCGCCATCTGTGCAGCCCGCCCTACACGTCCACCATGCCGTAAACCCCTCTCGCCTGGTCCCGCACGACCGTTCCTTGGCTCATCTCGATGACGCGTCGGCGCATGCTGTCCACTATCTGACGGTCGTGAGTTGCCATCACGACCGTCGTGCCGTACTCGTTGATGCGCTCAAGTAGGCGCATGATACCTCCAGCAGTGCCCGGGTCGAGGTTGCCGGTCGGCTCGTCAGCCAAGAGGATCAGCGGCCGGTTCACGAAGGCACGAGCCACGGCTACGCGCTGTTGCTCCCCAGCCGAGAGCTCTCCGGGAAGCCGGTCCATCTTGGCCTCCAAGCCCACAAGCTTCAAGATCTGGGGCACCTGCGCCCGCACCACGTGGCGAGGACGTCCGATCACCTCCAAAGCGAAGGCCACGTTGTCATAGACAGACCGGCTTGGCAATAGGCGAAAGTCTTGGAAGACGCAGCCGATGTTGCGCCGCAGGTAAGGCACTTTCCAGGAGGCAAGCGAACCGACCTCCTTGCCTGCAACCCAGACCTCACCCTGCTCCGCCACCTCCTCCTTGGTGATCAGCCGCAAGAACGTAGTCTTCCCTGAGCCTGACGGGCCGACGATGAACACGAACTCACCCCGCTTGATGTCAACGGTGACATCTTTCAGGGCGATCGTCGAACCCTTATAAGTCTTGGTGACTTGGTTGAAACGGATCATGGCCAAATTGGCGTACTGCGGTCCCGTACAAGGGAGCAGGGCTCCAAAAAAGCATAGCTGGGACGCGCCGGCTATGCTCGCTTTGCTTTCTGAACAGCACTTTAGTGGCCCTGAGCAGCATTTAGTAGCCCGTGTCAGGCACTTGCCCTGGGCCCGAGGACTTCCCGGTAGACCTGAAGGGTCTTTTGAGCGATGACCTCCCATGTGAAGTGCTGGAGGACCCGCTGGCGGCCCGCCCTGCCCAGCTCCCTGGCGAGAGCGGGGGCCGCAAGCAGTTGGTTCACCCGGCCGGCGATCGCCGCAGCAAACGCTCTAGGGTCAGCCGGCGTGCCGAAAGCGTCACCGCTACGCTCAAAGGGCACTAGGAACCCCGTCTCGCCGTCCACTACAACCTCAGGGATGCCCCCTACTGCGCTCGCCACCACGGGGACGCCGCAGGCCATCGCCTCCACGTTTATAAGGCCGAAGGGCTCGTAGATAGAGGGGCAGACCACCACGCGTGCGTGGCTCATCAACTGCACCAGCTCGGCCCGGGGGAGCATCTCTTCTACCCAGAACACACCGCTGCGTTGCCTTGACAGCTCCTCCACTTGTTCGTGGACCAAGTGGGCGATCTCCGGGGTGTCGGGGGCACCTACGCAAAGCACCACTTGGGCTTCAGGCTCGAACAGCCGTGCCGCGTCGAGGAAGTGACCGATGCCCTTTTGGCGCGTTACCCGCCCAACGAACAGCACAAACGGGCGCTGGTCGTCTATCCCTTGGCGCTCCAGGGCAGTGGTACTGGGCTCAGGGAAGAACTCCGAAGGGTCTATGCCATTGTGGACGACCTTCACCTTGGCTGCGTCAACCCCGGGGTAGACGGCAAGGACGTCCTCGCGCATGGCCTGGGACACCGCTATGACCCCATTAGCAGCCTCGACCGCGGTCCGCTCTGCCCAGCTAGAGAGCCGGTAGCCAGCGCCGAGCTGGTCGGCCTTCCACGGCCGAAGCGGCTCCAGGCTGTGCATCGTCATCACATGCGGGGCCCCGTAAAGGACCTGGGCCAGGTAACCAGCGAAGTTGGTGTACCAGGTGTGGCTATGGACTAGGTCAGCTCCGGCCAAGTCAGCTGCCATGGCGAGGTCAGCCGACAGCCAGCCCAAGGCCGCGTCCTTGCCGTTGGCTCCCAGCTTCTCCCACGGTTCGTAGGTCCCCGCGACAGCAGGGTCGTCCCGAGGCGCGCCAAAGCAATAAACCCCGAGGTCTACCAGCTGGCCGAGCGCTCGCGAAAGGTGCTCCACGTGGACCCCAGCACCGCCGTAGATCTCCGGTGGGTACTCCCGCGAAAGCAAGGCAACCCGGGTCAAGCGACGACTTTCTCGCCCTTGGCCACCACCACGACGCCTTTGGCTGAGACCGTGTGTTGGCTGGCATCGGTCCCTAGTTCGCCTCCGAGACGGGCGCCCGCGGCGACCACCACGTTCTTGTCGATTATCGCCCTCTTCACCAGCGCACCGGGCCCTATCCGGACGTTGTCCATCACAACTGAGTCTTCGACCACAGCTCCCTCCTCGACCAGCACCCCGGGAGCGATCACCGAACGCCTCACCGTGCCCCCTGAGATGATCACACCGCCCGAAATAATCGAATTGAAGGCCTGGCCCGTCCGGGCCGGCTCCTCGAAAACGAACTTCGCTGGCGGCAGCTGCGGTGGGCTCGTATAGATGGGCCAGTCCGCGTTGTACAAGTTGAAGGCCGGCTGTACTGCCACCAGGTCCATGCTGGCCTCGTAGTAGCTGTCCAGGGTGCCCACGTCCCGCCAGTAGCCCCTGTCGTTGTCGGTACAACCTGGGACTTCGTTGGTGGCGAAGTCATAAAAATGAGCCTCGCCTTGCTCTACAAAGCGGGGGATAATGTCCCCCCCTACGTCATGGCGGCTACCGGAGTCCTCTGCGTCCTCACGTAGCGCGTCTACGAGCGCTTTGGCGCTGAAGACGTAGTTGCCCATAGAAACGTACAGGTGGTCACGGCCCGCGGCAACGGCTTCCAGGTCGGAGGGCTTTTCCAAGAAACTGCCCACTTTAGAGCTGTCGCCTGCTGGCTCGATCACGCCAAAGCCACGTGCCTCGGCCACGGGCACGCTCAGTGCTGCGACAGTGACCGAGGCCCCAGTGCTCATGTGCTGAGCAAGCATCTGGCGTGGGTCCATACGGTAAATGTGGTCGGCCCCAAAGACCAAAACATAATCCGGCCGTTCGTCGCCGATGATGTTCAGGTTTTGGTAAATCGCATCGGCGCTGCCCGAGAACCACCACGGGCCACGACGCATCTGTGCAGGCACGGGGGTGACGTAGCTGCCGAGCAACGTGGACAGCCGCCATGTCCTTGTGATGTGCAGGTCTAGGCTGTGGCTCTTGTACTGGGTCAGCACGACGATATTGAGCAGGTCTGCGTTCGCCAGGTTTGAAAGGGCAAAGTCGATCAGGCGGTAATGGCCGCCGAACGGCACAGCCGGCTTCGCCCTGTCCAAGGTGAGCGGGAGGAGGCGCTTTCCCTCCCCCCCAGCTAGCACCATCGACAGCACTCGCACCACGGCGCTACGCTACCGCGCCTCGTGGCGCTCCGGGGCAGCGTCGCCGCCCGGGGCTGCGAGGCCAGGCGTCGGCACCGTGAAGGTGCACGGCGCTAGGTGCAAGCCCTCAGCACAAAGCGCCTACGGGGGCTGAGGGCCGCTAGTTGCGCTGGGCGGCCTCGCTCCAGCGGGCTCGAGCATGGCCAGCTCGGCGGCTTGGCCGTCGCCTTCGTGAACCGCCCCCGAAGTACGGTAGCCACCCTTGGCGTCGCGCACGATGGTCCCTCCGGCCGGTCGTTGGACAGGGTGGACCTCTCCCCGTTGAAGGCGTAAGCAGACACGGTAGGCAATAACGCCGACAGCTATGGGAGCGATGAACGCTCCGTACTGGAGCATCTCGATAAGCGTCTCGAACGGGACCCCAAGCGCGTTGCCGATGATGTCTGTAGCGCTTGCCAGGGTGAGATCAGCGAAGAAAGCGAGCGCACCGGCACCTATCGCGGTCCGCAGCGGTTTGTCGCGGGGGCGGTCCAGCAGGTTGTGCTCCCCGTAGTCGCGGTAAATCCTCTTGTCCAGCCAGGGCCACGCGTAGACCACCGTGAAGATGACCCCAGGTATGAGAACGCCCGGGAAGAACGGGTTGGGGATCTCGTGGCCGAAGCTGCGGAACTCCCAGTGCGGCCACAACCGCAGCGCTCCGTCCAGCCACCCGATGTACCAGTCGGGCTGTGTGCCAGAGCTGGCCCGTGCCGGCTCATAGGGCCCGTACACCCAGACGGGGTTGACCTGCACCAGGCCACCAAGGCCAAAGACCACGCCAGCGACGAACATGAGCAGGGCGCTGCTCTTCACTAAGTACTGAGGCCACAACCGGCTGCCGACAATGTTGTGCTCGGTCTTGCCAGGGCCAGGGAAGTCGGTGTGCTTTTGGCGCCAGAGCACAGCCAGGTGCGCGCCTAGGAGCCCAGCTATGCCAAGGGGCAAGATGAGCTCGTGGAGGACGAACAGCCGCGAGAAAAAGTCCCCGTTCCCAGGGAACGTGGCACCGCCCCACAGGTCGGCCGCCAGCCAAGTCCCAATGACAGGGATGGACTCGATTATCGAGTAAAGGATGCGCAAACCGCCCCCCGATAGGAGGTCGTCTGGCAAGGAGTAGCCGGAGAACCCTTCCAGGAGCGCCGCCAAAAGCAGGGTGGTGCCTATAAGCCAATTAACCTCCCTCGGCCTGCGGAAGGCCCCGGTAAAAAAGATCCGCCCCATGTGGAAGACGACCGCTGCAATAAAGATGATGGCCGCCCAGTGGTGGGCCTGGCGCATGACCAGCCCAGCACGCACGCTGAAGGAGAGGTTGATCACCGACTCGTAGGCCATGGTCATCTTCTGGCCGTCGAGAGGCTTGTAGGGGCCGTGGTAGACGACCGTCGCCCCCGAAGCATTGTAAAAGAAAGTGAGGTAAATGCCGGTTACGACGAGGATCAAGAAACAGTACATTGCGATCTCGCCGACCATAAAAGACCAATGGTCCGGGAAGATCTTGTCCATTGCCGATCGTAGCCATTTGGACGACCCCAGCCGGTCGTCCACCCAGTCGAGGGCTTTTTGGCGACGTTCGGCGCGTTTGCGAGCAGCAGCGCGCTCGCCGAACGTGCTCATGGCTCTGACCCGCGGTCCCAGAAACCGGGGCCAACGGGCTCTACGAAGTCCCGAGTCGCGATCAGGTACCCGTCGGGGCTCACGCCGAGCGGCAGCTGCGGCAGAGGGCGCGACGCTGGCCCGAACACTGGCTCACAGTCGGTCAATATCTCAAAGGTCGACTGGTGGCAGGGGCAAATCAGCTGCATGGCGTTCACATTGAACAGGCTCACCGGGCAACCCGCGTGAGTGCAGATCTTGGAGAAAGCAACGAGCCCGTTATAGCCAGAGACGACCTCAAAGCCTGCTTGGTCGTAGCCGTTTACCGTACGAGCCTTTATCTTGTCCCTGCCGATATTGATCACTACAGCTGCCGACATCGCATCTTCGATGAAGCCCTCGGGGAAGACGGTCAGCTCGCCGTCGACCACGATGTCGTCGACCTTCACTGCCCGGCCGTCCTCAGTGACAAGCCTCGCGCCCGGGTACCACTTGGTGTGGAACAGCGCCCGGTCGGGCCGGCTACCGAGCGACGCCAGCGGCCACAGCGCTGCTAAGCCAAAAATGCCGCCCACGGGCAACAGCACTTTTTTGACCAAGAAGCTCTTGCGTGACAGCAAGGCGTCGGTGCCCCTAGACAGCGATGCGACCACCTCGGCCCGGTCCTCCGCGCTTGAGGTGTGCTCACCGCGGCTCGCGGCCACTTCTTGACCGGGGAGCAAATAGCGTGCCCAGGCAACCAGGCCGACCCCCAAGGCACTGAAACCGGCAAAAAGGAGCACCCCCTCCAGCTGAGCCTGGCCCCCCGTCCAGTAGACAGCCATGAGCCCGATGCCGCACAGGGCCGTCACTGCCCATAAGGAAGCGATCAGGTGCTCGGCCCGTTTGGCCCGCCAAGGCTCATCACGGAGCGGGTACCAGGTGTCGTCCTGGTCGGGTGGTACGTCACCGGGCCACGGTGTACCGGCACCGGCGCCCTCGTCGGGCCCGTGCGTGCCGGTTATCACTCTCGGGTAACGGCCCTGTTCGTTCATCCCCTGTTACCGATCAGGCGGACTGCCAGGAGCAGCGCCCCCAGCCCGAACATCACCCCGACGAAGCCCTCTGGTACCGGCCCGAAGTGAGCGATGCCGAGGCCACCTGGGTCGGGTGCCGTGCTCAAGTAGTGCACGTAGTCTGCAATGGCAGAGAGCTGTTGGTCCGAGAGCTGGCCGGGCCCAAAGGTCGGCATCGGGCGAGGGCCAACTCGCGCTGCCTCAGCTACCTGAGTGGGGGTCGCCGAGCGTAGGCTAGGGACCACGTAGCCATGGCTTAGCTCGCCCCCGCTGGCTGAAGCATCGTGGCACTGGGCGCAGTTCATGAGGTAAAGCTGCTGGCCTTCCGACAGTGTCGGGCAGGTGGCGGTCTCTTTCGTGCAGGCCGGGGTGACTGAAGGTATAGCGGGGCCAGGAGTGCCGTGCTCTACTCCCAGGGCATTGATATAAGCGACTATGTCCGCTATCTGCGCCTTGTTGAAGTACGGCGTGTGCGCTGTGGGCTGGTCCTGGACAGAGTCAAGCGGCATCCGCCCTGTCGAAAGGAAAAAGTCCGCGGCAGCGGGCCCCACCTGGACCAGCTCGGGCGCTACGCCCCCGGCCCCCCCTACGCCGTGGCAGCTCTCGCAGTGCTCGTTGTAAAGCGCCTCGCCAACCTGGATGGCAACGTGAGAGGTGCTCACCACTGCCGTCTCGGCTGGGGCGCGCTCAGTCCAGAACAGGACCGAAAAGGCGATCACTGACAACCCTACTAGCGCGGTCGGGCCAGCCAGCAACTGGCGGCGCTCTCTGGGGACGACAAGGGCGGGCGCTCGTCGGAGCAGGCGCTTCAGGCTCATTGCAGGAGGAAGATCATCGCGTAGAGGGCGACCCACACGACGTCCACGAAGTGCCAGTAATAGGTGAGCATGTCCACGGCTGGAGCGCTACGCGCGCCGCCAAAGCGGGTACGTGGGTTAAATGAGCGGAAAAACATGATGACCATCCCCCCTAGGCCGCCCAGCACGTGCAGCCAGTGGATCCCGGTGAGCACATAGAACGCACCGCTGTAGGCGCTCTGCTGGAGGCTGAAATTGCGGGTGACGTAGTCGACCACTTGCATGCCCTCGAAGATGGCGCCCAGGGCCCACGTGAACGCCAACCACGCCCGGAAACCGGCCAGGTTGCCCTGATGGTTGGCTCGCGCGGCCAACTGCATCGTGCCCGACGACAACAACAGCACGACCGTGCCCACGCCGACTGTCTTGGGGTCCACCTTGTCCCCGAAGGGTGGCCAGTTGGGTGTCGCTGCCCGAAGCGTGAGGTAGGCGGCGAACAGGCCGCTGAAGAACATGAGCTCGGAGGCCAGCCAGACGATCACCCCTACGTTCACAAGAGCGGGACGGTAGTCGGCTGGGTTCAGCGGCTTAGCTTGGCCGGCCACGTTAAGCGGCGTGGCTTGGCCTGAGGTAGGTGCTGGTGTGCTGACGACGCTCACTAGTGGTACTTTCTACACGACACCGAGGGACAGGTTCTACTCGGCCAAACTATAGCGCTTTGGTATGCCCAAGCCCATCTCTTTGGTATGCCCCCGAGCGCTGTCGCCTGTACGATCGGCCCATGGCCCAAGCTCCACTGCGGGCGCTCGGTGGGCTCACCGAGTACCGCTACGACAACCCCGATCCAGCGGTGCTCGAGGCCTTCGACAACCCAAGACCTGGCGCGCTCTGGGTAGTTTCGCTGCTGTGCGAGGAGTTCACCAGCCTTTGCCCGGTCACTGGCCAGCCCGACTACGGGCGGCTCCGGGTCGACTACGTGCCTGCTCAGCGATGCGTGGAGACAAAGAGCCTCAAGCTCTACCTGATGCGTTACCGCAACCACGGCACCTTTCACGAGGCCTGCGTGAACACTATCGCCGACGACCTGTTCACCAAGCTCGCACCTAGGTACCTCCGGGTGTTCGGGGACTTCAACGCCCGCGGCGGCATCTCCATCAAGCCTCTCGCAGTAAGAGCTGCTCCCGACATCGCAGAAGGCGAAGAGGCCAGGTGCCTATCGTTGCTTGCCCAAGCCGAGTCGTGCGAGCGCCTTAGCTTGCCATGGCCTAGCCGCGCCTTTACCTAAATGCGCCGTGACCGAACCGCTCGTTGCACCTGAGCGTGCTTGGGGCACCGCTCGGCTGGCCGGGGAGCCGCGCACCCCCAGCCGCCGGCCACGGCTCGACCGAGCCCAAAGGGTGCTGGTGGCCCTGAGCTTTGCCCTCTATGTGGGCTCGATCGCGGGGTCTAACTGGATGATCTCGCACATAGGCGAGCTTGTGCAGGGAAGCCACTACCTACCGGTCGGGTTTGGGCTTCATGCGCCCTCGGGGGTCTACCTAGCCGCGCTCAGCTTCGTTGCCCGCGACATCGTCCAGCGCTTGGCCGGCACAAGGGCCGGCCTGGTAGCGATCATCGCTGGTGCGGTCATTTCTTGGTGGGTATCGAGCGCCTCGCTTGCGCTGGCCTCAG
>JBMFUG010000073.1:0-13261 GCA_049966695.1 Acidimicrobiales bacterium | reverse complement strand
CGCTGCCGGTCACCCTCGGCTCCCCGTCGCCGGGCTCGTCGGTGCGCTGCTGGCGCCTGCGCGGCATGGCTACGGCACCTGGTTGGCGCCGCCAGAGGGTCGGCTCTGCCCTACTGGCCGCAGTCATGGGCCACGTGGCGAGCAATGGCGGAGGACTGCTTTGGTGCAATGCCCGCCTCAGTGCGGTTGGCTTTTACGAGCGCCATGGGCTGTACGTCATTGGCGAGCCCTGGGAGGAGCCGGTCATTGGGCCTCACGTAGCGATGTGGCGACCGGTGGCCGGGCAGCCTTTGTGAGGCTTGTCGCCGACGTCTTCTGGGGCCGCCAGGCCGGCTTGTGCGCCCGATAGCCATTGGCTCAGCGCCGTGCCAAGGCGCAGATGGCCCGCCAAGCCAGAAAAAGCCGTTCGGACATAGCGGGCTCGCTCGGTCGCAAAGAGCCGGCCTGGTCATCAATGGCCAGCTTGGCTGATCGGGCAGGCGGTAAACGGTATCGTCAGCTGAGCCGGGCGCGGTGGGTTTGCCCGGCTTGGCACGACCTTGGCTTGGCGCGGTGAAAAGGCTTTGCGCCGGCGTGGCCCGGCAACGTCTTCTACCAGTGCGGCCAGGCGTTCTTGCTCACGTTTCGGCTGGTAAGCACGCTGGCCAAAACGCTTGAGGTACAGCTCAACGAGGTCGGGCCGCACGGCTTCGAGCCAAGCTAGGTAGTGCTCACGGGTCCCAGGGCGCAGGTGCAGCGCTGCAGCGCTCACCGATACTGCCCCGGCAGCGCGGGAGGCCTCGACGACTGACCTCACTTGTTCGTCCTTGTCAGACAGGCCCGGCAGGACGGGCGCAATGAGGACGCCGCAGGGGACGCCGGCCTCGTTGAGCCGCCTGACCGCCTTGAGGCGCATTTCCGGCGGCGCAGTGCCAGGCTCGGTAAGGCGCCAGACCTCAGGGTCCAGCGTCCCGACCGACAAGGTGACCCGAGCACGGGTCCGCTTGACAGCCTCTGCGAGCAGTGGGAGGTCCCGTAGGACGAGCGTGGACTTGGTCAGGATGCTGAACGGGTTGCGCCTTTCGGTCAGGGCGATGATTATCCCACGAGTCAGGTGGTACTTGGCTTCGGCGTGCTGGTAAGGGTCTGTGTTGGTGCCCATGGCGACCAGGTCTCCCTTCCAGCGTGGAGACGAGAGCTCTGCGCGGGCAAGCTCTACTGCGTTTAGCTTGACGACAATGCGCCTTTCAAAGTCCTCCCCTATGCCCAAGCCTAGGTACCGGTGCGTCGGCCGGGCGAAGCAGTTGTGCGAGACGACACCGTTGGCGATGAAGTCCCCGGTGCCGGTCGTGATGTCGTACATGGCCATGTCCAGGCCGAGCGCTTCGACAGAAGTGACCCTTAGGTGAGGCCCTGGCGCGACCGTGCAGGCTTCGTTGCTGTCCCGGTCAGGGCCGGTTGCCGCTTCGGTGCCGCAGCGATGCGTCGCTGGCGAAGTCCTGCGTGGTCCGCCAGCTCCTAGCAGCTCGTCCCCGAACGACAGGTGGGGCCTGCTCTCGGGGCCAAGTTCTCCACCCGCTACGAACTTCCAGCCTCTTCGAGTGAGCAACTGGTGGTCCCCACTTGTCACCAGGGTGGTCCCGTCCTGTAGCGCAACTCGCCAGGCGGGTTTCACTGTCCGCCAATGGGCCAGCACCTCGGTGCTGACACAACGTCGGTAGCCGTCGCGAGCTGCTGTCCCAAAAACCCGGTCGCCAACTTGGACCTCTGCCAATGGCTTGGTGGTGCCGTCTGTCATCAGGACAGCGGTGGTGCCGTCCATGCAGTAGGTGCAGGCATGTGAGCACCCCCGGTAAGCGTTGATCGTGTAGCGGAAAGGCAACCGCGAAGAAGCGGGCACGGTGTTGATGATCGTCCGGGCGTTCACGTGCAAGAACTCGAGGTTTTTGTACTCCCCGCAGCCCACGTGGCGTTCGGGCCGTGGCCCGAACAGGGTGTCCCGCATCTCTTGGCTGGCCGTCGGCCACCTTAGGGTGTGGCCCTTCGCTCCGACAGCGGGCTCACCGTTTGCCATAGCTAGAAGGAGGATATCGTACATATGTGCGATATGTGGGGCTTCGAGGGGGCCGCGCCGACAGAGGAGCGCCAACCGAGCGGCCGTTAGAGGGCTGGGCACCAGTGTGGCTACATTCGAGGGGGACATGAGCAGTTCGCGTGGGGACATCAGGCCTGTTGAAACAAGAGACGTGGCAGCAGTGGTCCGCTTGGTCCACGAGCTGGCTGCTTATGAGCGGGCTGCGGACGAGTGCCACCTGACAGAAGCCCAGCTGGATGCTGCCTTGTTCGGTGCCCGCCCCGCCTTGTTCGGCCATGTGGCCACCGTCGGCAACGAAGTGGTGGGCTGCGCGTTGTGGTTCTTGAACTTCTCTACCTGGCGCGGCACGCACGGTATCTATGTAGAGGACCTCTTCGTTAGGCCTGCATACCGTTCGCAAGGCGTGGGAAGGGCGCTCATGAGCGCCCTTGCTGCCGAGTGCGTGGCACGTGGTTACCATCGCCTGGAGTGGGCTGTCTTGAACTGGAACAGCGCGGCTATCGGCTTTTATGCCTCGCTCGGTGCAAGGCCACAGGACGAGTGGACGACCTACCGGCTTACCGGGCCATCGCTCGTCCGCCTTGCTGAGCTGGCAAGCGCCTGACGGTAAGCCAGAGCCAGCCTGGGTAGACAGTCGGGGACCAGGGGAGCGGCGGGCCAGTCAGGGGAACTGAGGCCGGTGTAGGGCTCTACCGGCCCCCAGCGATCAGTCGCGACGGGTCCCTTTCCCTGGGGACGGCTCAACGGGTGGGGCGGACGCCGACTTCCTCCAAGTGGTCGAGCAAGTCTGCCGGGTCTGCGTAGACGCGGTAGGCACCAGCAGCTTGCAGCTCTTGCTCACCGTAGCCACCCGAGAGAAGCCCTATGCTCAAAGCCCCGGCACGCTTGGCCGCTAGCAGGTCCCAGACGCTGTCGCCCACCACGAAGCACCTGGCGGGTTGGACGTCCAGTTGTTGAGCAGCTGCCAAGAACAAGTCCGGGTCGGGTTTCGCTCGGGCCACTTGGTCGCGGGTCACCACCGGGACGCTGCCGCGAGCCCCGAGCAGGTCCAAAGCGGCCTTGGCGACGCTGAGCGTCCCGCTCGTGGCTATGGCGAACGCGATCTTGTGCTCTTTTAGCATCTTTAGGAGGTCGCGAGCACCCGGCAGCGGTACCACCGTTGCCACTTGCTGCTTGTAGTGCTTTTCGTGGAGAGCGGTCAGCCGAGCTTGTACGGAGGGGTCAAGGTCGAGGCCGGTCTCGCGTTGGAGCGCGCTGATGAACAAGCCACCGCTCATCCCGATCCGGCGGTGGATGCGCCACACGGACAGAGATATGCCGCACTCGGCTAACGCGGCCTGCCAAGCGCCGACGTGCTGGTAAACGGAATCGACGAGGGTCCCGTCCAAGTCGAACAGAAAGGCGGGCGGTGGGGCACCGGGCTTGGTTGCGATGGTCTCGGCCATATCAGCAACCCTATGCCGGTGCCCCCAAATTCGCCTAAGGTGTGGGCGGGTCAGGCCAGGCTGGCGGCTTAGGCCGTAGGCTGGGGGCCGGTGGCGGTGAAAAGCGGCCCTTGTTGGCTCACCATGCCAGCGCCTGCCAGTTCCCGCAGCCCGCTCCTGACGCGGAAAAGCGGGAGGCCAGTTGCAGCAGAGACCTCCTCGGCGGTGGCAGGGCGCTCAACCGCCTTGAGCAGTGCCCGCCCGGAGGCGCTCAGCGTCCCGTCTGAACTTATGCAGGCCATGGGCTCAAGCGCTTTTTACGGTCTTTTTGCAAAGGTACCAGTCGACGCGCTCGAAGCCCTCGGTCTGCCGGGCAAACTCATCAGACATGCGCTCGGCCGCGACTTCGGTCGTCGGCGGGGTCGGGATGATGACTTTGTCGCCGGGCCTCCAGTTGGCGGGAGTCGCGACCTGGTTGGCGTCGGCCATTTGCAGCGCGTCTACAAGGCGTAATATTTCGTCCATATTGCGCCCGGTGGTCAGGGGGTAATAGATCATGGCTCGTAGCACGCCGCGGGGGTCTATAACGAAGACGCAGCGTGATGTCTCGGTCTTGGACTCGCCCGGCATAAGCATCCCGTAAGCAGTTGCTACCTTGCGGTCGAGGTCGGCGATTATGGGGAAAGGTACCTTGGTGCCGGTCTTTTCCTCAATGTTGCGCACCCATGCAATATGAGAGTAAACGCTGTCGATCGAGAGGCCCAGTAGCTCCGTATGGCGTCGCTGGAGCTCAGGGTAGATTTCGGCAAAAGCAATGAACTCTGTAGTGCATACTGGAGTGAAATCTGCTGGGTGCGAAAAAAGCACGAGCCAACTGCCCTCGAAGTCGGACAGCCTCACGGTGCCTTGCGTGGTTACTGCTTCGAAGGCAGGCGCAGGTTCACCGAGGCGTGGTAAACCGGTCCGGGGTTCTTCTTGTTCAGTCAGTGCCATAACATCTTCTCCTTTTGCTTGTCGGTTGTACCTTTTATGTAGGTTACATCTTCATTTGGCCCATGGGAAAATGGCGGCCGAAGGTGGTTGACTGTCTTGGCTGTGCCGTAACGGAGACTGGCTAGGCGGGTCTCACCAGACGATGGCCCGCCATATGACCAAGGGCGGTCACGGCTCATCGTTGCACCTCCAAGGGGGCGTCGACTGCCCAGGCTAGGAAGCGTTGGCCAACCATGGTAGGGGCGTAAGCCCCTAGTCGTACCAAGGGCCGGAGGGCGCCCGTGGGCCGCCTTTGCTTGCCGGGGGCTTGTCACCTGGCAGCGACGCCCACGGTGGGCTGCGCAGGTCCGGTGCCCCTTGCAGCCAACGCTATTGCGGCTGGGGTGCTTTCTCCGGTTGGGCCCTCGGTGCGGTGGACGTAGCGTATGTCCCGTAAAGCGCTTGCGAGCACGGCGACCATCGTCGCACCAGCGGCGAAATCGAACGACAGGTGCAGGCCGTTGGCAAACGGTTGTTGGACTAATTTAGGGAAGAAGGACCGCCCGGTGATGTAGGCGAGCTGACCTGGTGCCAGGTGCTTTAGGGCGCCCGTGGGCGCGAGCAGCTCCTTTATAGGGTTGTAACCAAGGAAGGCTGAGGACAAGCTGCCGATGGGAGGCTGGTTGGCGACCAGGTGAGCCGCCGCGGGGCTGACGTCTTGGCGTACGAGGCCTTGGTAAAGATGAGCCGGCAGCTCAGAAGCTAAGCCGAGGGTGACGATCGTGAAAAAGAGCCCCATCGACAGCACCGTGGCGGAGTTTTGGAGAGTGTTGAGCATGCCTGCCCCAGCCCCTCTTTGTCCTGGAGGAAGGCTGTTCATGACCGAAGCCTGGTTGGGCGAGAAGAACATGCCCATGCCGAGAGCGAACAAAAATATCAAGAGAGCGAACCAGACGTGGCTGAAGTCCATGGGCAAGAGCTCGAGCGAGAGGAAAGTCCCGCCGCTTAGCACCAACCCTGTCGTGGCCAAGCCGCGCGCGCCCATTGTGTCTGACAAAATGCCAGCCAGTGGGCCTATGGCCAAGAAGCCCAGAGTTAACGGGACCATGAAGATGCCAGCCCACAGCGGTGTCTGCGCAAAGCTGTAGCCGTGCTGGGGTAGCCAGATGCCTTGGAGCCAGATGATCAGCATGAACTGCAAGCCGCCCCGGCCGAGGGCCCCAAGCATCCTTGCCACGTTGCCCGCGGTATAAGCACGGGTGCGGAACAACCCTAGGCGGAACGTCGGCTAGGGGACGCGGGTCTCGACGAAGACGAAAAGCCCCATGGTGGCCAAGCCACCGACGACGCCAGCCAATACCCAAGGGTTGGCCCAGCCTGTCGGGTGCCCTCCATATGGTAGGAGCGAGTACACGATCCCGGCGAGCAGCGCGATCAGCCCTACTGCGAAGGTGGCGTTGCCGAGCCAGTCGATCTTGGCCCGTGCCCGCACGCCGTTGTCTTGTAGTTTGAGGTAGGCCCAGACCGTCGCGAAGAGGCCGAACGGCACGGGCACCAAAAAGACAAGGTGCCATTGGACTGGTCCAAGGACGCCGCCCAGGACCAGGCCCAGGAAGGAGCCGCTGACTGCGGCAATGCCGTTGATGCCCATTGCCTTGCCCCTTTCGTTTGCCGGGAAGGCATCAGCCAGGATGGCGGCGGAGTTGGCGAAAAGCAGCGCCCCGCCGACTCCTTGGAAAACTCGCATTATTAGGATCCACAGGGCCCCAGCTGGCCCGCTCATCCACGTCACGGAAGGGAGCACCGAGAAAAGGGTGAGCACCGCAAAGCCCAGGTTGTACATCCTGACCCGGCCGTAGATGTCCCCCACGCGGCCCAAGCTGACGACAAGCACTGCCGTTACGAGCATGAACCCCATGAACACCCAGAGGAAATAGGACGTGTTCGACGGGGTTAGAGGGTTGAGCTTGATGCCGTTGAATATGTCGGGGAGCGAGATCAGCAGTATAAACTGGTTGATGGTGACCATCAGCACCCCGAGAGTGGTGTTGGACAGTGCAACCCACTTGTAGCGGTCGTTACGTCCCCGTGCAGTGCTTTGCCGTACGCCAAGTGCGCTCGTACCCGTCATCGCGTACCTCCAGTCCTCCCGTCACGAGCTTAGTCGTATGTTAGCACAAGTATCAGGAGAGCCAGATAACAAACCTATGGCAAGCCGTATATTCTGCCAGGCCGGATGGACCGGTCACTGCGGCGGCCGAGCGTGGGCAGGCTGAAGGGCAGCATTGGGAGACTGCCCGGTCGTGCGTTGAGAGAGATGGCCGGTCGTGCTCGGGGCGTCGTCTGAGCGCTGCTCCGGGGCCGAGCTAGCCGCCGTGCCAGTGTTGTCGCGTGCCTCGCCGACCTCTACCAAGAGCATTGCTGCCAGCACGAGGGTGCCGCCGACGAGGACAAGGGCTCCGATGGTGCCGCCGGCAGCCCAGGCCGTCAGAGCCGCGAACACAGGCTCCATGGTCAGTACGAGGGCCGCACGAGCTGCGGAGAGCCTGGACTGGGCCCAGCTCTGCGCGACGAAAGCGAACGAGGTGGCCAAGAGCGCTGTCCCTATGATTGCTCCCCAAACTCCGGCATTGGCGCTGAGGCTGGGACCTGACGGCAGTGTGGCGAGCGACGAACAAGCAGCGACGGTGAGCAGCTGAGCGGTTGCCATCCCGTAGGCGTTGGCGGGAGTTGACCATTCGCTCAGTCCGATGACCTGAAGGGCGAAAATAGCAGCGCTGGCAACAGTCAGCAGTTCGCCGCTGCTGAGCGAAAAGCCTCTCAGCGACATCACTCCTAGGCCGCCTATGGCGACTACGCTAGCTAGCCAGACCCTGGGCCGGATCCGGTGGTGGAGCAGTACCCAAGCCAGGAGCGGGGTGAACACCACTTGGAGCCCGGTTAAGAACCCGGAGATCGCAGCGGTCGTGTGGCGCAGGCCCAGCGTTTGCACCAAGTAGCCAGCGGCCAAGACCAAGCCAAGCAGGGCTGCGCGGCTCATGTCCCGGCGCCCAAGCTGCATTAGCGACCGGGGCCGTAGCCCGGCCAACAACCCTCCGGCAATGAGGAACCGCCAGGTCAAGAAGTTGGCCACCGATGTATGGGAGACGGCGCTCTTTACGACCACGAAGGTCCCGCCCCATGCGACGGTCGCAGCCAAAAGCACGCCAACGGCGCGTGCCTGTGACCTACGCTCGCGACGTGCTTTGGCCTCGGGCAAGTTTTTCACGCTCATCAACCGTCCAGCACGTTAGCCTCTAGTGCAGTATATTGCACTCTAGGTCCGTTGGGGAAGCCCGGCGTAGCCCGCCGACGAAGCGACAAAAATGGTAGGGACGCAAGAAGAAGTGGCCACCGCGAGCTCGGCTGCCCCGCTGGCCTTGGCGCGAGCGGTCGGCAAGCGCGCTCGCGCGATGCGCCAGGAGCACCGGCTGACGCTTGACGAGCTGAGCGCTCGCTCTGGGGTGAGCAGGAGGATGATAGCTCTCGTGGAAGCCGGTGAGGCCAACCCAAGCCTTGGCACCCTGGACAAGCTGGCTCGAGCCTTGGGCACCGACTTTGCGTCGCTTGTCGTGGCGCGCCCGGTAGCCCCTTTAGTGCCGGAGGCCTCGCAAGACGTCACGCCAGTATG
Organism: Acidimicrobiales bacterium; assembly: GCA_049966695.1. Lineage (GTDB taxonomy): Bacteria > Actinomycetota > Acidimicrobiia > Acidimicrobiales > Palsa-688 > JAKAWM01. Next base: position 5,121 of record JBMFUG010000073.1, on the reverse strand, counting down.
GGAGGACAACCTTGGTAGCAGCGCCCGCTTGCTTGTTTCGCACCGGGGAGCGGCGACGGTGGAGCTGTGGCAGTGGGAGCTAGCGCCCGGGGCGCGCTACCAAGGGGAAGCGGACCCTCCCGGCAGCGAAGAAATGATCCTTGTGTCCTCGGGGCGCCTAGTAGTGGAAATTGGTGAGGAAAGGCTGGCACTTGGCCTCGGGGGCTACCTGAGGCTACCTACCCAGCACCCCTACGCGTACCTAAACCCTGGTCGGTCAATGGCCAGGTTTGTGCGTGTGGTCGTGACGCCTTAGCTGCAGCGCGCAACTCGGGACCGTGGGCCAAAGCGCCGTTGCACAGGGGCTGTCGTGCCGGGGGCGACGCGAGCAGGTTAGCCTTTTCCCCTCGTAGAGATGCCCAGTGACGTCGAGCTTGAAGTGGGCCAGATGGCTATGGGCGGCGGTTGTGCCGCCAAGGCCCCTGACGGGCGGGTGGTCTTTGTGCGCCATGCCCTCCCAGGGGAGCGGGTGCGGGCGCGGGTCACCGAGCAGAGAGCGCGTTACCTACGGGCCGACGCGGTGGAGATCCTTGACGTCTCGCGAGACCGGGTGACCGCGCCTTGCCCTCATGCCGGCCCTGGCCACTGCGGCGGTTGCGACTGGCAGCATGTGGAGCTCGGGGCTCAGCGGCGGTTGAAAGCCGCTCTAGTGGCGGAGGCGCTTCGTGGGCTCGCTCGCCTGGAGGTGGCACCGGTCGTTGAGCCAGTACCGGGAGATGTCGACGGCCTGGGCTGGCGGGTGCGGGCTCGTTTTGCTGCAGACGACAGGGGCCGGCTGGGGTTCCGCCGCTACCGCTCGCACGCTTTGGAACTGGTCAACGAGTGCCGCATAGCATCAGAACGCGTAGAAGCACTTGGGCCGGAAAGGCGGTTGTGGCCTGGTGCGGCCGAGGTGGAGGCCATAGCTTTGGGAGGCGAGACTTTGTGCCGCGTGGCACGGGTTAACAGCCGGCTTCGTTCTCCCAACGTCTTCCAGGTGGACGGGGGGCTCGTAATCGACCGACAGCCTGTACAAGGGCCGGGTTGGCTTCACGAAGACGTGGCCGGCCGTCGGTTCAGAGTCTCGGCTGGGTCCTTTTGGCAAGTGCACGTCGGTGCCCCGGAGCTGCTATCTGACGTCGTGCTTGGGGGGCTTGACCCGCAACCGGGTGAGGCGGCCGTGGACCTATATGCCGGTGTGGGGCTCCTGGCTGCAGCGCTCGGCGAACGAGTTGGCCCCAAGGGGTCAGTTTTAGCCGTAGAGCGGGGCCCGCGGGCGCACGCCGACCTGGTGGCCAACACAGCTGACCTCCCGCAGCTCAGCGCGCTACGAGCGAGCGTCACGCCTCGCCTTATGGCCAGCGGGCTGGGCAAAGCGGACTTGGTCCTGCTTGACCCGCCGCGCAGCGGAGCCGGTACCGCAGTGATGGCGGCGCTCGCAGAGCTTCGCCCACCGCCGCGTCGCGTTGGGTACGTATCTTGCAACGCGACGACTTTTGCACGGGACTTGCGCGTGCTGCTCGACCACGGTTGGGCCCTCGACAGCCTGCGGGCTTTTGACATGTTCCCAATGACGGAGCACGTGGAACTGGTCGGCTTCTTGGTGCCGCCCGACAGCACTGGCTGAGCCCCCGGGCGTCCTCAGACTGGTGGCGACCTTTTCGTCCCAGCACACAGCGCTGACTACTTTCCTACAAGGCTGCCCCGGCGGCGTAGCCGTCACGCACCGCATCGACCAGCCTGCCTATTTTGACAGCATCGCCGATGACGCGTGCCGGTACCGGCAAGTGGGGGAAAAGGCGCGGTTTGCCGCCAAATGCAACAACGAAATGGTCAAAGGGGATATCGTTAGCCGTCACCGGCCCGTTCCCGGCGCTAGCCCCTGAGGCTGAGACGACGGGCGTCTGGCTAAGTCGCACAGATGTCTCGCTCAGGCTGACGATCTTGGCCCGCTTGATGATGGCAACGTTGTGACTGGCCAGCTCGCGGAGCAAATAGGCCCGGCTGATAGGTTCCATCCCCAAGGCAATGTCAGCCAACATCTCGACGATGGTCACCGAGTTGGAGTGCTCGGCCAGGTAAAGCGCTGTTTCGCAGCCCACCAAGCCGCCACCGCCGACGACTATGCGCTGGGAGCTCGGTACTTGGCCGCGCAGGACGTCGGTATATAAAAGCACCCGTGGCCCGTCTATGCCAGGAAGCGCCGGTACGAGGGGTTCGGATCCCGTCGCGACAACGACTTCGTCGGGATCTTCAGCCATGACGGCGGCCTCGTCGACGGTCATCGAGGTGCGCACATCTACCTTGAGGTCGGCCAGTACTCGACGGTAGTACTCCAGCAGCCACGCCATCTTTTGCTTGCCTGGTGGCACGGAGCCCATCAGGACCGCCCCGCCGATGTCAGGTTGTCCTTCGAAAAGTACGACTTTGTGGCCCCGGAGGGCCGCCGTGCGGGCTGCCTCAAGGCCGGCCGGGCCGCCGCCCACGACTACGACCTTCTTTGGGGCCATGGCGGGCACGGTCCGCCCGTAGTCTTTGCTCTTGCCAATTAGAGGGTTTACGCCACAGCGTATGGCAGTGCCAGCCGCATGCCTTGAGACGATGCACTCGGAGCAGCCGACGCAGCGGCGTACCGTTTCGTCGTGGCCGGAGAACGCCTTTATCGGCCAGTCGGGGTCGGCCACCAGGGTGCGGCCGAGGGCTACGATGTCCGCCGTCCCCTCGCTCACTAGGCGCTCCGCCACCACTGGCTCTCTGATCATGCCCACAGCTATAACTGGGACTGACAGGCCTCCGTCTTTTAGGACCTTGGCCAGGTTCGCCCGCCAGGCCTGCGGGTAGGCCATGGGCTCGAGCCTTTTTTCTTTGTCCCCAAGGCCGACGTCGGCGTGGAGGGCAGCGTAGCCGTACTCTGCAAGCATTTTTGCCAAGGCGAGGCCGTCGCTTTCTGGCCGTACGCCCCCTTCGGCATAGTCGATCACGCCAAGCCTTGCGGTCACTGTGTAACCATCTCCGCAAAGCTCTCTTATCGCGTCGATGACCAGCTTGGCAAAGCGGCCCCGGTTCTCGGTCGAGCCCCCATAACTGTCCGTGCGCTTGTTGGTGAGAGGCGATAGGAACTGGTTCACGAGCAAGCCGTGCGCAGCTTCAATTTCTACGCCGTCGAAACCAGCCCTCTGGGCGACCAAGGCGGCCCTGGCGAACTTCATTGCCACGTCTTCGATCTCACCTGGTGAAAGGACGTGCGGGCGTGCCCCGTCGGGACGCAGGCTAGTGTCAGACGGTGCGATAACCGGCTGGTGCGAGCCCATAAGGCCCGGATGGCTCAGTTCGACAAAAACGAGGGCTCCGTAGGCGTGGGCTGCTTCGGTAAGCCGGCTAAGGCCAGGCACGAAGCACATGTCGTCGCAGCGCGGTTGAGTGGCGCCTTCCATTGCTGCCGGGTAGTCGATGCAAACGTTTTCGACCGTTACCAATGCCACGCCGCCTCTAGCTGGCCGGGCGTAGTGCTCGACCATCGCCTCGGTCACTTCGCCACTGACTGAGGCGAGGTTGGTCGAGATCGGTGGGAAGATCGTCCGGTTCCTAAGCTGGAGGTTGCCTACCCGGACCGGCGCAGAAAGAGCTTCGCAAGCCATAGTGACATTCTCCTGCGCTTCGACGGTCATGCACCAATGGCCTGGAGCCGCCGGTCCCGCGCCTCTGCCGGCTCCTGGCCCGCGTCGGACAGGAAGTTGACGCTACCTGCGGTGATCGCGCACTGCGGCGCGGGTTTGGGGCAGGGTCCGCCGAGGTGCACAGCTCAGGAGGACCCGGGTGCCTGCCAGCTCTCCAGGACGCGCTGCACTTCGGCAACCACCCGCTCGCGCGCTGCGGCTCGAGGAACGCCCGACATGAGCAGCTCGTCGTAGCCGGTCTCCTCGTGACGCACGGAGGCCACAACTGCGAGGGTCACCGCTCGTGGGTTGAGCGCATGGCCCGCTGTGCTATGCCCGGCACGGCCCCCAATCGGCGGCATGGTAGGCGATGGCTTCGGCGCGCGTTGCAGGGCAGCCAGGGAACAGCCGCAGGATCTCGGCCGCCATCTCCGCCTGGAAGGTGCGGTCCCTGTCCGTCCGGCGGGCCTCCTCGCGCTCGCGGTGGCGGTCCCGTGCCTCCTCATCGGTTAGGCGCTCCCGTTCAGCTTGGTCGAGAGCAGCTTCTTCGACGAGGTTCCCCTGGAGCTCGTAGCGCTTCCTCGACCGACTGAAGCGGACCACCACCGCGGAAAGCCCGCTCAGCTTCTTGGCGCACCGGGTGAGCGTGGCGTCCCCTGAGGGCAGGAAGACGAGGTGGTCCATGTCGGCACAGGCCAGGCAAAGCGGTCCAGGGCTTTCCATGATCAGCATGTCCCCGGTGCCGGAGCACTCCACGCAGGTCCAGTCCTTGAGCGGCATGACCACCACCAGGTCGGCTGGCCGGCTTTGGCGCTCTGCCAACTGGCGGCGCTTTGCTTCGGACAAAGCTGGCGAGACCCAGTGCGTCTGGTAGGCACGCTCGATGCCCTGGCCTATGGTGGTGCACATAGCAGGCGGGCTTTCGGCCAATGTCACGGGGACCTTTCGTTTGGCAGCCATAGGATACGCCCGTTGGCCACGCTCTGCACGTGCAAGCGCAGAGAAGTGAAGTCGGGCGGCCCCGGCTTCCCACAATGCGAACCTATGGGCCTCTACAGGCCGGTCCCTCCATGACAGGGAAATGCCGCGAAGGACCTGGCCCCAGCCGACGGCCATGACGCGGCCGGGCACCTCGTGCTGCACGTGGCAGCAGCCCCAGCTGGTTCCTCAGCACAAGGTGTAGCCACCGTCGGCTACTACGACGCTGCCTGTCATGAAGCTAGAAGCTTCGCTAGCCAGGAAGACCACTGCGGGCGCTACCTCTTGCGGCGTAGCCATCCGGCCCATCGGCACGTCCTTTACCCAGCGCTGGACGTACTCGGGCTCGGTCGGCTCAGGTGACATCTCGGTGCGCACGTAGCCCAATGCCAGGGCGTTCACCCTGACGTTGTAGGGCGCCCATTCGACGGCCAACGAGCGTGTCAGCTGGTGCACGGCGGCCTTCGAC
>JBMFUG010000072.1:0-13498 GCA_049966695.1 Acidimicrobiales bacterium | reverse complement strand
TTCCAGGGTACCTACCCGCCCGGGTACCACCTCGTCATTGCCGGCACAACTTGGGCAAGCGGGCTCTCCTTAGCTGGGTCGATGCAGCTTTGGGGCGCGCTTGGGATCGCCGCGGAGGTCCTCGGGTGCTACGGGCTAGTGCTTGCCGTCACCTCCAATCGAGCCGCTGCGCTGGTGGCAGCAGGACTGGTTCTGGCTACGCCAGTCCTGTGGTGCCAGGAGCTAGTCTGGGGCCTTTACCCGAGGACCTTAGGCTTTGGGTTTGCGGCGCTCGGTATTGCGACGGCGGCGCTTTACCGGCGAAGGGCCTCAAGGCCACGCGCTGTCGCCACAACTGTTCTCCTCGGCCTCGCGCTGTGGTGCCACCCGGTCCCCGGCCTGATCGGGGTCGGCCTGGCCGCAGGAGTGCTCCTGATCAGCAGCTCCCCACCTTTGCGCACCCGCCTCACCCATGCTGCGTGGGTCTGCGCAGGTGCTATCGGCTTGTCCGCCAGCTTCTACTTGCCGCTCCTCTTGTTACCTCGTACGCAGTCAGCGTTGACAGGCAACTTGCAACCATTGCGCTGGTACGAGCTGTTCTTGCCCATAAAAGGTGACATCTCGACGCTCCCTCCGGTGATGATCGCGTTGGCCTTGGCTGTTGTCGTTGCCATTGCGCTGGCGCTGCTACGTCCCGGCCAGCGCCTTTGGTGCCTTCACCAGCCGACCTCGGCCTGGTCGCATTTTTCGTTGTTGCTACGTTCGTGAGCCTCGCCTACGGGCTCGTCGGCTATGTCCTGCCCCACTTCGGCTTGTACGTGAACGGGATGCAGCCACAAGAGCTCTTGACTTACTCCGCATGGCTGCTGGCAGCGGTAACCGCCATCGGCGGGACCGTTGTCGTAGCTGACCACGACGAGCGCGCGCACTTGGTGCTATCTGCCGTCGGCTTTGGCGCCGTTGCCGGGTGCCTCTTGGTGACCCTCCCGGCGGTGCTCAGCCCGGCGGTACGCGGCAGTGACCCTATGCCACAGGCCCTTGTCGAGCTTGTGCCAAAGGCGGCGTACGACAACCCCAATTACCGGCTCTTCGGAGAGGACGACCTGACCAGCCGCTGGCTTAATGCTGTCACCACGACAGCCCAGGTGCGTGGTTACGAAGAACAAGCCGCCTTGCACCTGAACCTGCAGTACTGGGTCGAGGACACCGTATCGGGCTCCTACGGCCAGAGCTCACCAGCCGCACGCACGTACCTGCTCGACTACTACGCGGTGCGCTGGCTTTTCACCGACAACCCGGTAGCGGCCCAACTGGCGTCTTTGACCCCAGGGCTGCACCAAATTGGCTCGGAGCGCGCCTATGGGGACGTGGACGTCTGGCAAGACACGGCATCGCCCCCCCCTTGCGACTATTGTTACTTGCCCTACCGTCCTCGTAGTAGCAGACACCGCTCATTACGAGCTGGTCTTGCGAGCGTTGTCGTTCGTGGACGTAGGCGCAAGCCAGCTCCTGCCCGTACGGGCGGGCCCAGACCTGGACGAGCTAAGTACGGCCGAGCTTGCCGGCTACAAGACAGTGCTCATCTATGGCGCGACCATTGGCAACCAGGCAAGAGACAACTCCGTCCTTGCAAGTTACGTCCGCGGCGGCGGCCACCTAGTGGTCGATTCGGGCGACAACCCTGCCCTCGTGGCGGAGCTAAACGCTGCCAAGGGCTCAGTGCTGCCCGTAAGCTCGACGACGACCCTACCTGTTTACGCCAAGTGGGCATTTCGTTCGAGCGACAGCTCACTGCTCGCCGGTGCAGACCTAAGAGCCTGGTCCCCGCCCGTGTACGGCAGCGACCAGGCTTTAGCCGTACAAGTCGGCAAAGTTGCCCCCGGGTGGGCAGCCCCGCTTCTGTACACGCACGGCCAGCCGGTCATCGTCAGCGGCAAGCTCGGCAAAGGGACGGTGCTCTGGTCCGGCCTTAACCTGCCGTACATCTTGGACATCTCCTCCAACCGTGCAGAGTCTTCGTTCTTGGGGAGGGCTCTTGGAGACCTGCAGAGCCCACCTCGAGCACCTAGGGTCCTCGACCGTTACGTCAACGCAGAACAGCGCGACCTCGTCCTGCCCGCGCGCTCAAGCGCTGTTTTCCTGCGCCAGTACACCACGGCAGATTGGCACGCTACCGTCGACGGCAAGCCAGTACCCGTATTGACTGCCGGTCCCGATATGACCCTGGTGCAAGTCCCCAAAGCTGACCAGGGGCACCCGGCAAGAGTCGTACTGCGCTACGCGCTGGACAACATCGAGCTCGCCGGCTACGCGCTGAGCGCCATCAGCTTGGTGAGCCTGGCAGCGTACGCGTTGGAGCTGCCGGCCCTGCTAGCAAAAGGGGCAAAAGCGGCCTTAGACCGGCTCCGCTGACGCCCAAGCCTCTCCGGCTCCGCGCTGCGCGCCAGCACGGGCACTGGACGGCAGTACGGGCGCAAGAGGGCCGTGCGTACCCTGTTCGGAAATACCCGATATCACCTCGGCTTCTGCTCAAGCCGTTGACCGCGCCTGCCGACGTGCCAAAGCACTGTGGCCGCGCGGAAAGTGTCGTTGCGCTCACTTTGGGCATCAGTGCTTGCGCTTACGTTGGCCGTGGCTGGCCTTGTGCTTCAGCCAGGGCAGGCGCAGGCACAGCCGACAGCGCCGGCCCTTGCTGAGATCTCCCCCACGAGCACGTTCATCACCGAACAGGCCAACTGGGTGCTGCAGGCCCAACTACCGGACGGAGCCATCGCGGTCTGGCCAGACAGGCCCACGCTCCGGCTCATCTGGCCCTACCTCGGCAACTTGGCCGCTGCAGGGCTCGCTCGCGCCAGTGAGGTCACCGGCAACCCGCTTTACGCTCAGCGTGCCTGGGCCTACTTGTACTGGTACGCGAGCGTCGAACAACCTGGTAGCGGGTACGTCACGGACTACACGGTGCAGGACGGCACCACGCCCGTTCCCAACGGCAACATCGACTCGACCGATGCCTATGCCGGGACGTTCCTGGCGGCAGCCTGGGACACCTACTACGCCACTTCCGACCTAAACGAGCTAAAAGGCCTTGCCGCCGGAGCCGCCGGAGCCTTGCACGCCATAGAGTCCACCCAGCAGCCAAACGGGCTCACATGGGCGAAGCCGACATGGCAAGTCGCCTACCTGATGGACAACGCCCAAGCCCTGGGCGGGCTGGAAGCGGCGGCGTCCATAGAGTCTACCCTTGGCAACACTGCCCTCGCTGCCAAGGCCAGCGGTGACGCTGCGGCGATGCGCCAAGGCATAGCCGACCTCTGGGACCCCGCTACGGGCGCCTACGACTGGGCTGAACAGGCGAACGGCGCGCGCCACACGACCGACTGGCCCGTCCTTTACCCCGACACCATGGAGCAGGTGTTCGCGGTGCTGTGGGGCGCAGTGACCGGCGAACGGGCAACTTCGCTTATGGAAAAAGCCCTCACCTACCACCCTGACTGGGACCAGCCGGCTGCCCTGGACGACTTCCTCCACAATGCCACGGTCCAAAAGCAGCCCGTCGGCTATTGGCCGTGCATGAGCTCGGCCTTGGCTGAAACAGGAGACCCAAGCGCTGCTGAAGACGGCCTGTCACTGATCATGCAGGCAGCGAGCACCGTCGCGTGGGGATGGCCCTACACGACTGCTGACGCGGGCGACGCGATCATCGCAGCTTCGGGGTTGCCGTACCTGAGCCCGACAGTCTCCTCCGAGACCGCGCCGACGTCAACGACAACGACCGCACCGGTGACAACGACTACCGCACCGAGCACCACGACGACCACGACGGTACCGAGCACTACAAGCACCGTGCCAGCGACAACAACGACCGTGCCAGCGACAACAACCACGACCGCACCGGTGACAACGACGAGCGCACCGAGCACTACGACGACCACGACGGTACCGAGCACTACGACGACCACGACGGTACCGAGCACTACGAGCACCGTGCCAGCGACAACAACGACCGTGCCAGCGACAACAACCACGACCGCACCGGTGACAACGACGAGCGCACCCGACGTGGCGAGTACGCCGCCAACGGCAGCTAGCTCTCCCCTCAGAGCTGCACCAGCCCTACTTGTCAAGGCCGTAAAACAAGCTAGCTCTTCATCCGGGCGCCTAATAACGCCGCCCAACGCTCAAAGCGCGGCTTCGGGCGCCTATGCCCACAACAGATCCGGCCAGGTGGCCGAGTACCGGCGAGTTCCCGGGCCGGTACAACCCTCACGTCCCGGCGCTGGTCGGCCAGTTGCCATTACCACCGCCACTTCGGTTGGCCCCCGGCCTGGTCGGCCCGCCCACCAGCCCCGGCATGGCTTAGCAGCGCGAGCTGGAGCACAGCGAGGCGGTGGCCAGCCGGGCGGCCCCGCCAAGGTACTGGTGGCCGGGCTCGCCCTGCTCAGTTGTCTCGGTGTGCTCGCTACGCTAGCCTTGGCACTTCTAAAGCGGCGCGCATAACTTTGTCACCTGGCCTCGGCGCTTGTCGGCAAAGTCCTCGATAAGCGCAATAGCTGCGGCCACGTCCGGCACAGTTGCCCATGTCCGAGGATGATCGGGCATGGCCCGGTACTCCCCGCTAAGGACACGCACGGCACGCATCCCGGCGGCCACCGCCCCGGCTATGTCCTTGGAGGGCCTGTCGCCCACCACGACTACGCTGCTCGGTGCTAGGCCGAGCTCTCGGAGAGCGGCTCGGAACGGCAAGGGGTCAGGTTTACGGTGAGCTCTTCCCAGCTCGTCAGAAAAGATGCAAACGTCGAACGCCGAAGACAGCCCGAGGCTTTCCAACTTGGCCCTCTGCACAGCTGGGTCGCCGTCGGTTACTAGCCCGATCGGCACCTTGGCCCGCAGCCTAAAGAGCAGCTCAGCGGTCCTTGGGTAAGGCTCCAAGTGAGGCGCGCTGAAATGCCGGAAAGCGGCTAGCAACGGCCCTACCGGGCAGCGAAAAGCCCCTATCTTTTGGAGAGCTCGGTCTATGATGTGGCCGCTGTCACTACCTTCGGCACACAAAGCCATGAGGGCATTTGTCATTTCCTCTGGGTCGGCACCATAAGCACCAGCCGCTTCACCGACGGCCACCCAGGCCCTAGAAAGCCACTGCGCTTGCTCAAACAGCGTGTCGTCCAAGTCAAAAAGGGCACCTTTAATAGGTCCAATAGGGGCGGTGCCAGCCTGCATGTCGTCCATAGCCCAGTACAGCTACCTCTGGCCCGGGCCGACTGGCCAGGCCTCCTCGAACGGTGACCAATTTGTGAGGTCTGGTTCCTCTAGGCGCAGCAAAGCCCATGTGGGCTCGTCAGCAAGGACCGAGGCGATCCGCTCCGCAGCATGGCCGTCCCCATAAGGGCACGGCAGCTCGGAGATCCTTCGCAAGCGCTCGGGCTGACAAAGCTCGGCTGCCGCTGCGACAGCCGCCTCCACGTCGACGCCGGTCAGCTCCGATGACCCGTTGGCGACACCTTCCCAGCGGGGCGTCGAACGGCGCAGCACCACGACCGGCACCCCAAAGAAAGCGGCTTCTTCTTGCATCCCCCCCGAATCGGTCACGAGCACCTTAGAACGTGCAAGCGTGCCGAGCATCTCATCGTGAGGCAAAGGAGCCACGACTTGAGCCCCGCTAGCGAGCAAAGCTGAGCCCAAGCCGTGCTCCTCCAAGCGCGCCTTGGTACGCGGGTGAAGCGGGAAAACGACCGGCCCAACCTCCTGCACCAGCCTTCGGGCAAGCTCGACCAATTGGGCGAGGCGGCCCGGGTCGTCGACGTTAGTTGCCCGGTGCGCTGTCAGCGTGACCACGGACCTGTCCTCTAGCGGGATCGGTCCCGCTCCACGCCGGCGGAGCACGTCGATGACAGGGTTGCCGACCACGTAGACACGCTCAGGCGGGACACCTTCTGAAGCAAGGAAACGTGCAGCCATTTCAGTAGGGGCAAAGTGCAACGACGCACAGGCCGCCGCGACCTTGCGGTTGACCTCTTCCATTGACCTCTGGTTGTAGGACCGCAGGCCTGCCTCGATATGGGCAACAGGCACCCAGTTGCGCCGGGCCGCAAGACAAAACGCCGGGACGGTGTTGGTGTCGCCAAGGACCAGCACGAGGTCCGGCCTGGCCGTCGACAGCTCGCGCTCAGCTCCCTCGGTCATCAGTGCCAAGCGGTGAGCGCCGTCACCGTCAAGCACCCAGCTGGCATCAGCTCGCACGCCCAGTTCGGCCAAGAACTGCCCAGCGAGAGCGGGGTCGTAATGTTGCCCGGTAAAAACCGTCCACGCTCGCAGGCCCGCCGCGTTGAGAGCCTCGATGACCGGCGAAAGCTTCACGATCTCCGGCCTGGTCCCAAACGGGACGAGCACAGTCCTCATCCCTGGATGATCTCCTCGAAATAGCGAGTCATGCTCGTACCTGGCCGGAACTTCAGCCTTTGGCTCCTGGGCTGCCCGCCGAGCACACAGTGCAAGTACTCACCCACCAGGTCAGCTCCGGCGGCCAGGCTGAGCGGGAGGCCACCAGAAAAACGGGGGTTCACTTCAGTGAACGAGACGAGCCCGTCCTCGCGCACGAAGCCCTGGACATTGGCCGGCCCAACAAGCTGTAAAGTGCGCAACAACCTGGCAACTTCGCCAGTTAGGTGCTCGTCGGCAAAAGTGACGCCCTTTGTCGATATCCCCCCGCGTGTCTCATTGCGCCACCGGGGGACAGCACCGGCTAACTGGCCATCGCGGCCCACAAGAGCGTCCACCGTGAACTCTCGGCCCTCCAGCTTGGCTTGCACTATCGGCTGGGGCACGCGAGCCAAGACGAAAGGTAGTTCACGAGGGTCCTCAACGATGTTCACGTCTCTCGAACCCCGCCCAAAACGCGGCTTTACCACCCAAGGCCCTGGCAAGCCGTCGGCCGCCCCGAGAGAGGTTGGGGGTGCAGAAATGCCAGCAGCCAAGAGCGCTTGAGAGAACTCCCATTTGTCGGTACAGCGGCGCACCGCGGCTGGATCTGGCAACCAGTGGGCAAGGCCGGCGTCCTCGAGGCGGCCGTGGGCGTCGTTTAGGACAACCAGCTCCTCGGCAAGCGTGGGGACAAGTGCTCTAGCGCCGCTTGACCGTGCCATGTCGACCAGCGCGTCGACGTAGCCGACGTCATCTACTTCGGGCACCAAGGCAGACCGCGAGGCCAGGTAAAGGCCAGCAGCAAGGGGGTCGGTGTCCACGGCGACCACCGCATGGCCCATACGGCTGAGAGCACGGACCACGGACACCCCAGCGGGACCGCCAGCACCGGTCACCATTACGGTTATTGGCTGCACGGTTATTGGCTGCTCCGATGGGGCGACGGGGCCCTCCAAGCCGCTCATCGTGCACGGCTCACAAGCCCGGCCAGCTTCTCTCGTGCTGTGGCCGGTGCGTCGGCTGGGGCCATCTTGGAGGGCTCGAACTTAGTACTGGTGTAACAACGCAGGAACCTCACCAGGTCGCTCCGGCTCGGCACCCCGAGAGCACCGGCAATGCCTGCTTCGGGCCCGGCCTCGGGCTCGGGCTCGGTTGTGCCACGTCCGCCCGCGACTGGGCTATGTTCAACCCCCTGTCCAGTCTCGGCCACGCGACCTTCGTCCTTGGCCAGTAGAGCGGGTTGCAGGCTTTCTTCGCGGAACTCTTCGCCTTTAGCCAAAGGCTCGCCGGTCTCTCCGTTATGAACAGAGCCTTCCACGCTTGCTTCGTCGCCGTGGTCACCGGCCAATGCCCCCGGCCCTTTCGGGCGGCGGCTGACCCACGTGCCTGAGCGGTTCGCCTCGCTCACCTCCGCTACCAACGCTTCGAGGCGCGCCAAGTGGTAACTGACGGGATCCTCGGAGCCTGGGCGACCCGCCGCTCCCACCTCTTCGCCACCGCCTGTCTCCTTGTCACTGCCTACCTCTTCGCCAGCGCCTGTCGCCTTGTCACCGCCGGGGTCGCTGTGGGCCGCCTGCCCGAGACCAAGCTCCAAGCGCTGTTGGGCCCATAGGCGAAGTCGCACCAGCGCCGGGTCCTCGGCTGGCTCCCACTGGTTCCTCACGACGGCCTCAACGATGCGCTCCAGCACCACTGCTGACGTTTCTGTCTGGGCCTGCTGCCACAGCACGCGAGCAAAACGAGAGATACCCCCGGCCGCCACCACCTCGACAGCGGCCGCCCGAGCTGCCTCCTGCGGGTCAGCCAACGCTTTCACCAAGGCCGAACTTGCCCGCTTGCGCACTACCAAGCGCCAGGCGATGGCCACGGCTACCAACACGCCTCCTGCGATGCCGACAGCCAACATTCCCATCAGGCCCGGCCCAGTTGTGCCATGGCCGCCGCAGCTGTGCCAACGCCACCTTCAGCCTGCCTCGCAGACGTCCTCGGCAGCAGCAAGAACAGCATTAGGAGAAAACCTCCAAGAGTATAAGCAAAGCCGAACACGTCACCAGCCGTGTTGTGGAACAGAACAAGGGCGAAGCGCCCGAGCAGTAGCCCAGCCACGATGGAAGAATCAATCCGCACGAGGTTGCCCAAAACGACGGCGCTCCCCGCTACTACGACCGCCACCAGCGCGCGGCCCCTGTGCCAGTAAGCCCGAGGCAATATCCCGGCCAGGCTCCCCAGAGTGAGCACCGACGCAAGCGACGAGCAAGATGGCGCCAGTTCCACCAGCAAGGCCGGTTGGTGCACAGGGACCAAGTACACGTAGGTCCCGCTCACCAGCGCCACTCCGTGGAACCCCGCCAAGCGCAGAACTTCAGCGTCCATGCGCAGCTCGGCCGTCCTCGCTGGGTGCTGCAGCAGGTAAAAGGCAAAGAAAAGGAGCCCGACCACGAGGACCGCTCTCAGCCAGGTGCCACCGCCCCGGTGGCACGACCTGCAAATCCTCATGGTCAGGCTCCTCTAGTGCTCGGCTAAGCCGCGCGAGCCGAAGAACGCCTGAGCGACCTTTCACGCTTTAGCTGCCTACCGACCAAGCCGCCACCGACCAACACCGCTGCCCCAAGGCCGCCGACAGTGCCCAAGGGCACCGGATTGGGCCAGTTGCCCCAAAACCAGTTGCCGCACCAGCAGGGGCAGCTTGAAGACGACGACTCATAACCAGGGAAAGCAGTCCCCGTGCTTGGCTGGCCCCAGGCACCTGTATAGCTGACATTTATATGTACTTGCAGGTACATCCCCTCGGTGAAAAAGCTTGCCGGCACGCCGGTCACAGTCCACGTAGGCGCACGACCGAACTGCTGCATCACAAAGTACTGTAGGTCCTGCGACTGGCACCCAGGGACATTATCTTGAGTCGAGCCCCCAGGGTTAACACGGTTGGTGAAGCCCTTGTCGTACGTAAAGTACGACGTGTTGTTAGAGCTGTCGTTTTCCCCTATGCAAATGAAGCCACCCACAAAAGTGTAGCCTTGGCCAGCAGTTATACCGACCGTCACTTGCCCCTGAGAGGGGTTGTTGGCAAGGGTCGCAGTCCCCACGTCAGTCTTGCTGGCTCCCATGTATATAGTGCTGGTAGCCGAGCCACCGGATCCTTGGGCAGACGCAGTTAGGCTGGCAAGGCCGACTACTGCCCCAGCCACCAAGGCGCTCGCCCCAAGCACTATGAGCAGGTTACGTTTCAATTGGCCATCTCCTTGTAGTAGGTATTATTGCCGTCCCAAGCGTCAACAACGGTGGCCACTTTGCTTGGTCCGTGTCCTATCGATGTTGCCGGTGCCCAGGCGAAGCGGTGAGCTTCAAACGCTTCTGCCTGCTTTACCCTCGCAGCGAAACCACGGGAGCGTGCCAACGCCTCGACAGCCTGCAGGTCGACCAAGCCGTTCTTTAGCACCTGGGACATGTGGCACCGGATCAGGTCGAGCTTGCGCTCGACGAGATCTTCTAAGTCAACGTAAAAATGGGGCGCGAACCCAATTGACGTTGGTGACTCATAGCAAAGCACGCGGCTAGTACGCCGCGTGGCTGACAAACTCGCCAACGCTGTGTTCCTGTGGTCTTGGTGCGTGTCCTGAGGAAAATGCGTGTACACGATGTCGGCTCCGGCCAAGCGCACAGCACGCTCGACCACCTCAATGACTCGCCGCTCGGCCGGCACCGAGCCGTCCTCGAACCCGCCCCACAGCAACCTAGCGCGCAGCATGGCGGCAGCTTCCTCTTGCTCGCTAACTCGGGGGCGTACATCTTGGGGCCCCTGCTCACCCGTGGTCATTACAAGAAGCGTTATCTCGTCGCCTGCGTCACGATGAGCCAGAAGTGCACCCCCGCAACCGAGCTCGATGTCGTCGGGGTGAGCCCCGATCGCCAGCACCCGCATTTGACCTCCACTTCTTTGTTAGCACTGCTGCCAGGGTTGTCAGTAAGGCACGAATTTCGACAACTTGACCTACCGGACCGTGGTGCTTATTTATCTTTTGTACCTGGGCTGGACAACGGCTAATAGTAACAGGGCCACAACTACGGCCCCGGCGCAATGCCGGCTCGCGCCCAGCCTTTCGACGGCTGGCGCTTTCTTACTTACTCTGTGCGCCTTTGCCTTCCTGTAGCATGCGATAATTCCGAAATAGCACTTGTTGGCGTTCCGGTGGCCTCTTAGCGCGCCAGTACGAGCGCTCCGAGTGATAATGACTGCGACATACCTGCTGGCACTAGCGAGGCCGACGAGAACAGCCCCTGCTCAGCACCAGACGGCCCTCTTAGTCGGCCTCTGCTGCCCGGCGAGTTTTCACCCAAGAATAAGGCCGCCCTAAAATACCGTCTAGCCACGCTTTAGAGCAGAGAGCGCTGGAGACAAGAAATAGCGGGAGGAAGTACACCAGAGAAAAGGCCCAGCGGCGGTCCGCTTTGCCGAGCAGCAAGCCAGCACCCAGCTCAAGGATGGGGCCGAGGAAAAGAAGTGTCCAGAACACAAAGAAGTCGAAGGGCACCGGCGGGCTGCCAAGACCCGCTAGCCAGGCAGCAAGGACCCCTATCCCTATGGCCGAGACTACGGGCAAGTGGAACGCCAAAAGGAAGAGCGTGGTCTCAACCTTGTCGGGCAGGCTGAGCACTCGCGACCGCCAAACTGCGGCCCGGTAGTCTCGCCAAACCTGCTGGTGGCCTCGCGCCCAGCGGTACCGCTGGCGCCAGTAACGTTGTAGCGTAACGACGCCCTCTTCCTCGTCGACAGCGGTGACATCGAAGCGGACGCGCTTGCCAGCCAGCAGCAGCCGTAGCGTGAGGTCGGTGTCTTCGGTGACCGTGGCCGTGTTCCACCCGCCCAGCTCCCGCAGCACCGTGGTACGGACGGCGCAATTGGCGCCCCCGTACGCTGGTAAACGGAAAACCGACTGGCGGCCGTACTCGTTCACGAGGTAGCCCGCCAGGTAGTCGATCGCCACCAGACGTGCCAGGGGCGAGCTTTCGGCATTGCGTACCTGGCAGCGCCCCTGGACCGCAGCCACTCCCGGGTCCTCGAAGTGGCGTACCAGACGTCTCAGCACGTCGCTGTGGGGCGCATGGTCGGCGTCGAAGATCACGACTACCTCGCCCCGTGCCTGCTCCAAGGCGGCGTTGAGAGCGCCCGCTTTGCCACCCGGGGACCCCGGCGGACGGTGCGCACAACTTATCAGCCCGCGGCTGGCGTACTGGTCGAGCATCTCACCGGTACGGTCTGTGGAGCCATCGTCTACGACGATCAGCTGAAGCCTTTCCCTTGGGTAGTCGAGCGCAAGAAGACTGTGGACCAACCCGTCGACTACTGCCTCTTCGTTCCTGCATGCAACCAGAACTGAGACAGTGGGCCTGTGGCCAGTGTCGAGCAGTGGCGCCGAGATATCGCCGGGGGCAGACCGGAGAGCTGAAATAGTGAAGAAAAAGTGGCGAACAAAGAAGACCAAGAAGGCCGCCTCAGCCGCTATCGCGATAATGTCGACGGTCCTACGAGCGCCCAAAGCTCCGACCCCGAGCGCAACGGTGCCGGCTCCGCCCACCAAGATCCAGGGTGCACCGGCATTGGACCTGCGGTGCCCGTCCAGGCCCAGGCGGGGCCGTCCGACAAGATGGGCCGCTCGCATGCCACACTTTACGGTCGGCTAGTCGTGCGGGCCTGCTAACTTCGCCACTTGCCCAAATTGACCTCACGCTGCGTCCAACGGGGTTAAGCGAGCCGGCCTCCAAACGGCTGGCGCCCGGAGCGAAGACCCCTGCTCAGGCGTCCGCCACCCGATGCCCTCAGATGAGCCACCCGATACCGAAGGAGACCAGTCCGGTGAAGAAATAGATTACGAGCCCGACG
This sequence comes from Acidimicrobiales bacterium, assembly GCA_049966695.1. Taxonomy (GTDB): domain Bacteria; phylum Actinomycetota; class Acidimicrobiia; order Acidimicrobiales; family Palsa-688; genus JAKAWM01. The sequence goes on along the minus strand of JBMFUG010000072.1, from coordinate 1,221 downwards.
ATGCCGAGGGCGAGCCCAGCTATAGCTAGCCCTCTGTACGCCGCACCTCGTTTCGCCCTTGATAGGCCCACCGCTCCGAACACGACCGCCAGCACGACTTGGGCCAAGGTCAAGATGCCCCACCACGAGAACAAAACGGACGTGGTGCCGAGCACAAAAGAAGCGACCGCCAGCCCGTTGCCGCCCTGGGGTTGCCCGGCAGGCATGTCCTGACGTCCATCAGGTGCCCAACCACCCCCCGGTGCACCCTGGTACCCGCCCCGTGGAGGCGGGCCAGCCTGTGGGGCCGGCCACTGCTCATTGACATCGTAAGGCGGCCCGACTGGGCTATCAAAGTTGCTCATTCACGTACCCCCCAACGCGATTACAGCAGGCGCTCCAATAGCTCGGGACAAGCGGCGAACTGCCTCCAGTGTAGTTCAGAGCCGCAGAGCCCTGGGCCATTTCGTGCCTAGCCAAGCGGGCTGGCTGCTTCCTGCGCCTGGCAACTCCCGTGTGCTTCCAAATACTCCCGCCGTACCGGCGCCACCGACGAGGACCGAGGTCGCGAGCGCAGCTGCGGTCCCACAGAGCGGTCCACCAGCACTGGCCGCAAACAGGCACCCGGTGCTCTAGTCCAGGGTGAGGCTTGGCTTGGCCTGGGCTTCGCCCTGCGTGCTATGTCCCTGACGAGCAGCCTCTTCGTGCCCTTGGCTAGTCATTTGAGGCCAAGGCCGCTGCTTTTCCCAGAGCCTTTGGCCCCGTCTTCAGATGCCCCGTACGTACTTGCAAACATATGGCCCAACGACGGCGCTGCCCCCGTTGCTGAACCCGGCGTCAAGGCCTCTGATGGCCCCGGTGACGGCAGGACCGTCGACCTTTTTCTCCGAGCCCGGTTGCCAGATAAGACGCGCTCCGTTAGCTACTCGACAGGCTATAAGGCTTGTCCCTACACGAAGCCCGGCACCACTAGTAGTGCTTCTTCCGCCGCGATGTCCAACGCTTCGAGCGCTTCGCGGTAACTGAGCAGCAGGCCAAGCACGGTAGGAGTTTTGGCGTTGCCGGCTCGCAACCAGAGCACTTTCGGCGGCGGGCCGTACAAGAAAGCGAGCTGGCGGAAATCAGAGCCTTTCGAGACAATGGTGTAACCCTGTTGGCGGGCGAAGATGCTCCTATCGTTGTCAAGCCGCCACGGGAGCTTTCTTCAGGCCATTCGAGGCGAGTTGCTCGAGGAGGCTCTGA
>JBMFUG010000071.1:0-13828 GCA_049966695.1 Acidimicrobiales bacterium | reverse complement strand
GTTGCAAGGGTTCTTGATGTTCTTGCCCATGATGACCGGCAACGTCCTGCTCCTCGCTTTCTCGCTGGGCGTGATGCTCTACCTCTCCCCTTTGCTGGCGCTAGTGAGCGTCGTGCTCGCCCCCGCCGTGGCGTTCGTCTCCTACAGGATGCGCTCACGTGTCTTCCCGGCGACCTGGGACGCCCAGCAGCACGAAGGCGAGGTCCTGCAGATAGTGGACGAGGACATAAACGGGGTGCGCATCGTCAAGGCCTTCGGCCAGGAGGAGCGCGAAATGGGGCGCCTTGTAAGCGCCGCCAAAGCGCTCTTTGGCTCGCAAATGCGCGCTGTGCGGCTCCAAGCCCGCTACCAGCCTCTTCTCGGGGCGATACCAGCGCTCGCCCAGGTGGCCATCCTGGCGTTGGGGGGCTGGATGGCCCTGCACCACGAGATAAGCCTCGGCACGTTCCTCGCGTTTTCAACCTATGTCTCCCAGTTCGTAGCACCTGCCCGGCAGCTAGCCAACGTCCTCACCGTCTCACAGCAGGCGCGCGCGGGCGCCGAACGCATCTTCCAGCTCATCGACGTCGTCCCCGCCATAACTGACGCCCCGGACGCCGTCGACCTCCCTGACATAGCCGGAGAGATCACTTTCTCTGGGGTGCACTTTGGCTACGGTGACGGCCCCCCGGTGCTCCAAGGCCTCGACCTGCACATCGCTGCGGGCGAACGCGTGGCGATCGTGGGGCCGAGCGGCAGCGGCAAGACAACCGCGGCGATGTTGGTCCCCCGCTTTTATGACCCCGGCGCAGGCACAGTGATGCTCGACGGCCACGACGTCCGCCACGTCACGCTCGCTTCCCTGCGCCGCCAGGTCGGCATCGCCTTCGAGGAGAGCTTCTTGTTCTCTGACACCGTCCGAGCCAACATCGCCTACGGCCGGCCCGACGCGACCGACGAAGAAATTGAGTCAGCGGCACGCGCCGCACAGGCTCACGGCTTCATCATGGAACTGCCGCGCGGCTACGACACCGTCGTGGGCGAGCGCGGGTTAACGCTGTCGGGGGGCCAACGCCAACGCATCGCGCTCGCGCGCGCGATCCTGTACGACCCGCGGGTGCTCGTCCTCGACGACGCGACCAGTTCAGTTGACGCAAGGGTCGAAGAGTCCGTCCATGAGGCTCTCCGAGCCGTCATGGCAGGCCGGACCACCTTGCTCATCGCCCACCGCCGCTCAAGCTTGCACCTGGCAGACCGCATCGTCGTCATGGACCATGGCCGGGTCGTCGAGCAGGGGGCCCATGAGCAACTAGTGGCGCGTAGCGCCCTGTACCGGGCACTGTTGGCGGGCCTCGACGACGAAGCGGCGCAGAAGATCGGGGACCGTATCGAGGCCCTTTCCGCGCTGGCAGACGACGACGGCTCCGGTGCCACCGCCTCCGCTTGGGCCACCTCTGGGCAAAACGGCTCAGGGCCCAGCAGCTCAGGGCCCAGCAGCGCAAGCCCAGGCACCGCTTGGGGCACCTTTGCCACCGGCACCACAGTGCCCGGACAGGCAAAAGGACGGGCGGCAGACCTTAGCTTGAGCTCAGCTAGCTTCCGAGCGACCATGGCCTCACCCGGCCTCGGCCCCGGCCTTGGCGGCGGGGGAGGGTGGCGACGCCACCTCGCCCCAACCCCTGAGCTGCTGGCCAAGGTGGCAGCCCTCAGGCCCGTCCGCGACAGAGCGGAGCTCGACTTGGCGACCGAAGCTGCACCGGACCCGCGCTTCAGCCTCTGGCGCCTGCTCCGGCAGTTCCGCGCGCCGCTCGTTGTAGGCCTTTGCCTGGTGGTCTTGGACGCTCTAGCCGGGCTGGCTGGCCCCTTCCTCGTGCGGACCGGTATCGACAGGGGCGTGTCAACCGGATCGGTCTCAGTGCTGTTCGTAGCTTCGGCTGCCTACCTGGCCTTCACTGTCGCCGACCTGGTCGACCAGATCGGCGAGACCTTCGTCTTGGGGCGCTTGGCGCAAAGGATAATGCTCTCGCTGCGGGTCAAGATCTGGGCCCAGCTCCTACGCCTTTCGCTGGACTATTACGAACGAGAGATGGCAGGGCGGATCATGACCCGCATGACCACCGACGTCGACCAGTTCGAATCGCTGATCGAGAACGGCCTTTTGTCGGCGCTGGTCTCGGTCGTGACCTTCGTGGGGGTAGGCGTTTTGCTCGTAGTCATGAACCCCGAGCTCGGAGCGTGCACCCTAAGCGTCGTGGTGCCGCTCGGTTTCGCGACTGTGGCCTTCCGCAACAGGTCAGCTCATATCTACGACCTTGCGCGCGAGCGGGTAGCGGTCCTCAACGCGGACTTCCAAGAGGGCCTGGCCGGGGCACGCGAGTCCCAAGCATTTGTGCACGAGCAAAGATCCGTCGAGCATTACCGGCATCTCGGCCGTGACTACCTGAGCACCCGGCTCAGCGCCCAGCGCCTGATCGCCACCTACTTCCCGTTCGTGCAGCTGCTCTCCGCGGTGGCAGACGCGATCGTGCTCGGTGCCGGGTCTGTGCTCGTCGCTTCGGGCAAGCTCACCTCTGGGGAGCTGATCGCCTTCATCTTGTACATCAGCATGTTCTTCTCTCCTGTGCAACAGCTCTCACAGGTCTTCAACTCCTGGCAACAGACCTTGGTGTCCATGAACCGGGTCTCTGGGCTCATGAGGCTAAAGAGCTTGACCCCGCCTGCACAGGGCCCCGTCGACCCGGGGCGCCTGCGCGGCGAGATCGCCTTTGAGGACGTGCATTTTTCCTACCCTGAAGCGCGGCCTTGGGCTGCCCAGGCTGGCAAGCGGCCCGAACGCCGAGGCTTTGCAGACCCGCGCCTCGTCAACCACCCTGACGCCGAGCTACGCAAGCCGCCCGAAGCCCTGCGCGGCGTCAACCTAAGGGTCAACGCCAAGGAGACGATCGCGCTAGTCGGGGAGACCGGTGCAGGCAAGTCGACCCTCATGAAGTTGATCGCCCGCTTCTACGACCCTACCGAGGGCACAGTGCGCGTCGACGGCTACGACTTGCGCCAATTGGACCTGGCTAAGTTCCGCCACCAGCTCGGCTACGTCCCCCAGGAGCCGTTCCTCTTCAGCGGTTCGGTCCGCGACAACATCGCCTACGGCAAGCCGCCAGCTACTGATGCAGAAGTGGAAGCTGCGGCGCGTGCAGTTGGCGCCCACGGCTTCATCGCCGAGCTGCCGGGCGGTTACCTCCACGAGCTGGCCGAACGAGGACGCTCGCTTTCGACGGGCCAGCGCCAGCTGATAGCCCTGGCCCGAGCAGAGCTCGTCGACCCGGCCCTGCTCCTGCTCGACGAGGCCACCTCCAACCTCGACCTCGTCACCGAAGCAACAGTCACGGCCGCCATGCAAAACCTGAGCAGGTACCGCACGACTGTGGTCATTGCGCACCGCCTCCAGACGGCCCGTAGCGCTGACCGGGTGGTCGTGCTCCACCACGGCCGCATCGTCGAGGTCGGCTCACATGACGAGCTGCTCCAGCTAGACGGGCGTTACGCAGCAATGTGGAGGGCCTTCGAGCTCGTCAGCCAGCCCAAGAGCGCCTCTGACCTCGCTGTTTGACCGACCCGGCGAAAAGACCGGCCGGTGCCGCTCGAGATGGCTGGCCTATTTCAGGGCCGTGCGAGCCTGGGCCGACCTCGGGGGGCCAAGCCGGCTATGAGCACGCTGCCCTGCCAACGGGCGCCCGGCACCGGCCGAGCACCTGTAGCACCGCCGCATGCCAGAAAGCTGTTGGGCCTCCGATCGCGGCCCGTAACGTCACCCACTCGAAGCGGCCCACAAGCGGGTCGGGAAATGACCGGCCCTCGTACACCAGGTACTCGCCAGCCGGTACTTTGCCGTCCACGAGGTGCAAGGGTTGCCACAGGGACCAGTCGCCCGCGCCCGCAACAGGCCACAACTGCACCGGGTCGGGGACGCCTCCTGGCAACGCGTGCTCGGCAGCGGCCGCCGAAGTGGGGAACCTACCTTGCGCGGCTTCGGCGTCCAACGCCGCCAGGGAGCGCTTTGGGCGGCCGGGCGGGAAGTACTCGGCCGCAACGGCCGGTTTGACCCCCCAAACCAGGAACGGCCCCCATGCCCCGCTCGGCAGCCCGACGGTCCAGGCCGCCGACCCGTAGCGAGTTTTGACGGCCACCACCAGGTGAGCGTCGCTGCTCCATTGTTGGCCCAGCGAGATGACGACCTGCCACGGCGTCCAGCTGTCGACGCTGGCGTCCCGGTTGGCCCCGCCAAGCGTTGCTAGGCCCAAAAGCTGGCCGCCGGTAGTCCTAACCGTGACGCTGTCGCCGACGAGCGTGGGCCGCAAGCCCGCACCGCTGAGGCCGACCGTTAGCCCGCTCGGCATGCTCCCGTCCGGGCTTGGTGGTGAGCTCAAAAAGACCGCTCTGAGCGAGGGCGGCCCGGGCGCAGAAGAAGGGCGGGGCACCAAGGCAGGCCCAGTCGGCCCAACGCCCGTATACACCGTGCCGACCCGGGCCGTTCGCCCGTCCGCCGTGGTGAGCATGACCTGGGCCGCGCCGTTTTGCATGCCGGGCATGACAACGCTCACGACGGTGCTGGTCCACTCGAGCACGTCCGCGACAGCGCTAACAGCGCTCGGCGACCCACAGAACTGGCAGACGGTCACTTGGCCTGGCACCGAGCCGAACCCCGCGCCGTGGACGGTGAGAACGCGGCCGGCTGCCACGACGGCGGGTGGCGCGGGCCGGTACCACCGCACGACGGGTGCGGCAACCCGGGCCGCTTCGGCTACAGGCGGCGGTTCAACAGGTGCACCGGTCGCCACTACGCCGACGCCGGCTACGTAAGCGGCTAGCACCAGCGCTCCAGCCAAGGCGCTCGCCCAATGGGCGAGCCTGCGGCGGCGCACAACGTGCCCTCGGTGGCCCTGGGGCCTCGCGTAGCCTGCTAGGCGACCTCGCTGGCGTGCCAAGTTGCCCATTACTTGTCACTTTTGCGTACCGGCACGTGCGTGGGCAACGCATGCCCACTTGCAAGCGGCACCGGCCCAGATGTGCCGGGCGCGACCTTCAGCTCCCAGAGCCTGTCGCCGCCGGCCTGGCCGAACCACAGCTCGCCCGGGCCCGCCGGGGCCACCAAGAGCTTGGTGCTATAGCTGGCGCGCGCATAGACGGGCACGAAGTGCCAGGCACCAGCCCTGTAGCCGAGGGCACCGGCTTCGCCCTTGGAGGTCACAGCCCCCACCCAAAGCCCGTCGTCCCAGGTGGGGCCAGATACAGAGGCAACATAAGCGGGGGCAGGCAACCATGTAGTCGCCCCATTGGCGCTGTCAACGGCGAAAATGCCCACAGTGCCCGGTGCCGCGCCGGAAACGGTCGCGTACGCGCTCGTGCCGACTGCCGTGATGCCGTCCAGGCTGACTGGGGTGGTAGTCCCAGGCGCGCTGAACGTGCGGAAAGAAGCGCCTGGAGAACTGAGCCAGAAGACCTCGGACGACTTGGGCACGATGCCCCAGGTCCCTCCGTCAGCACCACTGGCCAGCCCCCCGACGCCGCCTCCTTGAGAGCTCGGCACTCTACGGGCTGCCCAGCCGCCCGTCCGGGGGTTGAGCTCGAGGACGACAGGCACACCGTAGGGGCCGCCGATCTCGGAGACCCCGAGGTAAAGCGGTGCCCCCCCGGCTCCTACCGCCACGCCGCCTGGCCCGACAGGGGCAGCGGTGTAGCTGAAGCGCTTGCTCTCGCCGCTGGCAGCTGAAAGCTGCACGAGGGTCGTCTGCCAGTTGGTGTAGCCGGTGCCCGTGCGTGCCAAGTAATAAAGCTCTGGGCCGTAAAGGGCCATCAGGCCCGTCGTATAAGGGGCCGGGTAGCTCCTTACGGTCACCCCCTTGGTGCTCAACGCCACGACACGGCCCCCCGAGACCGGTGCGCTGCCAGTCCCCGGCGGCGACAAGCTGGCCCAAGCCTCTCCGCTCGGGAGGCCCAAAAGGCCGTTCAGGTCCCCGGGGAGCACCACGGCCGAGCCGCCCTCGCTGGGCCCATGCGCCGAGCCAAAACTGTAAAGGTCGGCGCTCGTCGCAGCCGAAGTCCCAAGCGCGGTCGTCACTTGTACGTTGCAGGTCCCTTCACCTCTTGGCGCTACCGCAAGGACCGACCCGTCGGCTTGCACCGCAAAGCTCGGCGCAGGCACGCCCCCAAAGGTGACCTTGCTTGCACCCCATAGGCCGTTGCCTGAGACCTGCACACTGCTGCCCCCGCCTACTGGCCCGCTGCTCGGCGACACAGCGGTCACGCTCGGTGGCTGAGAGCCGTAAAGGCCCACGTCCAAAAGGTCGTAGCCCTGGCTCCAGCTGCCGGGCTCGTCTGGCACAGAGGTGGCCACGCCAGAAAGCTCGGACACTACCGTCGACTTGCTGGCAGGCACCTTCACCCCGAGCGTGCAGGAGCCGTCTGCCCCAGTCGTGCACGTTTGGGCGGAGAGGCTAGCCGGCCCCTTCGAGGTCACCTCGACGCTGGCGCCTCGCACGGGGTAGCCGTTCAACAAGACCTCGGCCGTGACCGTGCCCGAGGTCGTAAGGACGAGCTTGGGCTTGCATATCGTGACGCCGAGCTTGTCGGTGCTGCAGGACCTGGCCCAGCTGTAGCCGAGCGCTGGCGGCGCCGCTGTAAGGAAGAGCCCAACGCCGGGGTGGGCGACGACGAGGCTGGTGCGCAGTTCGCCAGCCGCCCCTTGGTAGACCTGGTTGCCCGTCCAGGTGGCCTCAAGGTCGGCCGACCGGGTAGCCACGTCTGGGCCCAGGCTCGGCACCCAGGTGATGTCACAACCGTCGCCCGAGCTTTCTGGCAGCTCGGCGGGCGTGCAGGTGCCAACGGGGCTGCCGTCGTCGAACAAGGTGACCGTCCCCCCCTTAGCGAGCCAGAGGAAGTTCATGCCGTTGGCCCCGCCTACATAAACTCGCAGCGTGTAGGGCTGGCCGGCCATGGCGTCTGCGCCGCCCAGCGCCGGGCTTGGGCCCACCAGGCGCAGCACGCTCTGGCCAGGGGCCACGTCCACCAGCTGGGAAGCAGAAGAACCTGCGTAGCCGCTACCGCCGGTGCCGGCCCAGCGCGCCGTCACAGACTGGAAACCGACCGGCATAGGCGAGCTAGCCGGGACCGTGGCCGTGCAGCTGCCGTCCTGCAAGGTGCACGAGAACGGGCCGCTCACATCGACCGTCGGGACCTCGAAGCTCACCTTTGGCCCGGAAAGGCCTATGACCTCGCCGCTTGGGCCATGAACGGTGGCCTCAAGCTTGAGCGGCTGGCCGAAGCTCGTCTCAGGCAACCCGTGGCTGCCTGCCGGCAGGGCCTGGCCTCCTGGCCCGTACAGACCCAGGGAAAGCGACGTCGGGGTACCTGCAGGCTGAGCCGTGCCGCTCACCGTGAGCTGTACCAACGACACTGCGTAAGTGCCCGTGATGCCTAGCCCAGCGTTGGCCACTACCAGCTCGGGGCTCAGCTGGACGTCCACCGGCTGGGGGCCCTGGCCGCTCACGTAGGCGCTCGCCGACAACGTGAGGTCGGTCTGGTAGACGGCCCCGCCCGTAAAAGCACTGGACAGGTAATTGGAAAAAGCCGCCTCAGGGCTTGCCTGGCCCGCCGCGACCGAAATGGCGCTAGTTGCCGCATTTTGCATTTGAGCGCTGGCAAAGTCGAGGAACTGCTCCAAAGTCTCCATGTCCTCGAAGTCGGGCGGGCCGACCGTCACACCGGTGCTGATGCTCACGTCTTGGTCTTCTTGCACGCCCTGGGACTGCAAGATGAACTTCAGGTAACTAGCTGAGACATTTGACAACAGGCCAAAGTTGTTGCTGAGCACAACGGTGTAAATATGGGCGTGGACGCTGAGCGAGTCCCAGGCCGCGCCAGTCCCCGTCGGGTTGGGCGCGTCATAGACGGCCTGGAGCCAGTCCTCCACCCCTTCGTCGGCTACGCCGTCAGTTATCGCGCCGACTGTCACTATCCCCTTTTGCAGCTGGGCCGAGCCCCACCCGACGTAGCCGCCCGTCGGGACGCCGAACAGGCTCGGGGTCGTGCTCCACGTGAGGGGGGCGGGGTAGACGTCCGACAGCGAGGCACCGTAGGCGCACTCAGTGGAGCCACAGGCGACGCCATAGCTAACGCTCGGTAGGGCCTGGCTCGCCAGAGGCACTTCTCTCCCCCGCAGCGCTGGCCCGGTGGTGCTGGCCCCGGAACTTTGCCTGCGTGCTTGTGCCACCCGCCCGGTGGCAACCACAGGAGCAGCACCCACGGGAGCAGCGCTGCTGCCAAATAAGACCGCCGTGGCCGCCAGCAGGCCGGCCAGCCATTGCCGTCCGCCTCGCCATAGCCCTCTGCCGCCCTTGCGAGACCCTCTCAGCACCCCAGGACCTCCCCTTCGCTCCACGTCACCCGACGTGCACCACTGGGCCATAGGTATACCCCCAGGCCTATGCCGAGTCAAGGGAGCCCGGGCCAGGGGTTCCCGGACGGCGGCGCCGGGCGGCAGCCCCGCCAGCGGGCCGCGTGAGGGACGCGAACGCCCCAACGAAAGCGACCCCTGCACCGACCATCATCGCCAAGTGGTAGCCAGAGACGTAGGCCGATGCCGCACCCGCAAACCCTGCTCGCCCGGTCAGCAACACGGCCTGGCCACTGCGGCCTAGGCGAGAGGTGGCCAGGGCCCCTAGGACACCTATCGAAAGCGCCTGACCGAGAAAGCGCATCGTCCCGAGCGTGCCAGAGGCGACCCCCAACTGAGCCCTTGGGACCGACCCCATCACGGCAGAAGTATTTGGCGAGCTGAAAGCTGCCATGCCCACCCCGACGATGCCGAGCTCACCCACCAGCTGGGGCGTACTGGGGCGAGCTGGGAGCTGCGAGAGCATCACAAGACCTGCACCAATGACAGCCATCCCCACGCTCGCTAGCCAGCGTGAACCGACCACGTCGGAAGCCCTTCCCGCCAACCAGGAGAGCGCCAGCATGGCTACTGGTGCCGCGACAAGGAGCAGCCCCGCTTGCTGAGGGCTCCGACCGCTGACCAGCTCAAGGAACACCGAGGTGAGAACGGTTACAGCAGAAAACGCCACGTAGTTGGCAAGAGCAGCGAAGTTGGCAGTCGCGAAGAGGCGGCTGTTGCGGAACAACCCCACGTCAAGGAACGGCTCAGGGCGCCTCGGCTCGTAGGCCACCAGTGCTGCTAGGCCGCCGACACCGCCAAAAAGAAGAGCGAGTGACGTTGCGGCGGTCCAGCCCCAAAGCGGAGCAAGGCTTACCCCCACCATCCCGGCTACTAGCGCGCCGACGAACAGCCCCACACCTGGCAAGTCGAGGCTCGCTCTTGCCGGGCGACGCTCCGCGCGACGACCGCCCGTGAGGTGCCAGCCCCAGACAAGGCTCGCCGCCGCCACTGGGACGTTCACGTAGAAGATCGAACGCCAACCGACCTGCTCGGTGAGGAGCCCGCCCAGCACCGGTCCCAGTGCCAGGCCCAGGTAAACGGCGCTGACATTGAGGCCAAGGGCCTTGCCGCGTTCGGCCGGGGGAAAGGCCTCTGTGACGAGAGCCGTCGACGTTGCCGACAACAGGGCCGCCGCAAGACCTTGTACGCAGCGCGCGGCAAGGAGCCAAGTTGTCGAAGTCGCCGCACCGGAGGCAGCCGACGCTAGGGCGAACAAGACCAGGCCGGCCCGGTACAACCGTAGAGCGCCCCAGGCGTCGGCGACGCGCCCCGCAGGGATGAGCGCTACCGTAAGGACGAGCAGGTAGCTGGTCTGCACCCAGAGCGCCCCTACAAAACTGAGGTGGAGGGCTGGCCCGATCTTCGGCAGGGCTATTGCAACGACACTGCCGTCGAAGGGGGTGATGAAGGCCCCAATGGCTGTTGCCCCGAGGAGGCGCCAGCGGCGCTCAGCAAGGTTGCCGCCGCCGTAATGCCCATTGCCTGCTGCAGCGCCCATTACGCACCTTCCTACCCGACGACAGCGCTTGTAGTCCCGTCCGGGCTATGCCCTTGCCGTTGGCCATGACGTACAGGCCGCGAGGCTGACAGGCTGAGAGGGTCCCCGTTGTCGCCACTGGACAGGCGGTGCAAAGGGGGTCGCTCGTCAAAACATTGCCACCGAGCACCATCGCTGCTCCGTTGGGACAGCGGCTTGTGGTCCGTAGAGGGCCCGCCCATAGCCCTGGCTACCATGGCACTGCCCTGGCCGCACCTTGGCTCGGCGGCCACGGCCAGCGCTGACCAAGTTCGCTGTTGTCTCGGTGCGCGCGTGCGGGCAATTTGCTGAGAGCCTGCCCGCTTTCGACCGCTTCGGCGAGCAGATCGGCTGCCACTAAAAACGTCGCCGATGGCGTTACCTTGCCAGACAAATAGCTCGACAACCGTGGCTATGACGTACCGAGCAACCAAGCGAAAGCCTTCTGCGACAGGCCGGAGCGCGCCAACGCCTTCTCAAGCCGCTGACGAACTTCCAGTGCCGCTTGCTGCTTAATCAGCTGCGACCTTGTTGGGCGCCAGCTCTACTTCTTGTCCGCCAGCTCGGGCGGCGGCGATTGTGGCCAAAACAGGCTGCCCCAAAATGCGCGCACCGAAACAGGCAGGCTCCGTGCGCCGAAGTAGTCTTCACCTATCACCTGTTTGACTTTGTCCCACCCATAATGCGAAAACAGCCAACGGACCTGGTCCCAATTGCCCAGCCGGACAACGCACATTATGACGATCTTGGCATCGGCCTCAAGGTCGATCTCGTGGGCGCCGTAGCTCCACAACAGGTCCGCGATGTCCTGACGCAGTGCCACGACAGCTCGCTTTTCACGTAGTCGAAAACGATGGCTCGGAGCGACCGCTCGACATCAGCAAAGCTGACAGTAAGCTCCTCCAGCGAGCTGGTGCCACTGAGGTCAAACGTGTAAACGAGCTGCTGCAGGAAAAGCCGTTCCGAGAAAAGGGGCTCACCGTTAAGCACAAACCGAGATTTCGCCACGGCAATGATCTCCTCCAACGAGACGCGGCCTTTAGTAACCGCAGCCTCGATGTCAACGTAGTCCCGAGCGGTCCCCCGTCGCCCCAGCGTATAGGCCTTCAGCGCCGCTATGTCGAGGACATCAGCGCAAAGTTGGCCCTCTAGCTCGATCTTGGGTCTTGTCGAGAGGAACGGGTAAGCGATGAGGCTCACCTTTCGTCTTCGCTCACCTATCGCAAGGTCAACCTGGCCTACTTCGCTGAGGACAACATCGTGCTTTCCGATCCCACAACGTTCAAGCCACCGCCAGATCGAAGGACGGTCAAGATGATCGGCGTCTATAAATCAAGATGATCGGCGTCTATAAAGTCTATAAAATAGTCAAGGTCGTTGGACCGACGATGCCTGATCTGGAGCGCAAGACCCGTACCACCCGCTAGGTAAAAGTCCTTCCCGATCTCACTTCGTGCAAGCACACGTAAGGTACCGAGCACGTCTGGGTCGACCGACGGCTCGCTAGGTGGGCTGTTAAGATGGACGTTTGCCTCAGAGCGTGGAGCGCCAGCGAATTGCCCACCTTTTTGGCTCCCTTGCGGGCGGCGCGACTGCATGGGCTCACTATATCAGATGTGACCCGCCTAATGTGCCTGAGCTTGCTGAGAAGCTGGCTGCTCACCACGCGCTGGGCCCAACAGGCCGCTTTACCCCCGGCCTGAAAGCCGAGGCACTGCGGCCATGTTCAAGTCGCGCTTGGCTAAATATTTCGCACGTGCCCAATTGGGCCTGTCGTTGTTCGACGTAGCAGCCGGAACATATACGACGATCTTGAAGGGCTGACTGGCCGGGTAAACGAACGTGCTATGCCGTAAAAACTGGTGGCCGTCCCCCGGCCAGTGTGAACCTGCCCTATAAGGCCACCGCATGTCAACGACCCCGCCAGAGGGCTGGTGCCGCCGCCATGCTGGACAGCCAGGGCTACCGGCTGGTAACCCCGGCAGGGGTAGGGCGACGGCTAGGGAGCGGCGACCTGGCAGGGCGAGCAGAACCAACTGCCGTAGACCTCCCCGCTCTTACGGGCGGGAGGTTCACGAGCGGTAGCTTTACAGGCGTCGCCCAGCTCGTGCAGGTAACCGCGGGCTGCCCAAACCACAACGACAAGGGCCCCAAACCACAACGACAAGGGCCCCAAACCTTACAAATGGACCAAGGCTGCCGCAGAGATCATCGAGAAGGTGGACCAGGGCCGCGCTGCCCTTCTCCAAGCGCGCGCGATCTGAAGGGCACTGCAGTGGCCGGTCATTATCACGATCACGTTTTAGGGCCCCACGGGCAGGTCGCAAGCATCGCCCTGGCCATCGGGTTAGCGACTACGGGCGTGCTCCCGGTGTTCCTCACGGGCGCCCTCGCCGTGCAGCTAGAGGCAAATCTCCATGTCGGGACTACGTCCATCGGGGGCGCTGTGGCTATCTTCTTCGCCGCCTCGGCGCTCAGCTCGGTCCGGGCAGGGCACCTAGCCGAACGGGTAGGCCCTTTCAAGGTCATGCTCGTCGCCGTCGGGCTCGCGCTGGTCGCGCTCCTCGGCAACGGTCTCGTGGTCACTTCTCTACCCGTTCTTCTCGGCTTTCTGGTCGCGGGCGGCCTCTCGAACGGGGCAATGCAGCCGGCCGTGAACCTCCTCCTCGCGAGAGCCGTCGACGACCACCGCCAAGGTCTCGCTTTCGGCGTGAAGCAAGCCGCCATCCCTACCTCCACCCTGTTGGCAGGGCTCGCTGTACCAGGTCTCGCCCTGACCGCCGGGTGGCATGTCGCCTACCTCGCTGCCGCTGGCTTGGCACTTATCGTCGGGGCTGTCCTCGTGTCCGTTGGGCGCCGGCTCATGCCCCTGCCCGCCAGCGCCCAAGGGCGGACCGCCACCAGCCAAGCGAGCAGCGTGCAGGACAAGAGGGCCGCTACGAGCCCTCGTGAGCGCAAAGACGTCGGGAGCTTCGACCCCCGACCGCTAGTTTTTGTGGCAGCCGCGATGGCTTGCGCCGTGGCAGCCTCGAACGCCCTGGGCTCGTTTGTCGTCCCTGGAGCCGTCCACGAAGGAGTCGCCCCAGGCCTCGCTGGGCTCCTGTCGGCCGCTGGGAGCGTGGTAGGGCTGTCGGTAAGGGTGGGCTCTGGGTGGCGAGCCGACCGCACGGGCTTACGGGGCCGCCGAGCCGCAGACGCCCATCTGAAGACCGTCGGCACCCTTATCGCAGTGGGTGCTTTCGGCTATGGCGCACTGGCAACCGGGGCCCTCGGCCTGCTCGTGCCGGCCGTCCTTGTCGCCTATGGCGGCGGGTGGGGTTACAACGCCCTGTTCAACCTCGCTGTTGTACGTGCGTACCCCGAGGCCCCGGCCCGCGCTACAGGCGTAACGCAGGTTGGGACCTACATCGGAGGGATGGTCGGCCCATTGGGTTTCGGGGTCATCGTGGACCACCTCGGCTTCCACGTCGGCTGGGCCTTGTGCACAGGGCTGGCGGTGGCCGCCGTCACCGCCTTCTTTTTCGGTCGCCGTCGCCTGCGCAGCGCACCGGTCGAGGTACCTCGCCTCCTCCCATCGACATGTACCGTTCAGCTCTAGCGCGGCGACCCGGGTCCGGCCGTCCTCTTTGGACCTGAGCTTCGACGAAGCTTACGTGCTTGTTCTTTGGGAGACTACAAGCGACGGCCCAAGGCAAATCACGCCCACCCAGGGCAAATCACGCCCAAATGCAAAGATGGCTGGAGGTCAAGTGTAAAGACCCCTCTGGCGGGTTAGCGACAAAACTAACCTGAGCAGGCCGTTGTTTCTGGCGTGCAGAGGCGGCCCCCAGCTTTAGGCAGCC
>JBMFUG010000070.1:0-14475 GCA_049966695.1 Acidimicrobiales bacterium | reverse complement strand
CCCCGAGCGCCCATATGTCTGACCATCGCCCTCCGTTGCCCCGCAGCAGCTGGGGGTCTAGGTAGCCGAGGGGTGGGTACCCCACTTGCGCTAGGAGCCGGAGGCCATCAGCGAGGGTTGGCGGGCCGAGGACGGCTTTGCCGTCCTCGCAAAGCGCCACGGCTTGGGGGCAGATAGCAGCATGGAGCAGACCGTGCTCATGCAGCGCGTGAGCAGCGCGTGCCGCCGATGCGAGAGCGCGTAGCCGGCTGGGCAAGTCAAGGTCGGCCGGGGGTGAGCCCAGCGTGGCTGAAACGGTCACGTCGGCGCTGAGGAAGATGGCTCTCGTCTGGCCTCGTTCGGCTATCCCGGCCTCCAACCAGGCTGGCAAGCCGACCGAGCGGACCGCAGCGACAGCACAGATGCGTGCGCGCGCCGTTGCCCAGGGGGTGCGCGCAGCTGGTCCGAGGATCCAAGTCGTGACTTCGGAAGGGCCTGCGCCCAGACGCGTCGGGCGCTTGGCTCGCAGGCAGGAAATAGTGCCCTCTTCGGCCACAGTCCTCGTTATCTCA
Source organism: Acidimicrobiales bacterium (assembly GCA_049966695.1). Classification (GTDB taxonomy): domain Bacteria; phylum Actinomycetota; class Acidimicrobiia; order Acidimicrobiales; family Palsa-688; genus JAKAWM01. Next base: position 13,924 of record JBMFUG010000070.1, on the reverse strand, counting down.
TAGTCAGCGACCTGGTCGGCCAATGTAAACCTCCTTGCCCCGGTGCCAAGGCCACCCGCTCACGGAGGTGCCGTTACGCGAGGCCATGGGAGCACAGTAGCGTCGTGGGGGCAAACGGTGGCGCAGTGGGCTCAGGTGACGTCCGCGCGCGGGGCCAGTACGCTCTAGCGTTGTTGCCATGGGGCTACCGCTCGTGCCAAAGGAGGTCAAAGTTGTGGACGAGGCGGTTCACCGCGAGCTAGGCCTGACCGACGAAGAGGCCGTCTCGATAGAGCGCATCTTGGGGCGCCGCCCCAACCACCTCGAGCTGGCTATGTACGCGGTGATGTGGAGCGAGCACTGCAGTTACAAGTCCTCTAAGATCCACTTGTGGCGTTTGCCCACCAAGGGGCCGGAGGTGCTCGTGGGCCCGGGGGAGAACGCAGGTGTCATAGATGCCGGCGATGGCCTAGCGGTAGCCATCCGCATAGAAAGCCATAACCACCCTTCGGCTATCGAGCCCTACCAGGGCGCAGCTACCGGCGTGGGAGGGATCATCCGTGACATATTCACGATGGGGGCCCGGCCGATAGCGCTGATGGACCCACTGCGCTTTGGCCCTCTTGACGACCCGCACAACCGCTGGGTCGCGGGCGGGGTCGTCAGCGGCATCTCTGGCTACGGCAATGCCGTGGGGGTGCCCACCGTAGGTGGTGAGCTGGAGTTCGCCGACTGCTACGCCGGCAACCCGTTGGTGAACGTCTTGTGCTGCGGTGTGCTACCGAAGGACCGCTTGGTGCTGGGCAGGGCCAGCGGGGTTGGCAACCTGGCTGTCTTGATAGGGTCGAGCACAGGCCGTGACGGTATCGGTGGCGTGAGCGTGCTGGCGTCAGCTGCTTTCGGTGACGACGAAGGGGCCGAGGCTGCCAAGCGGCCCAATGTCCAAGTTGGCGACCCGTTCGAGGAAAAACGCCTGATCGAGGCCACCTTGGAACTGCTCGATAAGCACCTGGTCATTGGGATACAAGACCTCGGAGGTGCTGGGCTCAGCTGCGCGACCAGCGAGACTGCTTCCCGTGGCGGGGTCGGGATGGACGTCAATGTCGAGGCGGTCCCGCTGCGTGAGGCGGGCCTTGAGCCGTTCGAGGTGATGACGAGCGAGAGCCAAGAGCGCATGCTCGCCATCGTTGAGCCAGCCGCGCTAGACGACGTGATGGCCGTGTGCAGGCGCTGGGAGGTGAGCGCCAGCGTGGTGGGCAAGGTGACGGAGGGCGGCCGCCTGCGCGTCCTGGCAGGTTGGGACGGCGAGGTCCTGGCGGATGTGCCAGCCGCGAGCTTGCACGAAGGCGCTCCTGTCTACAACCGGCCGATGCGGCGCCCAGCGTGGTTAGACAGGGCACAGACGGCGGGCGCCGCCCCCTCCACCCCTCCTGCGCGCCCCCGTGAAGTGACAGAAGACCTCTTGGCCATGTTGGCGGACCCGTCGTGGGCCTACCGGCAGTACGACCATCAGCTCTTCCTCAACACCGTCGTGGCTCCAGGAGCAGATGCCGCGGTGCTGCGGCTCTCGGCGCCCGGCGTCCGCCCCCCGCAGGGGTCCCCACCAAAAGGGGTCGCCCTGTCCACCGATGGCAACCCTCGCTGGTGCGCCCTTGACCCGAGAGGAGGCACCCGGCTCGCCGTGGCCGAGTCGGCCCTTAACGTAGCCTGTACGGGAGCCCGCCCAGTCGCACTGGTCAACTGCCTCAATTTTGGCAACCCGGAGCACCCTGAGGTGATGTGGCAGTTGTCCGAAGCCGTAGACGGGATGGCTGAGGCCTGCAATGCCCTCGGGGTCCCTGTTGTCGGTGGCAACGTCAGCCTTTACAACGAAAGCCGGGGCAACGACATCGACCCGACCCCGGTTGTGGGCATGCTCGGCCTGTTGGACCACCTCGCACCTGGCCTGCCCACGCCCGGTTTTGTGGAGGGGAGCCGGGTGCTTGTGCTGGGCGGCTCGCTGGTCTCGTTGGCGGCTTCACGCTGGGCGGCTCGGCACTACGACGACCTGGGAGGCCAGTTGCCACCGCTTGACTCGGACCTGCACCTTCGTTTGGTCAGGTTCATTGCTCGGGTGGTTAATGAGCGGCTCGTGGACGGTGTGCATGACGTCTCCGACGGAGGGCTCGCGCTGGCAGTTGCTGAGATGGCGGTGATGAGCGGGACGGGGTGCAGGCTGAACGTGGGCAGCAGCTATGAAGAGCTGTTTGGTGAAGGCCCCTCGCGTGTTGTGGTCAGCGTGCCACCGGCCCACCTGGAGACGCTTGTCGACCAAGCTTTGGCTGCGGGCGTGCCCTATAGCGAGCTCGGAAGCGGCGGAGGCGACCGCATCGTCCTCGGTGACCTGGTGGACGTCAGTGTGGCCGAGGCTGCAGCAGCGTGGAAGGGCGCGATCTCCGGGGTATTTGACGAAGGCTCAGGGCCGCTAGCGCAGGGCAGCTAGGGGATGGCCGTAGCAGCGCCGGCCGAGAGCAGCTCAGAGCCGCTCGCGCAGGGCGGCTAGCGCACCGTCGGGCACGTGGAGGTCGCCTCGGCCGGTGCCGACTGTGAGGTCGGGCTTATAGATGCCGTGGTGGTCCGAGCCTCCGGTAACCGCGAGCTTGGCCCGGGCCGCTATTACCGCCAAGGAGGCTCGCTCCTCCTGGCTGTAACGGCCGTAGATGGCTTCTAGGCCGTCTAGGCCGGCTTCGGCTAGTTCGCGTACGGTCGGTTCCAGCTCCGGGCCAGACAAGCCCAAGGACAATGGGTGGGCGAGCACCGGGAGAGCGCCGGACTCGTGGGCTAAGCGGATCACCTCCAGCGGCCCAAGGCGCTCCTTTTCCATGTACGCCGGGCGGCCTTTGGCTAGCCAGCGGTCGAAGGCGTCCTGGACCGAGCTGGCGAAGCCCTTGCGGGCCAAGATGGCTGCTATGTGGGGGCGACCGGCGCCGCTAGGCCCGGCTTCCTCTCGCAGCTCTTCCGGAGTGACAGGCAGGCCCAGCTCGCTCAGGCGTGCGAGGATGCGTTCGTTGCGGGTCTCCCTAGCCCTTTGCAGCCGGGTGAGCTCGTCTTGGAGCGGCCCTTCGCCCGGTTCCAGGAAGTACACCAGCATGTGCATAGTGCCGGCATGTTCGCAGGAGACCTCGCACCCGCTGACCAGCTCTAAGCCGACCTGCGCGGCGCGCTTGCGGGCAGGCGCGACCCCGTCGAGCCGGTCGTGGTCGGTCAGCGCCAGCGCGCTGAGGCCGACCGCTGCGGCCAGGTCTACCACCTGCTCAGGGCTGTCGCTCCCGTCGGAGACGGTCGAGTGGGTGTGCAGATCGATCACGGTGCAACGCTAGCCGGACGAGCATGCTGGTACGTTGGCCGCGCACTGTGGCTCGTGTGGGACAATGGGCTCAGTGGTAAGGGCGGTCGAGCACACGGCACCGAGGGAGGCTTGCGGGGTATTTGGCATATACGCCCCCGGCCGCAACGTGGCGCCGATCGTTTTCGACGGGCTGTTCGCTCTGCAGCACCGCGGTCAGGAGTCCGCCGGCATGGCCGTCAGCGATGGGCCGACCATGATGGTGATGAAGGACATGGGCCTTGTTACCCAGGTGTTCAACGAGTACAAGCTGGCTAGCTTGGTGGGCCACTTAGCCGTAGGCCACACCCGCTACTCGACCACCGGCTCGTCTACCTGGCACAATGCCCAGCCTGTGTACCGTCAGGTGGGCGGTGCCGAGTTCGCGTTGGGCCATAACGGCAACCTCACGAACACCGAGGAGCTGGCCGCCTCTGTGGGGATGCTGCCCGGGATGGCGACAAGCGATTCTGACCTCATAGCAGAACTGGTGGCCCGTGAGCTGGAAGGGGCCGGGGCGGGAGCCTCGCTTGCAGACGTGCTGCTTCGGGTGCTGCCCCGTCTGGAGGGAGCCTTCTCGCTTGTCTTGGCGAGCCGGGACCAGCTCTTTGGGGCACGAGACCCGCACGGTTTCCGGCCCCTGTGCCTGGGCAAGCTGGACGACGGCTGGGTGCTGGCCAGTGAGACGCCAGCGCTCGACATCGCAGGGGCCCACTTCGTGCGCGAGGTCGACCCCGGCGAGGTGTTGGTCATCGGCCCGGCAGGTTGCGAGAGTTCCCACCCCTGGCCCGCCTCGGAGGTAGAGCCCCGGCTGTGCCTGTTCGAGTTCGTGTACCTGGCCCGGCCAGACAGCCGGCTTTACGGCCAGGAGGTGCACGCTGCGCGCGTGCGTATGGGGGAGCTACTGGCCGAGCAGGCGCCCGCGCTGGCCGACATGGTGGTGGGCGTGCCGGATGCTGGGATGCCCGCCGCTGAAGGTTATAGCCGTCGCAGCGCCATCCCCTTTGGCCAGGGGCTCGTAAAGAACCGCTACATAGGTCGGACTTTCATCAACCCCGACCCTCGTCAGCGTGCCCTCGGCGTACGTCGCAAACTGAACCCGCTACGCGAAGCCATAGCAGGCAAGCGCCTGGTGGTGGTGGACGATTCGATAGTGCGGGGCACGACCACTCGGGCCATGGTGGCCATGCTGCGCTCGGCTGGGGCTCGTGAAGTCCACCTGCGCATATCCTCCCCCCCGTACCGGTGGCCCTGCTTTTACGGGCTGGACACGGGCACTCGCACCGAGCTTTTGGCTGCCGACCTCGAAGTGGGCGAGATCTGCGACTACCTGGGTGCCGACAGCCTTGCTTACCTGTCCCTGGAGTCATTGAAGAAGGCGACGGGAGTGCCCGGGGCTGGCTTCTGCGACGCCTGCCTGACCGGCGATTACCCGGTGGCGGTGCCGGCTCGCCTGTCCAAGGCGGTCCTGGAGCGGCCCGCCTCATATGGGGAAAGTGGCGGCCCTGTGGCGGGCATGCCCGTCGCTGGCACGAGCCCTGGCGTCGCTGCGACCACCGGTGCCGTCCATGGTGGGCCCAATGGCTGACGTGAGCGCCGAAGCCGCCCCGCTCACGTACGCCGCAGCCGGCGTCGACATTGGCGCCGGAGAAGAGGCCGTGCGGCTGATACGGCCCATTGTTGCACCTACCTTACGGGCCGAAGTGGTGGGGGGGATCGGTGGGTTTGGTGGTGCCTTCGCAGTCCCCTCCTCCTACCGTCACCCTGTCCTGGTGGCCTCCACTGACGGTGTTGGCACGAAGTTGGAGGTTGCCATCGAAGCCGGACGGCTGGGCACGATCGGGACGGATCTCGTGGCGATGTGCGTCGACGACTTGGCCTGCCAGGGAGCCGAACCGCTATTTTTCTTGGACTACCAGCTGTGGGGCCATTTGGACCCAGCTTTGGTGGCCACGATCATGCGAGGCATAGCTGACGGTTGCCGTCAAGCGGGTTGTGCCGTGCTAGGAGGAGAGCTAGCCGAGCACCCTGGCCAGCTGCCGGAGGGGCACATGGACCTGGCTGGTTTTGCCGTAGGAGTAGTAGAACGCGAACGCCTGCTCGGCGCGCCCGGTGGCACTGGGCCCAAAGAGGGGGACGCACTGGTGGGGCTGCACTCTGGTGGCCTGCGTTCCAATGGGTACTCGCTCGTCCGTGCTGCGCTGTTACAGCGGGCGGGGCGCAAGCTACAGGAGGAGGCGTGGCCAGGTGCCGGGTTCAGCTTGGCGGACGAGCTTCTGCGCCCCTCGGTTATCTATTCGCCTAGCGTCCTAGCCCTGCTGGCCGAACTGGAGGTGCACGCCGTGGCGCACATAACGGGCGGAGGCCTGCCGGGCAACATACCGCGGGTGCTGCCGGCTGAGCTGGACGCCGTGGTCGAAATTGGCTCTTGGCCCCAGCCGCGTATATTTTCGCTTGTCCAAGAGGCCGGAGGGGTAAGCGACGAGGAGATGGCGCGCACGTTCAACCTGGGGCTCGGCATGGTCATAATCCTCCCAAGCGCGCAGGCTGGAGCCGCAGTGGCCCTGGCGGAGGCGCGCGGGGTCGAGGCAAGCGTGGTAGGACGGGTTGTGGCAGGCACAGGTCGGTGCAGGTTGGCCAGAGCCTCCTGAACAACAGCTTGGCGCACCCCGAGCTCCTCATCGCTTACGTCTGGGCAACGGCACGGCACGGGCCGGTACAGTTGTCACTGTAACTTCAGGTAGTCCCCAGACGGGCCCCTACTTTTCCACAGCTTTTCCCCTGGGCGGGGAAAACTTTCGGGTGTTGCTACCCTCGGAGCCGACTGGTGGGCCCAGGCCCGGTTGCCTAGGGCCAGGACGGGGAAGCGTCCGCCGACGAGCAGCCAACCGGTGGAGGCCTCAGCCACCAACGTGCTGTGAAGCGCCACTGCTGGCCTTGGCGCGCTTTCAGTTCGGCGGTGGGCGCTTTGGTGCTCGGCCAGCATTGCCTGACCGCAGCGGCTATGGCTTGCAGCTCTGCGGGAGTGGGCGGGCTGGCTAGTTGGCTCAGCCGCACTTCGATATGTAGGTCGGCGGGCTTGTGGCCCGCCCCGGCAACAACCAGGCGTTGGTGCGTCACAGCGGGAGGTTGCCGTGCTTGCGAGGGGTCATTTCGGTGCGCTTGGTGGCCAGCGCCTCGAGGCCCCGGTGCAAGACCTGGCGCGTGGTCGAAGGTTCGATCACGGCGTCAACGTACCCGCGTTCGGCGGCGACGTAAGGGTTGGCGTTTGCCTCTCGGTACTGTCGGACAAGTTGTGCTCGTCTTTCGGGCGGTGCCCCCGCCAGCTCGCGGCGGTAAAGGACGTCCACCGCGCTGTCGGGCCCCATGACGGCTAGCTCCGCGCCTGGCCAGGCATAGGCCAGGTCGGTGCCGGTCGACTTCGCACCCATCACGACGTAGGCGGCTCCGTACGCCTTGCGCACTATGACCTGGATCTTGGGCACGGTGGCCTCAGCAAAGGCGTAAAGGAGCTTGGCCCCTCTCCTTATGAGCCCGCCGTGCTCTTGGTCGGTGCCTGGCATGAAGCCGGGGACGTCAACGAAGCTGACTATGGGGATATTGAAGCAGTCGCAGGTCCTGACAAAGCGCGCTCCTTTTTCGGCGGCGTCGGTGTCTATTACACCAGCCAGGACCTGTGGTTGGTTGGCTACGACGCCGACCACTTGCCCTCCGATGCGGCCGAAGCCGCAGATGAAGTTCATGGCCCACAGTTTGTGGTACTCAAAAAAGTCGCCGTCGTCTAGGACGACGCGGACAAGTTGCTTCATGTCGTAGGGCTGGTGCGCGGAGGCCGGCACTATTTTTGTAAGCTCTGGGCAAAGCCGTTCTGGGTTGTCCCCCGCAGGCACAACTTGAGGTGCGCAGGTGCTGTTTTGGGGCAAGTAGGACAACAGCTCGCGCACCTGGTCGAGGCAAGACTTCTCGTCAGCGGCCAAGAAGCAGGCTACTCCGGACTTGGTGGCATGTGTCAGGGCGCCGCCAAGCTCTTCCAGCGTCACCTCTTCCCCCGTGACCGTTTTCACCACGTCCGGGCCGGTGATGAACATTTGTGAAGTCCCGCGCACCATGAAAACGAAGTCTGTGATCGCAGGGCTGTAAACGGCCCCACCAGCACAGCTCCCCATGATGACGCTGATCTGCGGTATGACGCCGGAGGCAGCGACGTTGCGACGGAATATGCCTCCGTAATAATGCAGCGCGACCACGCCTTCTTGCACTCGCGCCCCGCCACCGTCATTTATGCCTATTAACGGTACGCCGAGGGACATCGCCAGGTCCATGACTTTGTGGATCTTTTCGCCTGACACTTCTCCGAGGGTGCCGGCGTTGACGGTAAAGTCCTGGGAAAATATGCACACCTGCTTGCCCGCGACCGTACCGAAGCCAGTGATCACCCCATCTGTGTAAAGGCGCTTGTCCTCGCTTGCCCCCGGCGCCCTGCTGCGGGCCAGCATGTCGAGCTCCTGGAAGCTCCCGGGGTCGAGCAGGTAGCCGACGCGCTCGCGAGCGGTCATCTTGCCCCTTGAGTGCTGGCGCTCTACCGCCGAGGCAGGGCCGGCCTGCAATGCGGAGCTCCTACGGCGCTCGAGCTCTTCCAGTTTCTCCTGCATTGAGACCTCGCTCACCTCGACAAAGTTAGTGGCGCCTCCCAGGCCGTAGCTACTGGGGGCACCATGGCAAGCCCTCCCTATGTACAGGTGGGCTGCTGGGCGCGAGGGTGGTAGCAGGGCAAAGACTAGGAGACAGCGTTGTGACTGGGAACTTTGATAATGCCGAGGTTGCTTACAGCGTTGACGGTGACGGGGCACGGGGCGGGGCGGGGTTCGAGGCGCTCGTCCGAGTCGCACGCCCGTCGCTTGTCCGTTCCGCGTATGCTCTGACGGGCCACCGGGCAGACGCCGAAGACGCTGTCCAGGCGTCGCTGCTGAAGGCCATGGCAGCCTGGCCGCGGGTGGCGGACCAAGAACGCTGGCACCAGCAGGCCTATGTCCGCCAGATCGTGGTCAACACGTGCCGTTCTGGGTGGCGCAAGTGGGGGTCGCGGGTCCGTCTGGGCGAGGTGCCGGAGCCGGCACAGCCAGCAAGGACTGAGAGCGTCGAGGACAAGGTCCTAGTGCGCCAAGCCCTGGAGCGGCTCCCAGCCCGTCAGCGGGCTGTGCTTGTGCTCCGCTACTACGAGGATCTGTCTGAGGCCGAGATCGCAGCACGCCTCGGGTGCGCGCCGGGCACCGTGAAGAGCTCTGCGGCACGTGCGCTAAGGACTTTGCGAGACGAGTTCTGCCGGTCGTTGGCGGACGGCAACGGTGCTGCGCGCCGTGACGCGGGCGAGCCCCGTGCGGCGGGCTCGCCCGCATGACTGGCACCGCGGGCTCTCCTGCTGCTGGCAGCCCGTCTTGCTGAGCGTGGCCGCACCGTTCGCTGGGCGTGATGCTGGTCGTTGCTGAGGGCCGTCGAAGGCCGAGACGCCTGGCAAACTGCAAGGGTGGCGCACTCAGCACAGCGGCCCCGTGATGCAGCGGCCTGGAAGTCACCCTGCGTCCCAGGGGACTTCCAGGTGGTCACGCCGGAGATCCCGGTAGAGCCCCCCGCTTCCGCCTGGCAGTTCCCCTGCGATGCTAAGTCTCACGCCGCAGCAGCCAAGGGGGGCGAGCTCGTAGCCGTCGGCGGCGACCTGGAGCCAGGGACCCTTCTGGCCGCCTACCGGTGCGGCCTTTTCCCCATGCCGGTAGGCAAAAGGCTGGCCTGGTGGTCGCCCGACCCGCGAGGGGTGGTCCCGCTTGACGGTTTGGTCGTCAGCCGTTCCTTGCGCATGTCGTGCCGGCGCTACGAGGTGCGGTTTGACACCGCCTTTGGGGAGGTCATAGCCGCATGCGCGGACCCGTCCCGCCCTGGCGGGTGGATCGACCGCAATGTACGCGTGGCCTACACCCGTCTGCACGAGCTTGGATGGGCTCACAGCGTGGAGGCATGGGACGAGGCGGGCGAACTGGCCGGGGGGCTCTACGGGGTGCTGGTGGGTGGTCTTTTCGCTGGCGAGTCGATGTTCCATCGCGGCCGGGACGCCTCGAAGGTTGCCCTTGTCGCCCTGGTCAAGGCTCTGAGGGCCGGTGGGGCGCGCCTACTGGACGTACAGTGGGTCACCCCGCACCTAGCCAGCCTGGGGGCAGTACCCGTCAGCCGCGAGCGTTACTTGTCGCTGCTGCAAGAGGCCTTGGCCGTGCCGCAAGTGCGCTTGGTGCTCCCTGGCAGGTAGTTCTCGGGCTTGGCACGGGGGCATTGGCACGGGGGGTTTGGTGCCGTTGGGTGTGGTGCCCTGGGCCCGGGTTGTGCTTGCGAGCCTCAGTTCTGGCACCGCCGCTTTGTGGCGGCCAGCTGTTGGTACCGTCGCGCCATAGCTGGTGCCTCCAAGCGGGCGCACATTTTCGCAAAGCTCTTGCCTTCTGGCCCCCGCCACTCCAGGCTGTCTAGCGCATCTTGCCCCGGGGGCAAGATGCCAGGGTCGAGGGTGCAAGTAGCCAGGCGTTTGAACAGCAACGCCTGTTCGTGCTGGGCGGCGAGCGAGGCTGCCAACGACACTGCCCGGCCGTGCGGTAGGCCGACGTCCCAAGTGGTGGGGTCAGATGGCACGAGCTCGATGTGGCAGAAGCGTGCCAGGACGGCGGCGGCTGCCTTCGGGCCCCAACCGGGCACGCCTGGGTAGCCGTCGGAACTGTCGCCGACCAGGCCAAGCCAGTCGGGTACCGAAGCTGGCCCAACCCCGAAGCGTGCCCGCACAGCGGCCTCGTCTATGACCCGCCCCCTGCGACGGTCCAGGCAGACTACCCTCTCTCCGCTTACGCACTGGGCGAGGTCCTTGTCTGGGGTGCAGATGAGGGCTCGGGCCACGCGCTTGTCGTCTGCCAGGACTGCGGCTGCCGAAGCCAGGGCGTCGTCGGCTTCCAGCTCGGTCATTGGCCAGACAAGGAAGCCGGCGGTAGCGAGGGCTTCTTCGAATAGGCCGAACTGGCTGAGCAAGTCGGCTGGGGCACCGGCTGAGCTCTTGTAGGAGGGCCACGCGTCGTTGCGCCACGACTCGATCACATGGTCCGTTGCCACGCCCACGTGAGAAGCGCCCCCCTCGAGCATCTTCAGCAAGGAGCCGACGACGGCACGAGCAGCACCGACCTCTTCGCCCGCTGAGTTCCGGTGGGCGGGGGCCCCGAAGTAATGCCGGAAAAGTTCGTAAGTGCCGTCTACCAAATAGACTTCTGTGCAGGTCGGGCTAGGGGAGCTCACGGCGGCCCTCGAGCGCCCTGCCCAGGGTGAGCTCGTCCGCGTACTCGAGGTCCCCGCCCACGGGCAGACCGCTAGCTATACGGGTGACCTTGAGAGGCAGGTGCTTTAGCAGGCTCGCCAGGTACAAAGCGGTGGCGTCCCCCTCGATGTTGGGGTTCGTGCACAGTATGACTTCTTTAACATCTTCAGCGTCTATGCGAGCGAGGAGCTCGCGAACTCGGAGCTGGTCTGGACCGATACCGTCGATCGGGCTGATCGCTCCCTGGAGGACGTGGTAACGGCCATTGAACTCGCCCGTTTTTTCGACCGCCACCACGTCGCGTGGTTCTTCTACGACGCATATGACTGACGGGTCCCGCCTAGTGTCAGTGCAGATGTCGCATTCGGCGCCAGCGGGGCCTTCTGCCACGTTGAAGCACCGGCGGCACCACGTGACCCGTGCCTTGGCTGCGCTGATCGAGGCTGCTAAGCGGTTGGCGTCTTCGGTCGGGGACTTCAGTATGTAAAAAGCTATTCGCTGTGCCGATTTTGGGCCGATACCCGGCAGGCGGCCTAGTTCGTCTATGAGCTCTTGAACGGGTGCCGCGTACATATGACTACTCCTCGAAAGAAGAACCGGGGAAAGCCTGGAGGATACGCTGCTCGATGGGGACGTCGGGTACGGGCGTTGTCTCGGCTAGCTCGTCCAAGTCGTACTCGTCTGTCCCCTCTGTCCCCTCTTGGGCGGTTGGGCCAGTTGGGGCAACGTCGCTGTCGACGGCCAGCTTCAATGGCACCGGGCAGCCGAAATGGGCGCTAAGCGCTTCTTGCGCCTCGCTCAGGAAGTTGCTGGCGCGCTGCACCAAGGCTCGGTCCGGTAGGGCCAGCACCACGTCCCCGTTAGCGTCTTTGGCAAAGCGCCCGTGGGCGAGGTATGCCCGAGCCGATTTGGAGAGCTTGGCCAGCACGAAATCGCCCCAAGCTTTCGTCAGCTGGTCACGGTCGGGATTACCGGCCTTGGTGGCGACGGGCGGTGCCTCGGGCGCTGGCGAGCTGGCCGTCGCGATGGCCGGCGGTGCCTCCGGCGCATGGTGCGTTGGTTTGTTGGCTGTGCCGGTAGCTTGGCCTTCGGGCTGTCCTAGCGCTTGGGTGCTATCAGGCTTGCCTCGGAGGAACGCTCCGAGGGCCTTGCGCGCCTCTGCAGGGCCACTGCGGGCCTGTAGTGAGCCAGGAGCCGGGACCTGTTGTGGCCCGGCCTGCGAGCTCACCGGTCTCGCTGTTGTGGGCGGGGCCGGGGCCCGCACCGCCGGCCCGCTTTGTAGCACGAGTTTCTCTAGACGCTCGAGACGTTCCAACAAGGCACCCGGGCTGGCGTCTGCGCCAGGGGAAGCACAGCGTATTAGAGCCACCTCGAGTGTCACCCTCGGGTCTGCCGAGTCGCGCATGTTTATGAGCGCTTCGCCGACCGCCTCCATGGCTCTGACAAGGAGCGGGAGCCCTAGGCGGCTGGCCTGTTCAGCCAGTTCAGAGGTTGCAGTGCCGGGCAGTTGGACAAGGTTTGGGGCTTGCAGGGCTAGGAAGGCGTTACGAAGGTGCTCTACTAGCTCATTGCCGAGGCGCCTTGGGTCGGTCCCGGCGGAGATGGCGCGGGCAACAGCTTGCAGGGTGGCTCCGACGTCACGCTCGCCGAGAGCGTCCACAAGTTCGCTTACCGAGTACCCTGGGCCGTCTTTAACGCCAGCACTGGCCAACTGGTCCAAAGCGGAAAGTGCGTCCCGAGCCGAGCCCCGGCCTCGGCGAGCCGCCATTTGGACGACCTCCGCCGGGAGGTGAAGACCGGCCTTTTCGTTGACCTCTTCCAGGAGCGCTGTCAACGCGTTAGCTGAGAACAGGCGGAACTCAAAGTGCTGGGTGCGAGAGAGTATGGTCGGCAGGACTTTCTGTGGGTCGGTCGTGGCCAGGACGAAGACCACATGAGGCGGTGGCTCTTCCAGGGTTTTCAACAGGGCGCTGGCGGCATCTGGAGTTAGCTGGTGCACCTCGTCGACTATGTACACTTTCCATCGGCCGGGGGTCCCTAAGGCTACTCGTGAAAGGAGCTCCCGCATCTCGTCGAGCTTGCGGTTGGACGCGGCGTCCAGCTCAAAGACGTCCATCGAGGCACCGCTGCGGATGGCCAGGCAGGAGGGGCAAGTGCCGTCCGGCTCCCCGTCAGCGGGGGCCTCACAGTTGAGGGCCATCGCCAAGATACGGGCGGTCGAGGTTTTGCCTGTGCCCCGAGGGCCGCTGAAGAGATAAGCATGTGCGACCCTGCCTGTCCTCACCGAATTGAGGAGAGCCCTCGTGACGTGCTCCTGGCCCTGTACCTCAGAGAACCGTTGCGGCCTGTAGCGGCGGTACAGAGCCTGGTAGGGCTTGTCGTGAGGTCGGGGGGTAGAGCTCTCGCCGGGCAAGGTCGCTTGGTCTGCCTCTAGGTCGGGCACGTCACAAGCCTAGGCGGCATCGTGGCTGTGGCTGTGCTGCCGTGAGGGCTGGTCGCGCTAGCCGTAGTGAGCCACCTGTGGGCCTAGCTCTTCGGCAGTGTGCGAAGCTTTCTGGCACCCAGTGCGACGGTCAGGTGTCCTACGGCACACGAAGCGGTCCGCTGAGGGCTGCTGCCGTCAGGCCCTGACCCGGTTTGCGGCGCCCCATTGCGCAGGGCCCAACCGCCGCACGGGGTGCCAGACTGCCAACGAGCTTGTCACTGTGCCGGACGGTCACCTAACAAGCTAGCCTGTCAGAGCACTGGAGGGGTGCGAGAGCGGCCGAATCGGCACGATTGGAAATCGTGTGTGGCGCAAGTCACCGTGGGTTCAAATCCCACCCTCTCCGCCAGGAGGTCTTTGCACTTGGCCTCCAACCATCTTTACATTTGGGCGTGACCACCTGAGGATTTTCTTTTGGGCGTGACCACCTGAGGATTGGCGCCCAGTGCGGGTAGGTGCGTGAGGTCCCAAGGCCCCGCCAGAGCGCTCGTGCGGCTCGGCCCCGGCTCGATCTCTGAAGACCCCATGTCTCGCTTGAAGGCTACCCCTGGGTTCAACCGGTCGTCGCAACACGGGCTGTTCAATCTGATTGTAGAAGGGCAGCGAGTGCCTCTGCGGGAGTGCGCCAACCGAGCGTCTTTCGTGGGCGTCCATTGAGAGTGAAGGCAACCGCGTCGAGGTCGTCGCAGTCCCAACGGGAGAGGTCGGTGCCCTTCGGGAAGTACTGGCGCAAGAGGCCGTTGGTGTCCTCATTGGTCCC
>JBMFUG010000069.1:0-14574 GCA_049966695.1 Acidimicrobiales bacterium | reverse complement strand
TCTCCTCGGCTCGTTTGGTCTCGAAACCTCGGCCCTAGAGACCACCCGTGCGGGTCACCCTCGCTGGTTGCCGCTCGCCGCTGTGTGCGACGAGCCCCACCGTCGAGGATGCGATCGGAGAGCGATGGCACTCCATCGCTCTCATGACTGCCGCCCGCCACGCCCGGAGCTCGGGTCAAGGGACGGACCGCAGGCCGAGCGAGGAAGCGGAGCCCGATGGGCGAGGAGAGCATCCGCGAGCCGACGGCGCAGCCGGCGCCCATCGTGGCGGCGCCCCGGAGCGACCCTTGACGCCAGCGGGAGGGCGTGGCACCTCTGGGAGGACTAGCCGGCCCGTAGGGCCGACGTCCGTCGCCCCGCGATCACGCCGAAATCTGCCTCGCGAAACGGATACGGATCAGCCGCCCCACCCGCCGACGTCGAAACCGTTGCCCTCCAAAGAGAACTCCCTGGTCATAGTGGCGGAACCACCCACATCCATGCCGGAAGACCCCAATTTTTCTTCTGCGCAATTACGCGAGGCTCACGAGACGGCGTCGTCGCATGGGCTGCGCCATTTTGTCAGCGTCCAGGACGAGTACAGCCTCCTTCATAGGGAGCCGGAGGCAGAGGTCTTGCCAGAGTGCGAAGCCCTTGGAATAGCGTTTTTACCCTTCTACCCGCTGTTCGCGGGGGTCCTGTCGGGGAAGTACCGAGCTGGTGAAGACCCTCCCCCTGGCACGCGGCTTGCCGGCTACCCAGCGGAGCGGCGCAGGCGCATGCTGAGCGAGCGCAACATAGCGGTAGTGGACAGGCTAGATGCCTTTGCCCGTGAGCGGGGCCACAGTGTCCTTGAGCTCGCGATCGCGTGGTTGTTGGCCCGGCGGGTGGTGGCTTCAGTGATCGCTGGGGCGACCAGACCTGAGCAGGTGCGTGCTAACGCCCGTGCTGCGAGCTGGGAGCTGAGCGCGGCCGATCTTGTAGAGGTGGACCGAGCAGTGCCTGGCCCTAGCGGGAGCGGCGGGGAGGCTCGCTCGTAGGGGGCGCTCAGCTGAGCGGCCTACGTACGATGATGACGTCCTTTGGCCCGAGGACGAGGTCGCCCTGCACTGGGGAGCCGCTTAGCATGTTCGTGCCCGGGGCGACGGTGCTGCCAAGCTGAGCTTGCACTGAAGCGTGGTTGATCAGGAACTCAAATTCTTCCTGGTCGTCTTGGCGAAGCACTCGCTCTACACCGAGCGGCAAGCTCTGAGCGGTGGAAAAGCTTGGCACGGAGCTGTAAAGGCGCTGTAGCCCGGCTTGGTCTAGTTGAGTGCCTATGTAATAGCAGTGCCCTTTGCCTCGCGAAGCCTTGAGCACTGCCGGCCGCCCAGCGTAGGGGCCGGAAACAAGCCGGGCCAGCACCTCAGCGTCGTCCTCGTCGATCATGTCAACCCAGTTGGTAGCTGTGGTACGTGCACCATCGTCCCACTCCAGCTCGACGACCTCATTGCTACGCAACGGGGTAACTTCGACCACCCGACTTCCGAACAGCGAACGCAGGGGCCCCCCGTAAGGGCCTGGGTACACTCGGTCGTACGCGTCAACGATGCCAGACCAAAAAGTGACAAAAGCCGCACCGCCGGCGTGCACGTACTCAACCAGGTTTGCCGCCTCTGGCTCAGTTATGAGGTAAAGGCTCGGAAGCAGGACCGCCTCGTAGCTGCTCAGCACCTCCGTAGGTAAACAAAAGTCAACGGACTGGCCCCGCGCGTAGAAGGGCTGATAAAGCCAAAATACCTGGTCCACTAGCTGCAACTCGTTCAGTGGCTTCGCTGGCGCCTCCATGGACCACCAGCTGGGCCAGCTGAAGCATATTGCAACGTTTGCCGCCACGTCTGCTGCCTGGAGGTCGGCCAAGCCGGACAGCTCGCGACCGAGCTGGGTGACCTCCGCCCACGCGGGGGACTCCTTGCCAGCATGGCCGTACATGGCCGAGTGGTACTTCTCCGCACCTGAGCGCGCAGCTCTCCACTGGAAAAAGAACAAGCCAACCGCGCCACGCGCCACCGCCTGATAGCTATAAGCGCGCATTTCGCCCGGCGCCTTGGCCACGTTGCGGGAGCGCCAGTTCACGCGGGCTGTGGTCTGCTCCATGACGACCCAGGGCTTGGACTTGTTCAGAGAACGGACTAAGTCGTAGTGCATGGCACTGGCAACTGGCGCTTGGTCGTCGGAGGGGTCCTGGTAGTTATCAGTCGAAATAACGTCGAGTAACCTTGACCAGCCAAAGTAGTCAAGAGGCTTGAACCAGCCCATAAAATTAGTCGTCACCGGGACATCCGGCCGAACTGAGCGTAATATCTCGATCTCCTCTAGCATCTCCTCAAGGTAAGCGTCGTTGGAAAATCGCTTATAGTCCAGTTCCTGACAAGGGTTCGGTATCGTCGGAGTGAGACGCGGGGGGCTGACCTCGTCGAAGCTCCCGTACTGCTGGCTCCAAAAAGCAGTACCCCAGGCCTCGTTGAGAGCGCCTACCGAGCCGTAACGCCTCTCTAGCCAGGACCGGAAGGCCACCTCATGGTTGGCGCAATAGCAGTAGGGCACGTGGCACGCGTACTCATTGTGGACGTGCCAAAGCTCTATGGCCGGGTGCAAGCCGACCTCGTTAGCCAGGGCCTGCACAATGCGCCGGGCGAAACGGCGGTAGTCGGGGCTGCAGACGCAAAAGTGCTGCCGGCTTCCGTGATGGTACAAGGCGCCTGTGCTGTCGACCGGTAGGGTCCCGGGGTAGTGGACTGACAACCACGGCGGAGGGGCAGCTGTCGGTGTACCGAGGTCGACGCCGATGCCCGCCTGGTGTAAAAGGTCGAGGACGTCCTTCAGCCAGGAGAAGGAAAACTGGCCCTCGGTAGGCTCAAGCATGGACCATGCGAAGACGCCTAGGGTGACCATATTGACCCCAGCCTCCCCCATGAGCTTGATGTCCTCCTCCCATATCTCGCGGGGCCACTGTTCTGGGTAGTAATCGCCCCCATAACGTATGCCTGTCGCGAAAGGGCCGAGCGGGGCCCGACGTCGTAACATTCGACCTCCTTGAAGGGGATTGTGCGTCAAGATCGGCTTACGTTTTCACGCTGCCGGCAGTAAGCCCCGAACGCCAAAAGCGCTGTAACGACAGGAATGCGATGACGAGCGGGATCACCGAGACTAAAGAACCAATTATAACATAGCTCACCAGCTGAGGAGCCTGGCCGTACTCGTTGTTCCAGCTGTAGAGGCCCAGCGTAACTGGGTACAAGTTAGTGCTGGAGAGCATGACAAGGGGTAGAAAAAAGTTGTTCCATATTGCAACGAACTGAAATAGGAACATGGTGACTAAGGCGGGGCTCATGACCCGTAGGGCAACCTTGGCGAAGATGCGACCTTCACTGGCTCCGTCGATCCGCGCCGCCTCGAGCAGTTCGTCGGGAACGGCCGAGGTCGCGTAGACGCGGGCAAGGTAAACCCCAAAAGGACTTACCACGCTCGGCAAGAAGACTGACCAGTACGTATTAGTCAAGTGCACTTTGCTCATCAGCAAATATAGAGGAAGTGCCAGGGCAGTGCCAGGGACCAGTACGCCCCCGAGGATCGCCGAGAACACGAGCTCTCGTCCTCGGAACTTGTACTTGGCGAGGGCAAAGCCAGCGGCGCTGGCCAACAGGGTAGCACATAGGGCGCCGAGACCAGCGTAAAGTACCGTGTTGAGGAGCCAGCGCGCGTATATGCCTCCGTCATAGCTAAAAAGCCCGGTAAGGTTAGACAAGAGGTGAAAGTGGCTGAACCAAAAGCCCTCAGAGGAGTAAAGGGTGCTAGGCCCTTTGGTAGACGAGACTAGTAGCCACCAGGCCGGCAGCAAAAAATATGCCGAGCAGACAAAGAGAAATGCTACAGCGAGGACGGCGCCTTTGGTGAAGGGCGGGTGCTGGGCGCCCGGGGTGGGCCGCGCCGGTACGTCCTCGTGAGGGAGGGCTAAGGCTGTCTGAGCTTGCATCAGCTAGTCGCTCCTCTGCGTTGGACGAGTTTCAGGAAGCCAAATGAGAGTACGAAAGTGCCGAGGGCCAGTACGACCGCGATAGCGGCAGCGTAATATGGGTTGTCTGCCGTGAAGGCTTGAGTATATGCCATGAGGTTGGGCGTGTACGTGGTGCTGACGTTGCTTGTGATGGAGCGCAGGACTTCTGGCTCGCTGAAGAGCTGCAAGGTGCCGATAATGCTGAAGATAGTGGTAAGCACAAGGACGCCAGAGATCATAGGCAGCTTAATCCGGGTGGCGACCTTCCACTCGGAAGCGCCGTCTATGCGTCCGGCTTCGAAGAGATCAGTCGGTATAGCTTGTAAACCCGCGAAGATAATTAGCATGTTGTAGCCGGTCCACTCCCATGTGACTATGTTGGCGATGGACCACAAAAGTGTGTGCGTGCCGAGGAAGCTGACGGTGCCGAAGCCGAGCCCGCGTAGTGCGCTGACTATGGGGCTTAGACCGGGCAGGTACAAGAAGGACCACAGGATGGCCGCTATAACCCCAGGTATGCCATAGGGGAGAAAGAACGCTAAGCGAAAGAAGCGCTTGAACCGGACGACTGCTGAGTCGAGGAGCATGGCAAGGAGTGTCGCGAACGCGAGCATGACGGGGATCTGGACTGCGCCAAAGAGCAGGACGCGGGCGAGGCCGTTCAGGAAGGAGGAGTTTGAAAAGACACTGGCATAATTGGAAAGGCCAGCAAAGACCGTGGACACCGAAGTGGGGCCGAGCCCAAGCCCCGAGGAGTGGAATTTTAGGAAGCTTTCGTAAATGGCGTAGCCGATAGGCAGTGGGAAAAAAAGCGCGAAGAAGACGCCGAAGGGCGCGAGGAACTTTAGGTGCGGGGGCAGGCGGTGGGTGCGCCGGCGTGGCGGGGGAGGCAAGGTGCGCGGGTTGGAGCGGTTAAGGTCGTTGGAGCTGGCTAAGTCGACCATTGCTGTGTTCTCCGGAGGTGAAGACTGGGAAAGGGGTCAGGTGCCCGCCCACCGGGGGCGGGCACCTGGTACCGTGGGAGGAGCTAGGCTGCTTTGACCGAGAGGCCCTGGCTTTTCATGGCGCTGATCGTGGCGGACTGAGCCTGGTCGAGGACTTTGCTTATTGTCGTAGAGCCGTTGGAGAGGTTGCCGAAGCCGTCCTGCATATCGGTGAAGGTCGTGCTCATGATGGGCCCCCACTGGAAGTTGGTGTTGACAAGGCGGCTGTTGGCTCGGAAGACGGCCCAGATGTTTTGGCCACCGTAGAAGAGTACGCCTTGGTCAAGTACCTTTTGGCCCTGGCCTGCGATGTCAGCGGGGTAGAGGCCGCCCTTGGTGATGAGGCCTGTGATGCTCGCAGGGTTAGTGTTTAGCCACTCGGCGAAGTCCGTTGCCTGTTGCGGGTACTTGGTGTCCTTGAAGACAACGGTTGTGGAGCCGCCCCAGTTGCCGTCGGAGGGCGTAGAAGTCCAGTTGGGCATCGGGGCGACCCGCCAGTCGCCCTTAGTGGAGGAGGCGTTGGTAAGGATCGTGTTCTCTCCCCAGACTGCTGAGGGCCAGGTGAGGACGGTGCCATCGGAGAGGTCCTTGTACCATGAAGGCGCAAAATCGGGTTCGATCTTGACCAGGTGCTGGCTGATCAGCTGCTGCCAGAAGTTGGCGACTTGTAGGGAAGCTGAGTCGTTTATGGAGGTGACCCAGCTCTGGCCAGAGATGGAGAACCACCTGGCTCCGGCCTGCCAAGCTAGCCCAGCGAACCACTGGCCGTCGTTTGCAGGGAAGGCGGCTATGTAGGCCGTGGGATTTGCTTTGTGAAGCTTTTGCGCATCGCTCATGTACTGGGCCCATGTCTTCGGTACGGTTAGGCCGTACTTCTTGAACAAGTCGGCGCGGTAGAACAGGCCCATCGGCCCCGTGTCCTGAGGTATGGCATAGACGGCTGTGCCCTGGGACACTTGGCCCCATGTCCACTTGACGAAGTCGTTTTTAACGGCGTTGGCTCCGTACCTGGCGATGTCGACCAGCCCGCCGACGTGCTCGAAGTTAGGGAGAGTGGCGTACTCGATCTGCCCGAGGTCGGGCGCGTTACCTGCTTGGAGGGCACTGAACATCTTGGCATAGGTGCCGGCGTTGCCAGAGGTGACCTCGTCGAGCTTTACCTGGATGTTGGGGTGGGATTTGTTCCACATGTTGACAGAGGCTTGGATGCCTGGCACCCACGACCAGAAGGTGAGGGTAACTGAGCCTGAGCTGGCCGCCATGGCAGGCAGGGACCCAGCGGCCATGGTCGTTACAGCGACGCACGCGGCTGCCCCAGCTCTGGCCAAGAGGCGTCTCCGGGACGGCCTGTGCCCTGTGGTGCAGCTCGGAACACGAAGTTGTTTCATCTATTGATCCCCTTTGTTTGTGTTTTGCTTTCGGCGGCGCTGCAGGACGCCGTCGTGAACGCGTTGGGTTAGGGTGGCGGCGTAAGCCGCGGCTAATTAACGTGCTGGTAATGTGCAAATTCAAGAGCCGGGTCACCGGGCCCCGGCTCCAGCAAGGGGCCGAGCCTGAGCGGGCTGGCCGTGGTCGCGGGTTTGTTGGATTGTCCGTTGGGAGCGCTCCCAACGGATCCAACTTTAGGAGCCTTTCGAGCTCGTGTCAATAGCTTTGGTCGGTTGTCGGCTGTCAGCCGGCACTTGTCATGTACCGGCGCCGAAAGGGCACTTAGCATGTGTGGCAGTGGCAAAGACAGGTAGTTCAGCCAGTAGCAGGCGTCGTCCGACGATCGAGGACGTCGCGCGCCTTGCTGGGGTTTCGAGGGGCACAGTCTCTCGTTCTATCAACGGCGGACGCAACGTGCGCCCACAGGTCCTGGAGGCTGTCAACGCCGCTATTGGGGCTCTTGGCTACTCGGTCAACCAGGCTGCGCGCAACTTTGCGCGAGGCCGGACGGGCTCTGTCGCGTTCGTGATCTCGGAGGGCCAAGATCATTTGTTCCAGGACCCGAACTTCGGTGTGTTCGTGCGCGTCTTCTCGCGTCATCTGCGGCTCGCTGGTCGCCAGCTGCTGATCACGACGGCCCAGGACCGAGAAGAGGAGGAGTCTCTAGCCGACTACGTGGGAGGTGGCCATGTGGACGGAGTCTTGTTGGCCCTTACCCGTGACGAGGAGCCGCTGCTGATGCGGTTGCACGAGAGGCGGATACCGGTGGTCGTGATCGGGCGTCCGTTGGGTTTTGAAGAGCTGGTGTCGTGGGTGGGGATAGACGACCAGGGGGCTGGCGAAGAGATCACGCGCTATTTGGCCTCCAAGGTCAGTGGGCCTATAGGGACCGTTACCGGGCCATTGCAGACAAGCTCAGGGCGTGACCGCCTAGCAGGCTACAAAAGAGCGCTGGGTAGGCGCTTTCGGGCCGACCTCGTGGAGCAGGGAGACTGGTCGATGTTGAGCGGTCGGTCGGCCACTACCCGGTTACTGGAAAGATGCCCCGGCCTGCGTGGGCTTTTTGTGGCGTCCGACCTGATGGCTGTCGGTGCCGTTGGTGCTTTGCGCGAAGCCGGTCGCCGTGTGCCGGGCGACGTCGCCGTGGCGGGTTTTGACAGCTCCGCTGCGGCTGAGATGGTCGAGCCTCGGCTGACCACGATGCGAAACCCTGTCGAGGAAACGGCACTTGAGGCGGTTCGTATCCTGAACGGCTTGCTCGCCGGGAGCTTGAAGGGCCCAGTGCACGTGCAGCTTGGCAGTGAGCTGGTAATAGGTGGCTCCGTTTAGTCATGACCAGCTGCGACCGCACGATGGAGCAGGTGCAGGTGCCCGTTGGCCCTTCGCTGGGCCGTCGGCGCCCAGACGGCGAGGCAGGGCGCCAGCGGGCCGGTTGAGGCGTTTAGAGCAAAGCCGGTCGTTTCAGGGCGAACGCGGTACCAGCCGGCACGGCACCAAGGTCTTTTCGTCAATGTGATAGCTGGCGCATATGCGGTGGTAACCGTCCGCGACCCAAAGCGGCTCGCCGTAGACGAGAAGCACAGGGGAGAGCTTCTTGCCGCGCTTTATTTTGTCGAGGTCGTTGCGCACTTCTGGGTCGTCGCTCGGCAGCAGTGGGAGGCCGGAAGCCCTGAGCAGGTCTTTGGCTGCGTAGCGGTGCAACTGCTGTTCCTTGGCAAGAGCTCCCGCCAGTCTTGCAGCTCCAGCCGGCCCGACGAGGAGCGATAGATAGGACTCCGCAGCGGGGAAGTCTTGCTCCTCGGGCTCGTCCTTCCAGTGCTCGTGCTCGCTCGTCATGTCGCCTCGCTAATGTCGGTGGTCACACCAAGTGTTAGCACGCAGCGTGCTTCACTGAAAGCTTGGAGCTGGCACCATGCAAACATTGCCGAACAGTTACCAGCCGGTACCGCTTCACCTCCGAGAACCGGCCTGCTTGCAAACGCCTTGGACCCACAACTTTGAGGACCTCACTTACGAATGGCGCCGTCTGTTCTCGGAGCTGCTCGGCACGTTCCTCCTGGTCCTAGTGGCCGCAGGGGCGCCCGTGGTGAACGCGTGGAGCCACGGCCAGGTCCCCCTCGACGCTCAGGTGGTAGCGCCCGCTCTCATGGTCATGGCTGTCATCTATTTCATGGGTACCGTCAGCGGGGCACATCTGAACCCTGCCGTTAGCGTCTCCTTCGCTCTTAGAGGCAACTTCCCGTGGAAGCGGGTCCCTGCTTATGTGGTCGCTCAACTTGCCGGGAGCCTGCTTGCGGCGAGCTTCCTGCGTGCGATGTTCGGTAACGTGGGCAACCTGGGCTCCACTTTGCCCGGAAGTGGTGTCACCTGGTGGCAAGCCACTTTGATGGAGCTGGTCCTTACTGCTGGTCTTGTGAGCGTCATCCTCGGTACCGCCTCCGGCGCTCGCAACATTGGTGCCAACGCCGCTCTTGCCGTAGCGGGCTACATCGCATTGGCGGGTTTGTGGGCCGCACCTGTCACTGGTGCCTCAATGAACCCTGCGCGTTCGCTTGGGCCTGTGGTGGTCGGTGGCCACTGGACAGACTGGTGGGCTTACGTCATAGGTCCCATTGCTGGTGGGGCGGTAGCGGTGGCGTTCGCGTGGGTCCTTCGTGGCAAGCCGAGCCTGGAGGCGGACAAGGCAGCACGAGGCACTTTGCCGGACGCTTAGGGCCCAAGAGGCTTTTGGGCCCCGTGCGCCGCTGTACTAACGGGGCATGTTTTCGGCTCGCCCACGCTTTGAGCAACGGACCTCGCCCGGCGCTACTGCAGAGCCTGGCGCTTTGCGTGAAGCCCTTCTGGCGCTTGTGAGCTGTGCGACTTGTGGGCCGCGTCAGCTGTGGCCGGCTGAGAGACGGCTACAGCACCCATGAGCTGAGGCCCATGAGCTGCAAAAAGTGGCTCGGGGGGGAGGACTCGAACCCCCAATGACAGGGCCAGAACCTGTAGTGTTGCCGATTACACCACCCCCGAACGGGCAAGTTGGCAGCCTAGCGTACAACGCGGCAGCGCCGCAGCACGCCCAAGTGCTTGCCGTTGTGGGTACGCTAGCGAGCTGCGCTGCAGACGGGGGAGAGGCGGCAGCGACACCCAGAGACGACGCTCCTCAAAGGGGCGTGGCCGCGCCGTCCTCTTTGAGGGCGCGTTCCCGGGCGGCAGCCAGGCGGGCCAACGTTCGTTGGCGCCCGAGCAGCTGGAGCGACTCGAACAAAGGTGGGCCGACGCTACGACCGGTGACGGCCAGCCTGATCGGGGCCTGCGCCTTGGCTAGCGCGCCTACCCCTACGGCCGCGCCAGCGGCCTGAGTAGCTTCCCGGATCGGTACAACTGCCCACTCGCACTGCTCATAGCGAGCTGCCGCAGCTTCGAGCAATGCCACGAACGCCGGGTGCTGGCGGCGGACCTTTGCCCACTCGGTCGCGTCTGTCCTCACCTCTGGCAAGAAGAGGAAGTCCACCATAGAGAAGACTTCGCCGAGCGTACGTGCTCGTTCTTGGACAAGCGGGGCGATCGGCACCCATCGGGAGCCAAGCCAGTCATTGCAGCGGGCGACAAACTCAGAAGTTGGAAGAGAGCGGAGGTACTCCGCATTGATGGACGCCAATTTCTGCTGGTCGAAAAACGCCGGTGACGACTTGACTTCCTCTAGGCGGAACTCAGCCACTAGCTCCTCCCGGGCAAGGATCTCCCGGTCGCCAGCGGGTGACCAGCCGAGCAGGGCCAGGTAGTTGAACATCGCCTCGGGTAGGTAGCCTTCGTCGCGATAGTCCTCGAGCGCCACTTTGTCACGTCTCTTCGAGAGCTTCTTGCGGGCAGCGTTCACGAGCAGGGGCAAATGGGCAAAAACTGGCGGGGCCCCGAGCCCCAGCGCCTCCCAGAGCAGTATGTGCTTGGGGGTATTGGGCACGTGGTCCTCGCCCCTGATGACGTGAGTGATAGCCATGTCCGCGTCGTCCACGACGTTGGCCAAGATGAACAGCGGTTGGCCGTTGGACTTGCGCACGGCGAAGTCCTCGATCGAAGCGTTCTCGTAGGTGACTTCGCCGCGTACCACGTCTACCCAGGAAGTGCTGCCGGAGCGGGGCGTCTTAAACCGCAGCAGGCGACCGGGGGAAGGCTCCAGGCCACGTTCGCGGCAGTAACCGTCGTAACCGGGAGGGCGGCCTGCGGCTTTGTTGCGTTCGGCGACGTCCGCTCCTGTGCAGTCGCACGCATAAAGCAGGCCCTTGTCCAGCAATCTCTCTATGGCAGCGTCATAGAGCTTGCTCCGCTCAGACTGGAAGTACGGGCCTTCGTCCCAATCGAGCCCAAGCCAGCGCATGGCCCGTTCGATGCCGACAGTCGCGTCGGCCTGGTTGCGAGCCAGGTCGGTGTCCTCGATCCGCAAGATGAAGCTACCACCCTGCTGGCGCGCGAAGAGCCAGTTGAAAAGAGCCGTCCGAGCGCTGCCCACATGGAAATAGCCCGTCGGTGACGGGGCCATGCGGACGCGAACAGAACTCACTCGCTACAGACTAACGCTGCCCTTTCCCTCATATCAGCTTGCGGCAAGCAGGTCTCGTGCGTCGCTGCCGGCCAACGAACGCCGCAGCTTAATGAGAGCGTCACGTTCGATACGGCGTACGCGCTCTGCTGTCAAGTCGAGCAGTTCGCCCACCTCGCCCTGGGTGCGCGGCTCTCCCCGGTCTAGCCCGTAACGAAGCGAGAGCACTCGGCGCTCGTCTTCAGACAAGCGGCCTAAGAACTGGTTTATGTGGTCGCCAAGCATCCCCTGCGCGACGACCTCGAACGGGGACTCGGCCGAGCGGTTGACGACCAGGTCGCCCAGGCTGGTGTCCCCGTCTTCGCCGACAGCGGCGTCCAAGCTGACTGGGTCGCTGTCGTAGTGGAGCAGTTCAGCCAAAGCGCTCTCGTCGGTCTCAAGCGCCTCGGCCAGTTCAGCCAGCGTGGGAGGCCGGCCGTACTTGGCTTCGAGCTCACTTTGGACGCGCCTAGCACGGCGGATCTCGTCACCTACGTGAGCAGGTATGCGCACTGTGTGGGCAGTGTTCTCGATAGCACGCCCGATCGATTGGCGGATCCACCAAGTAGCGTAGGTGGAAAACTTGAAGCCCTTGCGCCAGTCGAACTTCTCGACGGCGTGGATCAAGCCCAGGTTACCCTCTTGGATCAGGTCCGACAGCGGCAGGCCCGACCACTGGTACTTGCGAGCCACAGAAACGACTAGCCGGAGGTTCGAGTTGATGAAGTGCTGTGTTGCCCTCTCACCGGCTGCAATGATCTTGCGGAGCTCTCGCTTACGTTGTGGCGTCAGCTCCTCGCCACCGGCGGCTAGCTCTTCGCTGGCGGTTTGGGCGGCTTGGATCGCCTGCCCGAGGCGCATCTCGTCGGCCTTAGTAAGCAGTGGGAAGCTGCCAGCCTCGTCCAGGTAAAGGCCGAGCAGGTCGGGCCCCACTCCCATCGTCCCTCTTGTTGCGTTGCGGCGAGTCTGTTCGTTCATTGCAATATAGGTAACGTCCCAGCTAGTCGCTTTGTTCCGTCTTCTGGCAGGCATGTGCCCTATGCCACATTAGCCGCAGCTACCTTATCCCCTGTGGTAGGCCGACCTAAGCCTCTGTTGCGCAAGTCGGAAAAGCGAGAGGAGCGGTAGTGTACGCTCGTGAGCAGGTTTTCTGAGGCGCGGAGGGAGCGGTCCGATGTGGCGGATGCCGACATCGTGAGGCGCATAGAGGCACTGGTAGCTGAAGCGCACCGGCTTGAGCGCCACCAGGGCGGCGCGGGGCTCACTGAGCAGCAACGAAGGCGGCTCAATGAGGTCCAGGTGGAGATCGACCGCAGCTGGGACCTGTTGCGCCAGCGTCGGGCACGCCGTCGCGTAGGTGAGGACCCGAACCGGGCAGTGGAAAGGCCAGCCCAGGTCGTGGAGGGGTACTCTCAGTGAGCTCTAGCGACACTGGGCGTCTGGCAACAGGCCAGTCCAGCACTTTTTGTCCGAGCGGTCCAGCTGACGAGGACAGGGTGCTCAGCGGCGTAGCCAAGGACCTGTTCGTTGGCGGTCAATGGTTGCCAGCCCGCTCTGGGCGACGCCTTGCTGTTGAGGACCCAGCGACTGGGCAGGTGATAGCCGAAGTGGCTGATGCCAGCTCAGCCGATTCGCTGGCCGCGCTCGACGCTGCAGTAGCCGCTCAACAGTCTTGGGCGGCAACCCCGCCTCGAGCGCGTGGCGAGATCCTGCGCCGGGCTTTCGATCTCATGATGGAGAGGGCGGACGACCTAGCCCTGCTGATGACGCTAGAGATGGGCAAGCCCTTAGCGGAGTCAAAGGGCGAGGTCGCTTATGCAGCAGACTTTTTCCGTTGGTTTTCCGAAGAGGCTGTTCGCGTAGATGGTGGCTACAAGGTCGCCCCAAGTGGCGCCAACCGTGCGCTTGTCCTGCGCCAGCCGGTTGGCCCATGCCTGTTGGTAACCCCCTGGAACTTCCCGGCTGCCATGGCTGCCCGCAAGGTCGGCCCCGCAGTGGCCGCCGGGTGCACTATGGTACTGAAGCCGGCGCAGCAGGCACCGCTGTCAGCACTGGCTATAGCGCAAATACTCGCTGAAGCCGGCCTTCCTCCTGGTGTCCTGAACGTCGTTACCACGTCTGCGGCAGGGGAGGCCACAAAGCCACTGCTTGCCGACCGGCGCCTTCGCAAGCTCTCGTTCACGGGTAGTACCGAAGTGGGCCGCCACCTTATGGCTGAGGCTGCTCAGCTTGGTCTCAGGGTGTCGCTCGAGCTCGGCGGCAACGCTGCTTTTTTGGTGTTCGCGGATGCCGACCTAGAGGCGGCAGTTGAAGGTGCGCTGGTCGCGAAGATGCGCAACGGTGGAGAAGCGTGCACGGCAGCCAACCGTTTTTATGTCCACTCGTCGGTCTACGATGAGTTCGCTTCACGTTTTGCTGCAGCCGTGCAGGCTCTCCCAGTCGGGCGAGGTACAGAGGCCGGCGTGCGTGTCGGCCCGCTCATAGACGGTGCCCAGCGCCGCAAAGTAGCCGGCCTGGTGGACCAAGCAGTGGGGCGCGGGGCCAAAGCCCTCTGCGGGGGCTCAGTACTTGACCGGGCCGGGTATTTCTACGCGCCTAGTGTCCTTGTGGACGTGCCGAGCGATGCAGCCCTGTGCCAGACGGAGATCTTTGGGCCGGTCGCTCCGATCTTCAGCTTTGAGAGCGACGCTGAGGCGCTCGAGTTGGCAAACGGCACAGAGCACGGGTTGGTCTCCTACGCGTACACGCGGGACCTGGGCCGGGCGCTTTGGCTCTCCGAGGCGCTTGAGGTCGGGATGGTCGGCCTCAATCGTGGCATCGTCTCCGACCCGTCGGCGCCTTTCGGGGGCATAAAGGCATCTGGTGTCGGCCGGGAAGGGGGGCCCGTTGGCATCGACGAGTACCTGAACGTGAAGTACGTGGCTATAGAGAAGACCTGGTGACTCCAAGCCTGAGGCGCCTCGAAGCCTAGGGGCCCTTCGATCATGTTTGCTTTCACGACCAGGCTGTTCGTTCGGTCACCGCGTTGTTGCGGAGGTGTTGCGACAAATTGCTACGCTGAGAGCCGGCAAAGGCAAAAACGCAGTTCAAGACGTATACGGGCTCGTAGCTCAGTGGTCAGAGCAGGGGACTCATAATCCCTTGGTCGTGGGTTCGACCCCCACCGAGCCCACGTGCCAAAGTGCTAAGGGTGCCCTTGGCCCGCCCGACTCGTGAGCCAGGTACTTGCCGGCGCTGGGTCGCCGCTGAGCCACGGGCGCAGGGCACTGAGCCGCAATTGGCGTGCCTACCTGAGCCGCACCCGTGGCCGGCGCCAAGGTGCCCAGGTGCTGTGCTTTGGCAGGCACGGCAAGGGCACATATCGAGATAGGACACATCTCCAGGCAGGAACTATGCTAACTGGGGACCGGGCGACCGGTGCCACGTCGGAGTGGCGGAATAGGTATACGCGCTAGCTTGAGGTGCTAGTGGGCGCAAGCCCGTGGGGGTTCAAGTCCCCCCTCCGACACCAGGGGTTAGCGACAAAACTAACCAGCTCATGGCGACAAAACTCGTGCGGCGTGAGGCACGTGCGCCATTGTCGC
>JBMFUG010000068.1:0-14639 GCA_049966695.1 Acidimicrobiales bacterium | reverse complement strand
ACTGGCTGCCTAAAGCTGGGGGCCGCCTCTGCACGCCAGAAACAACGGCCTGCTCAGGTTAGTTTTGTCGCTAACCCACCAGGTTGTCCGAGGTAGATGGCGGTGCAGTTGTTCCTTTCTCCGAACGGCTCGCTCCTCGTGCGCGCTGCGTGCGCGAACGTCTAAGCCCTCGCGGTACCTCGGAGACGCCACTTCGGCAACGCCCGCAAGCTCCCGTCCGGGCGCTGGCAAGCCGGTTACTGGCACCAGGGCGACTGCCACCTCGCTCTTGAGACGTACCTCGCCAAGACCGACGCCCTGGCGTTCTTGCCCACCAAGAAGACGGGCGTCCTCAGGGGCGTGCGGACCGCCCCAGCGGCCGGCAAGGTCACCTTCGGCGAGTTCGCCAACCAGTGGCTCGCGGACCAGGGCCACCCGAGGCCGCGCACGACGGAGCTGTACCGCCACTGGTTTCCCACATAAGCCCGACCTTCGGCCCACGCCAGTTGTCGGCCATTTCCAACAGCCAAGTGGTCGCATGGCACAGGTCCCTCGTCATGAAGCTCCCCGGTACCGCCCCGAAGGCCTACCGCCTGATGGCCAGCGTCATGCGGGCCGCTGTACACGACGGCTGCAT
Source organism: Acidimicrobiales bacterium (assembly GCA_049966695.1). Lineage (GTDB taxonomy): Bacteria > Actinomycetota > Acidimicrobiia > Acidimicrobiales > Palsa-688 > JAKAWM01. The sequence goes on along the minus strand of JBMFUG010000068.1, from coordinate 14,023 downwards.
CGCCCGCAGCCCGGTCGAGGTCAAGGGTGCCTCCAAAGAACCGTTCCAAGAGCAAAAGGCCCCGACCGTGACCGAGGTCGAAGCGCTGGCCAAGCTGGCGCCTGGGAGGGCTGACCCTGGAGCGCCAAGAGGAGCGGGTGGGGCAGCAGGGTCATTGACCGTCTGTCGGCGGACGTCAAAGCGGAGTTCCCGCAGATGAAAGGCCTGTCAGACCGAAACCTAGCCTACATGCAGACCTTCGCAGGAGCCTGGCCCGAAATTGCGCAGCAAGCTGCTGCGCAATTGCCCTCGGAGCCTACCAAGACAGTGCAACAGCCTGTTGCACAATTGCCGTGGGGGCACTTCACGGCGATCCTACAGCCTGGACGACCAGGACCTGCGGGACTGGTATGCCGGCCAGGCCGTGAACGGCTCCGTCCCCTCATAGCTGCGGACCGTCGCCTCCGCGGGCTCGTGAACGAGCCGGCGGCGCTAGAGCTCAGCGAGGCCGAAGACAAAGCCCTGTGACCGGCGTGGCAGTTCGGTGCCAAAAGGACCGCTGGGCTATGGCGCGACCTCAGGCGTCCGGGTCTCAGCCGAGCCGCCACGTCTGGGGCTACGATCGCCGAGTTGATGCCCCGTGCAGGTAGTCCCACACCGGCCATGCCAACGCGCTACCGGCACGCCACGCTGAGGCGCGACAAGGCCTTCGCCATAGATCCTTGTCGTTCAGCCGAGACAGCGCAAGTCGTGCCTCCTTGCCCGGGAACGCAAGCAGAACGGCCGGCGACACCGGCCCGTTGAGAGCCACGAGCGCCGAAGATGTTCTACGTCACCGACCTACGCCGCTACGAGGGCATCGACTTCGACCCGGACGTGCCCGGACCTGCGCTCAAGTTCGCCCGCTATCTGCGCCGCATAGTGCTCGCCGCCACGGCATCCCCCGAGCGTGGGCCACGGGCAACGGCCCTCCCATGTCACCGACGCCCAGGACGAGCGGCCTGCCCAGGCCGGCTCGTCGTCGAACGCCAAGACGTGCCCTCCTACGTCAACTGGCATTGCCCCTCCTGCGGAGAGGCTGGCAGGATCGACGGCTGGCAGGGATCGGAGTACGACCTCTCGACCCCGCCGACATCGGTACCAGTGCAGGGCCCTGAGGCACTTCACAGAACGGTGTTCCTGCCAGCAGCGAGCTATTGGCTCTTGCTGGACGGGCTCAAGCCCGACCCTGGGTGCCAGCGTTTGCTGTACAGGGGCCGGCCGGTCCCGGACGGCGTCGAGCTGTCGGGCGTCGAAGCGGACTTCGATGAGCTGGAGGGCTACGTCGCGTTCGAGGCAAACCAAGCCGTTACGAAAAAGGCTCAACGCAAGTGGGACGACATTTTCGCCAGGCTCCAAGGGCAACCCCGCGACTGGCTTGAGCACGCTGCCGAGGTGGTGCTCAAAGAGCTATCCGACTTCGGCCTTGTCGCTGCCCGCCACCACGTGACCGCAATGCTCAGCCGGCACCTGTCCACGTTAGCCACCGGTCTTGGGATAACCGAACGGTCGGTCCAACGCTACGTAGACGACGCGAACCTCCGAGAGCTTGCCCGCCACATCGCCCTCGAGCTCGCAGCCGAACAGCCTGGAGCTGACTTGCTCGCTCAGCCCCGTAACGTACCCGTCCCCTTCAAGACCCTCGCCCGGTCGGTGACCGCTCTCGCTGAAGCCGCGCACGTGAGAGTGGAAAACGCAGACGTGGTCGGTGCGCACGGGGCGCTGCAGGTCCTCTCATTGGTCGGCCAAATCCTCTACGACTTGCCCGGTCCACCTGCCGACGCTGTCCTGCTCCCCCAGGCCGCGCTGGCGCGCGGGGCCCGGCTACTTGACGCAACTGCCGACATGCTGCAACGGGGTGCCGCTATCTCCCGAGACCTTCCAGCTGGCAGCGCAGCCAGCCTCGCAACAGCGTTTGCCCGGGACGCCGCATCGCTCCGCGCGTTGCTGGGACAGCACGCCACCTCCTCCGGCCCCACCCCTGACAGCTAGCGGCGCGGCGCGCGGCTCCGACTGGCACGGGGCCAGCCCGTGCCACGGCTGCGGCGCACCGCTACAAGCCTTCTTGCCACACCTGTAGGCCTCGCCTAGCCTTGGTTTTCGTGACCCGCTACTTGGTAACTGGTGGAGCGGGGTTCATAGGCTCCCACCTCGTCGAGGCCCTACTTGCCCGAGGCCACGAAGTGGTAGCTCTTGACAACCTGTCCACCGGCCGTAAGGCCAACCTGGAAGCCGTAAAAAGCCATCCCAGGTTTCGCTTTGTGCACGGCTCGGTGCTCGACGACCTGGCAGTCGACCAGGCTGTCCGGGGCTGCGACGTCGTGGTGCACCTGGCAGCGGCCGTAGGGGTCAAGCTGATCGTGGAGCAGCCGCTCTACTCGCTTACCACCAACATCAAAGGTGCCATCACCGTCCTCGAGGCGGCGCACCGTTACCGTTGCCAGGTGATGGTTGCCAGTTCGTCCGAGATCTATGGGAAAAACGGTGCCGGCCCCCTGAGCGAACAGTCAGACCGGGTGCTTGGGTCACCCGCCGTGTCCCGCTGGGCCTATTCCACTTCCAAAGCGGTGGACGAGATACTGGCTTACGCTTACCACCGCGAGCGCAGCCTGCCGACCATAGTCGTGAGGCTGTTCAACACAGTGGGCCCTCGCCAAAGCCCCGCGTACGGCATGGTCATACCGCGCTTTGTGCGCCAGGCTTTGGCAGGAGAACCGCTGACCGTTTACGGCGACGGCACTCAAACCCGGTGTTTTTGCCACGTTGGCGATGTTGTTGACGCCCTTGTACGCCTACTGGACGAGCCAAAGGCGGTAGGGGACGTCTTCAACGTTGGCAGCTCTGAAGAGATCTCGATCGAGGAGCTGGCCCGCCGGGTCATCGCCCAGACTGGGAGCCGCTCGACGATCGTCCACCTGCCCTATGAGGTGGCCTACGAGGTTGGCTTCGAGGACATGGACCGCCGGGTACCAGACGTCAGCAAGGTCGAAGCTCTCATTGGTTGGCGGCCTAGGCACAACCTAAGCGAGATCCTCGAAGACGTCATAGCTGAAGCCAGTGAGAGCTCAACGGTACCGGGGCGCTAAGGGCAACTGAACAAGCAGGCCCCAAAGGTGAACGGTCGTTTTCTCGTCCTGCGCCAGGCAGGAGTGATGGTGGCGGTGCAATGCGACGGCCCCGGCTTGCCCCGGCTTGTCTACTGGGGTGACGACTTGGGCCCGCTCAGCGACGAAGACCTAGCCGCCTTGCCGCTAGCCGGCCAGCCTGGTGCACCCGCGGGCTTTTACCCTGCCCCCGTGACCATGTCGCCTTCCAGGGCTCAAGGCTGGCCCGGTTGGCCCGGGCTTTCGGGCCACCGTAGCGGGCGTTTCACTCAGCCGCTTTTCGTGCTCGACAGCGCGACAACGAACAGCTCAGCGCCAACGCGCACAGGCAAGGGAGCGGCAAACCCTGCCAGCGAAACCCAGCCCGACGGCCACCAGGTGCTCACCTATTCTGGCACAGACCAACTGGCGCAGTTGCGCTTGGAGGGGGAGCTAAGGCTTTCCCCCGAGGGTGTCTTGCAGCACCGTCAAACGCTGACGAGCACCGCTTGCGCGGCAGATGAGCCCTACACCGTCGACGACCTCGTTTGTCTTTTCCCTGTGCCTGGCCAGGTGAGCGACGTTTTAGACCACGCAGGCCGCTGGGCCAACGAAGCCCAGCTCCAGCGCACCAAGCTGGGCCAGGGCACCTGGCTGCGAGAACAAAGGCGCGGCCGCACGGGCCCAGATACACCCTTGTTGCTTGCAGTCGGTAGCGAAGGTTTCGGCTTTCGGTCGGGGACGCTCTGGGGCGTCCACCTCGGATGGTCCGGGGACCAACGTTACCTGGCCCAACGCCTGAACACCGGTACAGTCATGCTGGGAGCGGGGGAAATCCTAAGCCCGGGCGAAGTAGTACTTGGGCCTGGCGAGTCCTTGACCACTCCTTGGTGCTACGCGGTTTACTCCGACCGCGGGCTAGACGGAGCTTCTGCCCGGTTGCACACCATGGTCCGCCGGCGCCCAAGCCATCCCCGACGGCACCGACCGGTGACCCTCAACACGTGGGAGGCAGTTTACTTCAGCCATTCTTATGAGCGCCTCGCCCAACTGGCGGACATCGCTGCCGAAATAGGGGTGGAGCGCTTCGTGATCGACGACGGTTGGTTTGGCTCACGCCGGGACGACACGAAAGGTCTCGGTGACTGGTACGCGTCCAAAGAGGTCTGGCCCGACGGCCTAGGCCCGATCGGCGACTACGTAAGAGCCCGCGGCATGGAGCTAGGTCTATGGGTCGAGCCCGAAATGGTCAGCCTTAGCTCGGAACTGGCTCGGGCTCATCCTGACTGGGTTATGGGTAGCCCCGGTCGCATGCCCCCCGAGCAACGTCACCAACAAGTCCTGGACGTCGCTAACCCGGAGGCCTTCGAGTACCTATTGAGCCGCATTAGCTCGTTGGTAAGCGAGTACAAGCTTTCCTACCTGAAATGGGACCACAACCGCGACCTTGCCGACCCAGTGCACCGCTCCGGTCCCAAAGCAGGCCGGCCAGCCGTCCGCGACCAGACCTTGGCCGCTTATCGCCTAATGGACGAGCTGCGCAGCCGCCACCCGGGGCTCGAGATCGAGTCCTGCTCGTCGGGGGGCTCACGCGTGGACCTCGGGGTACTGGGACGTACAGACCGCATATGGGCGAGCGACTGCATCGACCCAATTGAACGCGTGCACATCGTGCCCGGTTGGTCCACCCTTGTGCCCTTGGAGCTGATCGGCGCACATGTGGCCTCGGAACGTTCTCACGTGACGGGACGTCGCCACAACCTTTCACTGCGCCTGGCCGTTGCCCTTTTCGGCCATGTCGGCCTGGAGTGGGACCTGGCCCAGGCCACCGCTGCCGAAAGAGAGCAGCTCGCAGCCTGGGTCAAGCTGGCCAAATCGTTGCGCGAACTGCTCAGTTCAGGCGAGCTGGTGCGCCTGGAGCGCCCCGCTGACCCCGCTACCACATGCTTCGGCGTGGTGGCTAACGACCGCAGCGAGGCGCTCTTTTTGCTAGTCCGTGACCGCACGAGCCCGCAGTACGGGACGGCTCCGCTGTGCCCACAAGGCCTTGACCCCAACGCCCGCTACCGCGTGGAACGCTTGGCGCTAGCGGACGACGAGGTCATCCCCACTGTGACGGTAGCCGGGTCAGTGCTGATGGGCGCCGGGGTTGCCGTGCCCGACCTCCAACCCGAGCAGGCACATGTGTACCACTTCACACGGGACTTGTCCACCAAAGCCAGCCAAGCTCAAAGCTGGCAGCCCTAAGCGGCTACGTCAAGGTCGCTGGCACAGTACTTGCACTTTCGCGCGGCCACAGGGATGTCGTCCGACAGGCAATAGGGGCAAACCTTGGTCGGCGCTGCTTCGCCAAAGACCGCTTTGCCGGCACGCGCCTGCGAAGTGCGGTACGGGACGACCACCAGGAAATATATTACAGCCATAAAGACCACGAAATAAACGGCTGCTGAGACGAACCCGCCAAAGTTTACGTAAGTGCTTTGGTTGCCCGAGCTGCCCAGCTGCACCCCGAGCCCTAGCGGGTGGTCGCCCTGGGCCCGGGTAACAAGGGGCGTAATGACATTGTCAGTAAAGGCTTTCACGAGCGTGCTGACCGCCAAAGCTGCGGACAAGCCCACAGCCATAACGACAATATCGCCTCGGGCCAGGAACTTTTTAAAACCTGCGAACATCCCGCAAGCCTCCCTAGGTGGCACCACAGGCAGGCCAGCCCTGCCTGGCCCGATCGTAGTATCCGGCCGGAAAAGGCCGAGGCGGCCCTATGCAAACCTAGCCACAGCTAAGGTCGTAAACCACGAGCTGACGGTTGCTTACGTCGGGGCGCGTTGTGCTGACGGCACCATTTCCAATGCCTCGGCCGCCAAGGCTCCGGCTTTTCTTGCGAGCAACTTCGCACGGTACATGGCACGGTCTGCGGCAGCAAGCACGTCTTCGTCGCTTTGGGTCGACCGGCCCAGCACGGCGGCGCCCACGCTCACCCTCACACTTGCCCTAGCCCGTCCCTCGAAGTCAAGCACGAGGCCACAAAGCGCTGAACGCAGGTCCTCCACCACTGCTTGCGCTTCCTGTTCCCCAGCGTAGGGCAGTAGCACTGCGAACTCGTCACCGCCCAAGCGAGCGACCACGTCTGTCTTTCGGAGCCTTTTGCACAAGGTGCGGGCCACCTCCCTGAGGGCGTTGTCACCAGCTCGGTGCCCGTAAGTATCGTTGAGAAGCTTGAAGCTATCGATATCAAGCACCAGGAGCGCTGCACGCTCACCGTAGCGCTTGGCCCGCTCGACTTGCTCAGAAAGCGCGCGTTGAAACCCCCGGCGGTTCAGCACTTCGGTCAGGGCATCGTGGTCGGCAAGGTACTGCAGCTGCTCCCGGTAACTGACCATGGCACTTATGTCCCGGGCGATCATCGCGGTGCCTGCCAGTTGGCCGTGCCTGTCCCTGACTGCCGAAACAGTCAGTGAGACATTTACCCCCGTGCCGTCCTTCCTGACCTGGACAGTTTCACAGTTGATGCCGCGCTCACCGGCCATCGCGCGCTCAACGGTCCTCGCCAGTTCTTCCTCACGGCTCGGCGGTGCCAACCAGGCCTGCTGGCCCAGCATTTCCTCCTCCGAAAAGCCGTAAAGGCGTTCGGCGGCCGTGTTCCAGCTGACAATGGTGCCGTCCCTCGCCCTGCCGACTATCGCGTCCTCTGAGGACTTCACTATTGCCGATAAGTAAACCAGCTCCCGTTGCAACTGTTCGCGCTCAGAAATATCGCGAACGGTGCTGAGCGTCAGCTGTTCGTGGCCCCCGGGCCTAAGGGGCCTCAACAAGACTTCGACTGGGAACTCGCTGCCGTCCTTGTGCAGGCCTACAAGCTCAAGGCCCGCAGCCGATAGCCGAGGGTGCGGGCCCAGGAAATGGGCCGAGCGCTGGCGCGCGTGCCGCTCGCGGAACCGAGCCGGCACCAGGACCTCGACCGGCTGGCCCAACAGCTCTTCTCGTTCGTAGCCGAACAGCCGTTCCGTCTCAGAATTTACAAGCACGATGCAACCCGAGCCGTTCACCAGCACCATCCCTTCCGGTGCCGCCTCGAAGAGGTCTTCGAAGGTCAGGCCCGGCCAGACGTCCCCAGCCTGCACCGCACGCTCAGCCCCACGACAGGCGCTCCGCGCTTTTGTAGTGCCATCACCAGCTTGGCTGTCACCCCTTACGGTCTGACTGCGGGCACCCATAATCGGACAGCTTACAAGGGCTGCCGACGCTTGGGTTGCGGGCTTGCCTTATAAAACGCCCTCTCCGGCATGTGCCGACCAGGGGCGCCGTCGTCTGCTCGGTCGCCACGTGAACGCCAACGGGCCACTTCGAAACAGGCCACCGCGCCCGCTGCTGCTACGTTGAGCGACTCAAGAGGCCCTACCTGGGGTATGCGCGCCAACACGTCACAACGCTCGCGCGTCAGCCTTGAAAGCCCCCCACCCTCCGACCCGAGCACCAACGCCAGCGGGCGAGCAAGTACGGCAACGGACCAAATATCTTGCTCCCCCCGCGGGTCGAGGCCGACCACCCACAAGCCCGCCCGCGACATCTCCAAAAGGGCAGCGGGGACGCCTGCCACTTGTGCAAAAGCTAGGTGCTCCACAGCCCCTGCCGCAGCCTTTACGGCACCAGGGGTCAACGGGGCCGAGCGGTGCCGGCCGACAACGGCGCCAGTCGCGCCCGCACAGGCAGCACTACGCAACAGCGACCCGAAGTTGCCAGGGTCAGTCACACCGTCGAGGACGAGCAGGAACGCCTGGCCGCCCGCAGGACGCGGAGCTAATAGTTCGCCAAGCGGCACCGGCTCTATGTCGTCTGCCCAAGCGATGACCCCTTGAGGGGCGTCGGTGCGCGACGCCCGGGCGAGCACCGCCGGGGGCTTCATTTGGACAGCGACACCGCGCTCACGCGCCAATGCCGCCAGGTCCTGCAAGGGCCGGTTCAGACGCTCGGGGCCAGCTACCCACAAGTTGTGAGCTCGCCGGCGCCCAGCCATTAGGAGCTCGTGGACGGCGTGGTGACCTTCGACTTGCCCGCCGCCAAGGCCAGTGCGCAACGGAGCAGCCGCCGCTTTGCCCGCCTTCACTTTTCCATAATCAGGGCGACAGCGAGGCAGGCGATCCCCTCGCGACGCCCCAACGCCCCGAGGCCCTCTCCACGCTTCGCCTTGACCGACACCGGGGCACCTACTACCGCGGCCAGCCGCGACTGCATTTCCTCACGATGAGCGGCCAGGTGAGGAGTCTCGGCGATAACGGTGCAATCAACGTTGGCCACCTGCCAGTGCAAGCCAAGCTTGGCGACGACTTTCCCGAGCAGCTCCAGGCTGTCAGCACCCTCGAGAGCGGGGTCGGTGTCTGGGAAAAGCGAACCGATGTCCCCCAAGTTCGCTGCGCCCAAAAGCGCGTCCGTGACCGCGTGGCACACCACGTCGGCGTCGCTGTGCCCCCGAAGACCTGGCCCCTCGAGACGGGCCCCTCCAAGTACGAGCTGGCGCGCTGGGTCATCGCTAAAGGGGTGGATGTCGAAGCCATGCCCTACTCGCAGGTTCACGGCTGTCCACCCGCGGCGGTGGCCACCAGCGTCGCCTCAGCCCACACCAAGTCCAATGGAGCCGTCACCTTCAAGTTGCCCGGCTCCCCTGCGACGACGGCCACATTGCCCCCTAGCGCCTCTACTAGAGCAGCATCGTCGGTCGCTTCAGCCTTTGTGGCATGAGCGGCTCGCAGCACGTTCGCCCTAAAGGCCTGTGGCGTTTGCACTGCAAGCAAGTCGTCTCTCCGCAAGGTGCGGAGCCGGCCGTCGGCTTGGCGCTGTTTGATCGTGTCAGCCACAGCTACGCATGGTACGGCGGCGTCCGCCCCGGCCAGAACAGCCTCTACCACGGCCGCCCAGATCTTGGGGCTGGACAGCGGCCGCGCTGCGTCGTGCACGACCACGATGTCGGCTGCTGCAGGTACCGCAGCGAGGCCAGCCCGGACCGAACCGGCCCTGGTCGCCCCGCCAGCGACAACTCGGCTTGCGCGACCGCGGCACGCGCTGAGGGACCCCGCCGGGACGACAAGCACGACCCTAGCGCTGCCGCAGGCCCTACTAGCAGCTTCAAGCGACCAGTCAAGCACTTCGCGGCCTGCCAAAGCCGCAAACTGCTTTTGGCCCCCAAAGCGTGCCCCGTTGCCACCCGCGACAACTACAGCCCACACTGACACGCCCCAGCGCCCGGCTGCGACCGGCGCTCCTTGCTGGTCAGCCACCGTAGTACCGGCCAGGCCTTGGCCCAAAAGGCTCAGGGGAGAGCTTCGTCGAGCTTTTTCTCTGCCTCTGACTCAGAGACGCCGATCGCAAAGGTGAGCTCTGAGACCAAGATCTGCCTAGCCCGGTTGAGCATCCTCTTCTCGCCAGCAGAAAGGCCCTTGTCCTTGTCACGGTTAGAGAGGTTCCGCACGACCTCGGCCACCTGGTAGATATCACCTGACTTGAGCTTCTCGACGTGGTTCTTGTAGCGCCGGGACCAGTTGGTCGGCATGCGCACGTCCTTTTTGCGCAGGACGGCGAAGACCTCCTCGACCTCCTCGTCGTTTATGACTTCCCGGATACCAACGTCGGCCGTTGACTCAACGGGCACCTTCAGGGTCAGGTCACCGTACGCAAGGCGGAGCACCAGGTACTCCCGCTGCTCCCCGAAATCGGCACGCATCTCGCGTCTTTCCACGACAGCCGCCCCATGATGGGGATAAACGACTTTGTCACCGACATCAAATGCCATACTTCTCCCGACTGTTACCAACAAGCCACTACCAGAGCTACTACCAGGGTACGCCCTCTGAGCGCCTCGTTCCAAACAGCGCGCGCTTATGTGCAGCTCTTGGCACGCTCGCACGTTCCCCACTGGCGCAGAACGGCTATGGTCAAGCGTGGTGCAGACCGTTTCCTTGCTGGCCAGGTCGGAGCTGTTCTCCTCGTTTGACGAGGAAGCGCTGAGCCGCGTGGCCAAGGCGGCCTCGACGGCCCACCTGGAGCGCAACGAGGTCCTTTTCGAGCAGGGTGACGAAGCCGATGCCCTCTTCGTGCTCTGCTCTGGCCGCATAGGGATCGGCCGGCGTTCCCCCGACGGGCGGGAGTCCCTAGTCGCTTTGATGGAGCCAGGCGACCTTTTCGGGGAGATGCCCTTGTTCGACCAGGCCGAGCGCTCCGCGTCGGCACGAGCTTTGGAACGCTCCGACGTGCTTAGGATCGGCTTCGAGGTTGTGCGGTCCGAACTGGAGGCCCGCCCAGAGCTGCTGTGGGACGTCGTCGAGCTGCTGGCTAGGCGCTTACGAGCCACGGACGACGCCCTCGCCGACGCGATGTTGCTCGACGTGACCGGGCGCACGGCCAAGCGGCTGTTAGAGCTGGCCGGCAGCTCGGACGAGTTCAACCTTCCCATCACCCAAGAAGAGCTGGCCGGCCTGGTCGGGGCATCGAGAGAACGGGTCAACAAAGCGCTGGCTGCTTTTGTACGGCTCGGCTGGGTAGACCAGTCTGACCGGCGGTACCGGATCCTGAACCGGGAACGGCTCGCACAACGCTCGCGCTGAGAGCTTGTGCCAGGGCGCCGTGCCCGCCAGGACCAGCCCAGGCGGTCACGCAACACCTGAGGAGCGGGGGCAGGGACAGCGGGGCCGGCAAAGGACTGAAGGGGCAGCGGCCTAGGACGACGGCTTCACCCAAGGCGGTCGAGGATGCTCGTCTCTGCCAAGCGAGCTAAGCCTTCCTTCACGAAACGGGCACCCGTAAGCTCGATGCCCTCGACCTTGTCCAGGTCATCGACGCTCGCACGCATGATCTCCTGCAGCCCGCCGTAGCGGGACACTATGTTCCTGGCAACCTGGCTGGGCAAGCGGGGTATCTTTGACAACAGCCGGTAACCATGAGGGTGCAACGAGCTCTCGAGGTCGGGTGCGCTGTTGCCCACTTGCAGGACGCCAGCCACCATTTTCAGGTCAAGCAAGCTTTCCGTCGAAAGATCAGCTAGGGCCTCGAGGGCATCGTCCACGCCATGTTCGGAGCCGACAGGCAGGTAGTCGAGCAGCACTTGGCGCCTTTCGTCGTCCACGTTGGCGAGCATCTCGTCCAACTGGAGGCGCACCAACCGCCCGTCAGCTCCTAGCTCTATGCTGTAGCCGTCCACCTCCTCGGCTATCCGCCGGACCATTTCCGTGCGCTGCAGCACCGTAACGACGTCCCTCATGGTGACCATGTCCTCGACCTCTAGGGCAGACAAAGCATTGGTCACTATGTCTAGGCGGTCACGGTAGCGCTCGAGCGTTTGCAAAGCCTGGTTGGCCCTGCCAAGCAGCCTGGTGATGGGCGCCAACTGACGCTTGTGCGCGCCCCGGTAGACGGAGATTACCGAAAGGTCCTCTGAGACGGTGATGACGGGCACGTCCAAAGAACGCGCCACACGTTCCGCAGTGCGGTGCCTGGTGCCAGTTTCGGTCGTGGCCACAGGGTCGGGTACCAAGTGCACGTTGGCCCTGGCGATGCGGCTGGCATCGGCAGCCAAAATGATGGCCCCGTCCATCTTGGCAAGCTCCGACAGGCGCTGAGGCGTGTACTCAGCGTCGAGCAGGAAGCCTCCCGAGCATATCGACAGTACCTCGGGGCCGTCCCCCACAACTACTAGCGCGCCCAGGTTGGCCTGGAGGATCCGGTCAAGCCCCTCCCGAAGCGGCCCTCCCGGTGCGGCAAGTGTGAGGGCCTCGATCAAGGCCGCGCTCAAGCGTTCTGGCACCAGCTGATGTTAACCCATGGCGTGAGAGCACATGCGCAGACGCAACCAGCCGTGCTGCGGGCGGGCCTTCCCCAAGGGCTGCCTCAAGGGCCTCCGTCACGCTCGCAGCGTGCACAACTCGCAACCCTGGGCCGCCCACGCGCTCTAACCCCTGGCCTCCAGCAAGCTCGTCGTGCCCTTTTCGCGCCGAAGCGGAGACCAACGCCCAGCGGAAACCCAGCCTCGCCGCCTCAGCCAAACGCCTTGCAACGCCCCTCGCCTGGCGCAGTTCTCCACCCAGCCCCACCTCACCGATCGCCACCATGTCTGCTGGCAACGGCGCGCCCAAGGCGGAAGAGGCTAGCGCCAAGCACAACGGCAGGTCAGCCGCCGGCTCGCCAGCGCGCGCCCCGCCCGCTACAGACACGTGCACTTCGCGATCGCTGACTCTAAGCCCAGCCCGGCGGTCCAAAACCGCCAACAGCAATGCGACCCTGCCAGGGTCTAACCCAGTGACAGAACGCCGCGGCAGCGTCGTGGCCCGGCCCACCAAAGCCTGGACTTCTACTAGCAGTGGACGGTGGCCTTCCAAGGTAACGGCCACAGCCGAGCCAGGTGCCCCCTCCAGCCTGTCTTCCAGGAACAGAGCGCTTGGGTCTGCAACGCTCGTCAGGCCGTTCTCACCCATCTCGAACAAGCCCGTCTCGCCGGTCGGCCCGAAGCGGTGCTTCACTGCCCGCAGCGTCCTGAGCGTTGAGTAACGGTCACCCTCAAAAGTGAGTACGGTGTCCACCAGGTGCTCGAGCGCCCTAGGACCTGCCAGCGTGCCCTCCTTGGTCACGTGGCCCACCAGCACCAGCGCTGCCCCAGTAGCTTTCGCCCTGGCCACAAGGCTCTGGGCGCACCCTCGGACCTGGGCCAGCGAACCTGGCGGGGGCTCAATACCTGGGTCACGGACGGCTTGCACCGAGTCAACAACTACGACGTGAGGGCTGACAGCCGACATTGCCTGCTCGACGACTGGTAGGTCAACCGCCTCCACGACAAAAACACCGGGTACGTCCGCCCCCAGGCGCACCGCTCGACGCCGCACCTGTGAGGCCACCTCTTCGGCTGCAACGAGCAAGCACTTGCGGCCTAGGGCCGCCATGGCCCCCATAGCCTGGAGGAGCAACGTGGACTTGCCCGTGCCTGGCTCACCGCCGATCAGCGTAGCCGAGCCAGGCAAGAGGCCTCCGCCGAGCACTCTGTCCAGTTCGGCTACACCGGTCGGGAACGGCTCACTGCCAGCGTCGCCAACCTCGCCGAGGGGGACAGGACGGGCCGGGGCGGCCAAAGAGCTCGGGGTGCGGCCCGAGCTCGTGCGCAGCGGGACGACCTGCTCCTCTACCAAAGTGTTCCACTCTGCGCACGAACCGCACCTGCCTGACCAGCGTGGCTGGACAGCCCCACAACTTTCACAACGGTAAAGCGAACGGTGCCTGCTCATCGGCTTTTGAGGCTACGACGAGGCAGTGACCGAAAACGGGCCACGGCAGCGTGGCAGCGTTGGCTACCGGCTAATCGCTAATCGCTGCTCCCGGCCCCCGCTAGCTCAACAGGAGGCGGCTCTACGTGCTCCATGGCGCGGAAGGTGATCTCGCCGTTGTCGGCGTCGACGATCACGGTGTCACCAGCACGGAACTCCTTCCACAGGATCTTCTCGCTGAGCGGATCCTCCACGTAGCGCTGCAAGGCGCGACGCAGGGGACGCGCGCCCATCGTAGAGTCGTAGCCCTTTTCCACGATAAGGTACTTGGCCGCCCTGGTCAGCTCGATCCCTATACCCTGCGCTTCGAGCTGGGCACGCACGCGCGCCATTAGCAAGTCGATGATCTCTGTGACCTCTTCCTTGGACAGCTCGTGGAACACGATCACGTCGTCTATGCGGTTCAAGAACTCCGGCCGGAAGTGCTGCTTGAGCGCTTCGTGGACCTTAGCCTTCATCCTTTCGTAGGTGACCGCCGAGTCAGATTTCGCGAACCCGACCTGGGCCTTGCGCAGGTCAGCGGTGCCCAAGTTGGAGGTCATGATTATGACGGTGTTCTTGAAGTCGACCACCCGCCCCTTGCTATCGGTTAGGCGTCCATCATCGAGAATCTGCAACAAGATG
>JBMFUG010000067.1:0-14777 GCA_049966695.1 Acidimicrobiales bacterium | reverse complement strand
CTCGGGGTCAAGGGTGATCGACCCGACGTAGTCAATGTTGACTTCAGTGACTGTCGCCCGGTGGATCTTGCCCTTCAACATGCGCCGACGCATCGCTCCCCAGGATAGCCCCGGGCTGCTCCGTTCTGGCCCAGTGCCACAGCTCGCCAGCCATCTCGGCAGCGGCTGTTGCCACCCCGGGGTCGGCAAGGTCACCGACCATGACACCGAGCAACCTCTCGCGCTTTTCGCGGTCTCGGGAGGCTCTCAACGCCTCGCCTAACGCCGCTGCGTCCCCGCCTACCAGCACAACTGGTGATCCTTGCGCCACAAAGCGCGCTGCTTCTTCGACATCAGCGGTGACCTGAGCCAAGGGCGGGCCCGCGAGCCGACGTTTAAGTGCCACAATGGTAACAACCACATGCCGCTTGCTGACCTTCCACGTCCTCCCGTAGCCACGCGCCGCCCGTTGTCTCACTCGGCCCATGGCGACAACCGGCCTGACGACTGGCACTGGCTGGCCAACCGAGGAGATCCCGAGGTGCTCACCTACCTCGAAGCGGAGAACGCTTACACTTCCGCCGTTCTGCGCAGCACCGAAGCCCTCCAAGAAGAGCTCTTCCAAAGGACAAGGGCCAGGGTGGCGGAGACCGACGTCTCCGCACCCGTGTTCTACCGGGGATGGTGGTACTGGTCGAGGACGGTCGCCGGCCAGCAGTACCCTGTGCACTGCCGACGTCCCGACCCCGCCCACAGCCTGTCGGCCCAGCAAGTGCTGGCGGCGGCCAGGGCTGCCTTGCCCGGCGCTGGGGTTGCGGGGGACGGCACACCACCGCCCCCCATCGACGGGCTGGCACCGCAGGAGGTGAAGCCCGAGCCAGGAGAGGTGGTGCTCGACGAGAACGAGCTAGCCCTCGGGTCGGAGTACTTCGCCCTTGGCATCTTCGACCTGCGCCATGACCAGGAGGTCTTGGCCTACGCTGTGGACCGGGACGGCTCCGAGCGTTACACCCTGCGCTTCCGAGACCTCGGCTCGGGAGACGACCTAGCAGACGTGGTCGAAGACGTCTACTACGGGTCCGCCTGGTCGGCCACAGGCAAGGCCTTCTACTACGTCCGGCCTGACAAGATGATGCGGCCCTGGCAGGTGTGGCGCCATGTGCTGGGGACGCCGCCCATGCGCGACAGGCTCGTTTTTGAGGAAATTGACGAGCGTTTCTTCGTCTCGGTCACGCTCTCGAAAAGTGAGCGGTTCGTGCTCATAACAAGCGAGTCCAAAATGTCGAGCGAGGTGCTGTACCTTCGCGCCGACGAGGAGGGGTGCCGCCCTTCGGTCATCTTGGCACGACAAGAGGGTACCGAGTACGACGTCGAGCACGCCGAGGAGGCTGGCCGCGACGTCTGGCTGGTCCGCACCAACCGTGGCCCCAACGGAGAGCGCCTTAGCAACTTTGCCGTCTTTACCCTCCCTGTAGGCGAGAAGAGCCATGCTTCATTGAAGCCGTTGTTAGCTCATCGCCCCACGGTCAAAGTTGAGTCTGTCGATGCCTTCCAGCACCACGCCGTCGTCTTGGAACGCTCCAACGGGACAGCACAGCTGAGGGTGTTGCGGCTGTCAGACAAAGCAGGCCACGTCGTCAGCCAGCCCGAGCAAGCCTGCACTATCGGCTACGAGGCGGGCCAGGAATGGGCCACGCAGGTGCTCAGGTTTTCCTACAGCTCTCTCGTAAGCCCCCCTGCCAGCATCGAGTACGGCATGGAGGACCGCCAGCGCAGGGTCGTGAAGCAAGCCACCGTAGGCGGAGGCTACGACCCCGCTGCCTACCGCACGGAGCGGACCTGGGCACAGGCTCCCGACGGCACAAAGGTCCCGATGTCGGTCGTTTGCAAGGCGGACCAACCGCTCGATGGCTCAGCCCCGTGCCTACTTTACGGCTATGGCAGCTACGAGCACTGCGTTGAGCCCAGCTTCTCTTACCTCCGGCTGAACCTGCTGGAGAGAGGGTTCGTCTTTGCCATCGCACATGTCCGTGGGGGCGGGGAGATGGGCCGCGCTTGGTACGAGCAAGGCCGCCTCATGTACAAGCGCAACACCTTTACGGATTTCATAGCGTGTGCTGAGCACCTGGTAGCCTGCGGTTGGACGTCTCCAGAGCGCCTCGTCATCCGGGGCGGCAGTGCAGGTGGGCTTTTGATGGGGGCCGTCACCAATATGAGGCCCGACCTCTTCGCCGCCGTCATAGCCGAGGTGCCATTCGTCGACGTGCTCACGACCATGTCCGATGACACTCTTCCCCTTACCGTCACTGAGTGGGAGGAGTGGGGCAACCCGCGCGACGACCCAGAGGCCTACGCGTACATGAAGTCGTACTCTCCCTACGACAACGTGCAGCCGGTCGCCTACCCTGCCCTCTACGTGACTGCTGGGCTGAACGACCCGAGGGTCGGTTACTGGGAGCCGGCCAAATGGGTGGCCAAGCTGCGGGCGACCAAGACCGACGAAAGGCCCCTTTTGCTGCGTACCGAGCTCGGGGCCGGCCATCAAGGGCCATCGGGGCGCTATGACGCGTGGCGAGACGAGGCCAGGGTGCAAGCCTTCATCCTGGCAGTCCTCGGCCTCGGCTAAGGGTTGCTGAAAGCACACGGCGCCTGCGTGACGCCTTGGGGCACCGGGGACTGCGTCGGACCAGCTCAGCCCTGGCAACGGGCCGGCGAAAGCCTTGAGCGCCGCTCGCGTGGTCATGAGAGCGGCGGGACAAGTACCGCCTCCTCATCGCCGCTGTGGACAAGCCCAATGATCGCCTCCGCTACTCGCTCAGGGGGGTCCGCCTGGGGGGCCTGCCCTGTGCCCGGCACCCTCAGGCGCATCTGCCCGCCACGCAGCACTTTGTGGAACTCAGTAGCAGTCACAAACGGGTACACGACTGACACAACGATGCCATCAGGCGCAAGCTCCTTGCGAGCCGCAGCAGACAGGGCCCCTAAAGCCGCCTTGGTGGCTGCGTAGGCGCCGACCCCGGCGAGCGTGGGCATGCGCAAGGTACCCGAGCTCACGTTCACGATCGCCCCTTCGCCTTGTCGGCGCATCAACGGCACCACCGCTTGCATAGCCACAAGCGGCCCGTAGACATTGAGCTCCATTAGCGCCTGGAAATCCTCGATCGTCACGGACTCTACGGGTACGTGGTAGCCCTGGCCAGCGTTGTTGACCAGCACGTCCACTCGCCCAAAATGCTCTACGGCGACATCGACCATGCTGCTCACTTGGGCAGGGTCGCGCATGTCCGTCGTCACTGCCAGCGCACCTCCGCCCAGCTCCCGCGCCAGGCTCTCCAACCGCTCAGCCCGACGTGCCGCCAGCACCAGGCGACAACCCAGGGCTGCCGCCATGCGCGCCGTGGCTTCGCCAATGCCAGACGAAGCACCCGTGACTATGACCACTCGGCCGTCCAACTGCACGTTCGCCCCTCCTAAGCCAGCTCGGCCGGGAGCGTAGGCGCGGATGGGCGCCATGGCGGCGAAGGCGCCTCGCTCTCGGTGCGGACATCTATCACACGAGGCCCCTTGGTTGCCGACGCGATGACCTCAGCGATCTTTTCGCCAACTAGCTCGTCGTGGCACAAAAGCGCGTCTCGTAGCGCCGTCGTCACATGGCTGTTGGCCTCTATCACCGCCCGGGCACTTTGATGGGCAGACTCCAGTAGCCGCTCCACCGACTGACGACAAGCCTCGTCTGAAAGGACCTTGCTCACCAGGTCCCCACCGGCCTGGGCGGCCTCCAGCGACACCAAGGTCCCGGCCATGCCATAGGCACCCACCATCTGCGCCGCGAGGCGTGTCGCACTGGAGAGGTCACCAGCCGGCCCAGTGCTGGCCTCGCCGAAAAAGACCTCTTCTGCCGCCATGCCCCCGAACGCTATTTTCAACAATGCCTCGCACTCGCTACGAGAACGCGTAAAGCGCTCCTCTGAGTCCGAGTGGGAAAGCAGCCCCAAAGCCTCACGGCGCTTGATTATCGACAGCACCTCGAGCCGACGCCCGGGCGCAACAAAGTGGGCGACGGTTGCGTGGCCGGCTTCGTGGGTCGCGATGGCCCGGCGTTCGGCCTCGGTGTAAACGACCGGCTGAGCCAAGCCGAGCTCTTCTGTCATCCGGGCCTTTTGCACGTCAGCCCAGTTCATCGCGTCGCGCCCGCTGCGCAGCGCCCACACCAGCGCCTCGTCTAATAGGTGCTCGAGCATCACCGGCGAATAGCCAAATGTCGACCCAGCCAGCGCTTCCCGCCGCTCAGGGTCGTCAAGCTCGGGGTCGTGGGCTTTGCGCGCCAGGTAATAATCGATGACCTCTCGTCTCCCCGCCCGAGACGGGACGTCCACCCTTATTGTCTTGTCAAAACGACCAGGGCGCAGGAGAGCGGGGTCGAGGTCAGAGGCCCGGTTGGTGGCCCCGATAACGAGCACGTTGGCTGGCATTACTGCCCGCTTGCGGATGGCCCGGGACGCGGGCAACCAGCGGTTCACGGCATCGACCAAGCCGTGGAGCAGCCGGGCCCCTCGGGGAGGCACGTCGAAGGACTGCAGCTGGATGAGTAGTTCGTTGACTACCCCGGCTATGCCTTCGCGCCCTGGCCCAGCCCCAAGACCGCCCCGGGTGGCACCTATGGCGTCGATCTCCTCGATGAAGCCGATCGCACCGCCCTCGCGCCTCGCATATGCGTGCAGCGCCCGGAAGTACGAACGGATTTTACGGTTGGTCTGGCCGTAGTACATCGACTGGAAAGCCGAGGACGACACGAACAAAAACGGCACGCCGGCCTCGGCAGCCATAGCTTTGGCTATATAAGTCTTGCCGGTACCGGGTGGCCCCTCGAAAAGCACAGCTCGGCGCGGCTGACCGCCCATACGCTCCTCAAAGGTCCTATGGGCCAAGAAAAGGTTGAGGGTCTTTACGACTTCTTCTACGACGTCGCTTGCCCCGACCACGTCTGCCAGCGTCACCCCGATCTCCTCGGGCCGGTACAGGACGTGAGGAGACCGGCCAGCCAGTAAAAGCGGGCCCGCCATCACGCCTGCGAGCAGGACGATAAGCACAAGCGCGGGCAAGTACGGCAGGTAAGAAGAGGGCAGGCCGGGCAGTGGCCAGTGAAAATCGCCAGCAGCGGCCGCGTAGTTACCTTGCAGGTAGCGGGCCACCCCAGCGGCAGTACGCCCGACCACCGGGACAGCCACGATGGCCAGGACGACGCCAAGCCGCAACAAGCGCCGCTGGCGCGCTTTTTCCCGAAAGGCGCCAACGTCAGCATTGCGCAACACCGTGCTCGAGCCAAGTGCCGCCAGCTCCATCGCGCTCCTCCCTGTTCGGCCTTCAAGCGAAGTCTAAATAGCCATGGTGGTTATGCAGGCCGCTTAGTGCCCAAGGCGCGGCTTTCATCACGAAGCGTGGGTGAGCGCCCGTCGGCGAGCGCTACGCGAAGTGGGCCTGTAAGGTTCAGCAGGTATGCCCGAACTGGGACTGCGCAATGACGTCTACCGGCGGCCCCTGTCCACTGCGCTGGCACGCCTGGGGCTCGGGCCAGGGTGGTGCTGTGCAGATATTGGGGCAGGAGGTGGCGACGTCAGCGTGGCCCTGGCGACCATGGTCGGCGCCCAAGGCCGTGTCTACGCCGTCGACATAGACCCAGCGCTGCGAGACGCCGTTGCGCAGGCAGCAGCGGAGGCAGCCGACGCACAGGTGGTCGCGGTCACCATGGCCGCTGAAGACCTCCGCTTGCCAGAACAGGTGGACCTGGCCTTCTGCCGGTTCTTGCTCCTGCACGTGGCTGACCCGCTAAGCGTCCTCCAGCGCATGGCCTCGGTAACGGCACCGGGCGGCTGGGTGCTAGCACAGGAGCCGGTCACATCTGCGGGACGCGTTGGCGGCAAGGCCATGTCGATGCCGGCGGCGCGCCACCCCGACGTGGGCGCGCTCCTGCCGAGGTTGGTGAGCGACGCTGGCCTCCAGCTCGTCGATGCCTGGGCCGAGGCCCCAGCGGGCGCGGGACCCGGCCCTGTCGCCGACTACCTGGAAGACTTGACCGGCGTGAGCCCTGGCTACGACCCGGTGGTCCTGCCACCGCTGGTGACCGTGATGGCTCGCAAACCAGCTGCCAGCTGAACAGCGCCACCGCAGAGCCCCCTGCCACCACAGCAAAGGTGACTATTTGTCACGACCTGGCACGACCGATCAAGTGGTGTAGTCGGCATTTATGCGGACGTACTCCGCGGAAAGGTCACAACCCCAAACTGTCGCCGTCGCCGAACCCGTGCCGAGAGCCACGTTGATGCCCACCTCAGGGCCCTTCATCAGCTCAGCTACCGCGGCCAGGCCTTCGTCGTCAGGGACGCAAGGGTAAACCTCGCGTCCACCGAAGCTAACGCGGACCACGTCCTGGCGTATATCGGTGTCCTCCGAGCACTTGCCTATGGCCATCACGACACGCCCCCAGTTAGGGTCAGCGCCGTGCACAGCAGTTTTTACCAAGGGCGAGTTGACAATAGCCTTGGCCACGCGCCTGGCCTGGCGCTCGTCGCGCGCTGAGCTGACCTTGACCTCGATCAACTTGGTGGCGCCCTCTCCGTCAGCGGCCAGCTGACGGACAAGCGAACGGCTGACCGCCAACAAAGCAGCCTCGAAGTCCACCGCCCCAATAGGGCCCGCAGCGCCATTGGCCAGGACGATCGCCGAATCAGAGGTCGAGGTGTCGGTGTCTATCGACAGGCAGTTGAAAGTCACGTCGACGACCCTACGGAAGGCTTCGTCGAGGAAGGGCCGGGGCACAGCAGCATCTGTGAGAAAGTAGGCGAGCAGAGTGGCCATGTCCGGCTCGATCATCCCAGAACCCTTGGCCACCCCGACCACAGTCGCCTCGCCGACGCGAGCACTGGCCAACTTACGGACGGTGTCCGTGGTCATCATCGCCTGAGCGACATCTGCCAACTGGGCCGTCCACGACGGAGCCCTAACGTTGCCCTCCAGTGGCTCGATGTCCTCGAAATGAGCGCGCAGCCGCTCCATGGGGTAAGGCCTACCGATAACCCCGGTCGAGGCAACCAAGACGTCAACAGGGTCTGACCCTATGACCCGTGCGGTAAGCCTGGCCAGCTCCGCAGCGTCGTCCGCCCCACGCTGGCCCGTCGCCACGTTCGCGTTCTTGGAGACGGTCACTATCGCGCGGGGCGACCCATCTTGTAAGTGGCTACGGCACAAGGCAACGCTAGGCCCGGCGAAGGTCGACCTAGTGAACACCCCCGCCGCACTGCAAGGCAAGACGCTTGCCACGATGCTGAAATCGAGAGAACTGTCCTTCACCCCCACATTGGCAACATGGGCAAAAAAGCCCCTGGGCAGGCTGGCCCCCTCCCCCACCGTCAGCCTGAGCCCTGCCGGGGCGTCGTCGAAGTGGCGTGCCATCTAGGACTGACGCTACCAAAGCACGGCCAAGGCCCTCCGCGCCACGCAACCCACGGCCGTGTCACGCAAAAGGTGACGGGCTGGCTACCACCGCTTCGCCCACCCGGCACGTGGTGGCCACGACCGAGCGCTGCGAGTAATGAGCCGTCTCACCACGGAGCTCCACAATGGCTTCTGCCCGCAGGTCGCCCGCCGAGGCCCCGACGGCAAAGCGGAAAAGGCCTGGCTCCACCACAAAGTTCATCTGCTCGTCGTAAAAGGCAAGCCGGCTTGGGTGGACCGTGAGCTCCACGCGGCGCGCTTGACCGGGCTCGAGCACCACGCGGCCAAAGCCCACCAGTTGGAGAGCCGGGCGGGCCACAGACGCCACCAGGTCCGTTACGTAGAGCTGGACTACTTCCTCACCTGGCCGCTCTCCCGTATTGACGACGAGCACGCTCACGACCAGCGCCGACTGTGTGTCAGTAGCGTCCACGACTAAGTCCCTGTACTCGAACGTCGTGTAGCTGAGGCCGTGGCCGAAGGGGTACAGGGGGCTATGGTCACAGTCGGCATAGTCACTGTAGAACATCGACTTGGCGCCCCCGGAGCGGTGGCTGTAGTAAAGGGGCACCTGACCAGTAGCCCGGGGCAGGGTAACGGGCAGCCTCCCCACCGGTCCCGTTTTGCCAAAAAGCACGTCCGCCAGGCCATTACCACCCTGCTCCCCGAGGGGCCAGGCGACCACGAGGGCTGACGCGGCGCCAGCGAGGCCGGTCAGGACGTGGGCGCGACCGCTCATCACCACCGCCACCGTGGGAGTGCCCGTACCGGCCACCGCTTTCACCAGGTCTTCCTGCACCCCTGTCAGGCGCAGGTCAGTGGCGTCGCGCGCCTCACCGACCGTCGCCCGCTTGTGCAGCCCCGAACGGCCACCGACAACCACGACCGCCACGTCTGCTCGTGACGCAATGGCAGTCGCGGCCGCAAAGCCCGCCCGGTCATCGCCGTCTACCTCACAGCCTTTTTCGTAAAGCACGGTAGCCTGAGGCCCCGCTGCCGCCCGGATCCCTGCCAAAGGCGTGACGTGCGGGGTGAAGTAGGCGCCCGGGCGGAAACTGCCTCGCCCGCTGGCCAGGTATATAGAGTCGGACGGCTCAGGCGAGCCATGCTGGGCGGGGCCGTCACCGTCTCCCTCGGCGCTCTCGGCAAAAGCGGAGGGCCCCTGCTCCAAGAGCAGGTCCTGATGGGCTGGGTAGTGGTAATCGCCCTGCAGCAGCCGCACGTCGTCGGCAGCCGGCCCGATAACGGCAATGGCCCGGAGGTCACTGCGCAGTGGCAACAAGCCGTCATTGGACAGCAGCACGATCGCCCGGGCGGCGCAACGGCGCGCCAACGCGCTGTTGGCGGGGTCCGAGAAGACGGCTTTCACCTTGCCGAGGTCGACGTAGGGCCGCTCGAAAAGCCCGAGGCGCACCTTGGCAGCCAGCACGCGGCGGACCGCGGTGTCGACTATGTCCATCGGTACCCGGCCCTTCTCTATAGCGGCCTTCAACGGCTCCCCGAAGCACTCGAGGGAAGGCAGCTCCAGGTCAAGGCCCGCCCAGATGGCTTTTGCCGCTGCTTCGGAACAGTCGGACGCGACCCTGTGGTAGGTCATCAACAGGCTCACTGCCATGTAGTCCGCGACGACCAAGCCCTCAAAGCCAAGCTCTCCGCGCAACAGGTCAGTGAGCAGCTGACGGGACCCGCTACCGGGCAGGCCGTCCACACAGCTGTAAGAGCTCATCACGGTCGCCAAGCCCGCCTCGCGGACGGCAGCGGCGAAGGGCTCCGCGTACACCTCGCGCAGCTCTCGCGGCCCGACCTGCACAGGGCCGTGGTTGCGCCCCCCCTCGGACATGCCGTGGGCCAAAAAGTGCTTGCCGGTAGCCAGGACGCCTTTGGAAAGGTCAGCCGTCTGCAGCCCTCGCACGTAAGCCGCCCCAAGGGCTCCGGCCAGGACCGGGTCCTCGCCATAGGTTTCTTCCAGACGGCCCCATCGCGGGTCGCGAGCCACGTCAAGCACAGGGGCCAAGCCGTGGCGTACACCCACGGCCAACAGCTGGCGGCGGATAGCGGAAGCGACCTCCTCCACCAGGTGCGGGTCCCACGTGCAAGCCAGCCCGAGCGCCTGTGGGAAGACAGTGGCGTCCCGAGCACAGTAGCCGGCCAATGACTCCTCGTGGACGATCACCGGGATCCCAAGCCTCGTGCGCTCTATCACAAGCCGCTGGATCTCGTTAACGAGCTCGGCGCTCTGGGCGGGGTGCAGCCCAGTGGTGGCCCCGACACGGGTCACCTGCCCTATACCGTGCGGGATCGCGCTGAGCGCGCTTTCCGGGTCGAAACGACCACCTTGTATGAGCTTGGGGAAGTCCACCGCTCCCAACTGTGCCAGCTTCTCGCTCAAGTTCATCCGGCCGAGCAGGTCGTCTACCCGGTCGTCAACTGACGAGCGCGGGTCGGCATAAGTGGGTGTGGCAATCATGTGTTCACCTCAAGGTATAACGGCCGTTCAACGCAGGGCGAAGCCACCGATGCCCTTTACGAACTGGCGACGGAGCAATATGTAAAGCAATAACAAGGGGAGGACCGAGAACAGTACCGCTGCCATAACGACGGGCACATCGATGCCGTACTCTGACTGCGTCGAGAACCTGAACAGCCCAAGAGGCAGCACCATGTCGTTGTTGGACTGGGTGAGGATGAGGGGCAACAGGAAGTTGTTCCACGCCGCTAAGCCGGCAAAAATGCTGACCACAGCCAGCACTGGCCTGGCCATTGGGACGACCAACCGCGTGAACACAGTCCACTCACCTGCACCGTCCACCGACATCGCGTCGAACAACTGGTGCGGGATCAGGCGCACGAAGTTGACCATCAATAGCACAGCCACCGGTATTGCTGAGGCGGCCGTCACCAGAGTAAGGCCGTACAGCCTGTCATAAAGGTGCATCTTGATGGTGATGATATAGATCGGGATGACGATCGCCTGGATCGGCACCGCCAGCCCGAACAAAATAAGCCGGAACGAAACAGCCCCGTAGCGCGAGCCGCGGCGTACGATCCTGTAGGCGGCAGCGAGCGACAGCACCACAGTGAGGACGATCGTCCCGGCGGTCAGCTCGGCGCTGTTGCGGAACAGGGTCCCAATACCCGACCCGCTGAACATGAGGCTGTACGAGGACAACGTGAGGCCGCCAGTCGGCACCCATGCGTTGGCGCTCAGGTACTGGCTCTGGCTCCTAAAGCTCGTGAGCACCATGTAATAGATGGGAAAGATCACGATGATAAGCCAGATCGTGCCAAGCACGCCAGCAAGCACGCGTACGGGCTTGGGCGTGTAGCGTTGCGAGCCGAGCACGGCAGCGGAGCGGCGCCTACGACGAGCTGGCTGGACGCTGTCAACCCTAACAGCCGTGCTGGCGGAGGCTGCTGGCTCACCCCCTGCGTGGCGCAGCGTAGTTACCATATACCCTCCTGAGTGCCTTCCATGCGCCCAAAGCCGGTCATGCGCACGAGGCCCACCGCAATGGCAATGCCGATAACACCGAGCACTACGGCCAGCACGCTCGCGTAGCCGAACTCGGTCTGCATGAAACCGACGTTGTACATGTCCATCGCCAGCACCTTCGTCGTGTCACCAGGGCCACCAAGGGTGAGGATGTAGATGATGTCGAAGTACGTGAGCGACCCGACCACTATCAAGGTTGAAGAGGTGACGATCGTGTAACGCAGCTGTGGCAGCGTTACGTGAAAGAACGTTTGGGCCACATTGGCCCCGTCCACGATGGCGGCGTCGTACAGCTCAGCCGGGACAGAGCGCCGGCCGGCTTGGTAAATGAGCGTGTGGAACGGTACGAACTGCCAGGTGAGGATGGCGATGATCGTAAAGAGAGCGAGGTGCGTGCTGCCGAGCCAGTTCTGGTTCAAAAAGGCCATGTGCAAGTGGACGCCGATCCAAGCCAGGCCGCCGAAGTCGGGTACCAAAACGCCCTGCCACATAAGGGCAAGGCCGGCGGTCGACAACAACAACGGGATCAAGTAGATGGCGGCGTAGACCGCCCGGTAGCGCTGGGTGCCGGCGACGAATATCCCAAGGGCCATGGCCAGCGGTGTCTGTATGACCCAGCTAAGGCCGGCCAGTTCGAAGGTGACCAGCAGGGCATGGTGAGCGGTCGGGTCGTGCAGGAAAGTAGACCAGTTGGCCAGGCCTGCCCAGTGGATAGCGCCGACTACGTTCCACCTCGTAAAGGACAGGAAGAGGGCAAAAAATACTGGGATGACGATAAAGACCCCGTACAGCACCATAGCGGGTGAAATGCCCGCCAGGTCGGCTATGAAGCCTCTTCGCCGCGCACTCGTGGGACGACGCGCCGGTGGACGCGTTAGTGGCTGCACTTTTAATGTCGCAGTGCTCGCTGCCATGGAGCTGCCTCACTTATGAAAACGGCCTGAGAAACAACAGGCCCGGCCCCCTTCTGGGAGGTCCGAAGGGGGCCGGGCATTGGTTGTGGTTACCTCTACCAGCTATCCCTATAAGGCGAAATGCCTATTGGTAAGCGTTCATGATCTTCGCGAACTGAGCAGGGGTCTCGAGCAAGTCGAAGACCTTGGTCAGGTTGTCGAGCATCGGGGTTGCCTTTGTGGGCCCAAGGGCCTGGTCCCAGGAGTACTGGAAATAGGGTGCCTTTTGAACAGCGTCATAGATAGGCACCAGGTACTGCCTGAGAGGCGACGCATTGAGCAAGCCAGCCGACCCAGCGATAACGGGCACCAGGCCAAAGCTGACCTCTGCTTTGGCGTACGCCTTGGTGGTGAACAGCCACTTGGCGAACTGCTCGGACACATAAGTCGCAGCCGGGCTTATGTGCGCAGCCAAGCCGATGTAGCTCGTGGTATTGCCCTCCAGGTCCGCCGGGTTGCCCTTGCCGCCAGGCACCGACGGGAACGGCGCTATGCCGAGCTGGCCGCTGTTGACGAACGAGGGGTCATCGGACAACAGGCCACCTAGGTCCCAGTCACCCATGAGCTGCATGGCTGCGACGCCTCTGTACACGAGGGCGTCGGTGAACCCGTTGGTATAGGTGATCGTGTCATAGCCCTTTTCGAAGGCGTTGTCCTTGACCAAGGTCTGGATGTCGCTTAGAGCCTGGAGGACGGCCGGGTTGGACCAAGCCCCCTTCTTGTTCGCCTCGATGTTCAAGAACACCTGGGGCCCGCCTATGCGGTCGGTGAAGTACTCCAGGTACATAAGCCCCTCCCACTCGTCGGCGTTGCCGAGCGCTATGGCAGTGACGTTGTGCTTGGCGAGCGTCGTCACGTCGCTCAACAGCTGAGGCACCGTCTTGGGGAAGCTCAGGTGGTACTTAGCCATAAGGGGCCGGTTGTAGAAGAAGAACACGGGCTGCGTGCCAAGGATCGGCATCCCGTAGATCTTGTTGTTGAACGTCACTGCGCCCAAGCTGGAGGCGAGGAAATCGCTCTTCCATGAGGGGTTCCCCGCGTCCGCCACGCCAGGGTCAGCGAACGGCTGGATCGTCTTAGCGTTGATGTACTGCAGCATCGGGCCGCCGCCCCAAGAAAAGAACAAATCTGGCGGGCTGCTGCTAGCGAGGGCGGCAAGGACCTTGCCCTTATAGGAGTTGCTCGACGGCTGGATCTCTATATTGACCGTGTCGCCAGGGTTCGCCTTGTCGAACGCCTTGGCTTGCGCCGTCCAGTAGTCGTTCACGTTTTTGCCGTTGTCCACGAGCCAGACGTTGATCGACGCTGTAGGCACGGTCGACGCGGCCGAAGCGTTGGTCGTGGTCAGTGCAATACCGGTTGTGGTTGTGGCGACCATACTGGCCGTTGCCAGCAAGACCGTCGGACGCCACTTGAGAGGTCTGTTCATAGCTATTTGTCCTTCCCCCTCATCGAGGTCTTGTTCCGTCCCTCCCCCTTCTGGGAGAGCACTGTTGCCGTCGGTTGGCCATGTAGGCAGGGGCCAGCAGGGAGGGGCACCGGCCTCTAGCTGCTAGGGCGAATGTTTCGGACCTATACATGAACCATTCGAGAGCAAGGTCATTATTGCACCACCGGCTGCTGCCAGTCAACCCGCCTACTTGGCGCGAGGGCTGATATTTTTTTGTCCTCGGCCGAAACTGGTTCTTGTCCCGCCGGCAGCTAGCCCGGAGTTGCGAAACCTTTCGGTACATGAGCTATGATATCTGGTTGATGCCGAACAAGGTGACCATCGCCCAGATCGCCGCAGCTGCTGGGGTATCACCAGCAACGGTGTCCAAGGTGCTAAACGGCCGCCACGACGTCTCCTCGGCCACGCGGGCACGGGTCCAGGCCCTCATCCTCCAGCACAACTACCGCCGCCGCCCGTCCGCCGCTCCGGGCACCCCGCCTATAATCGACCTGGTCTTCGACGAGCTCGAAAGCCCCTGGGCCATCGAGATCGTGAGGGGCGCAGTAGCAGCAGCCCAAGAAGCCGGCCTTACGGCCGCCCTCACCTCGCTGTCGGAAGCCCAAGAGAGGCATACGTGGTTCGACCACATCACGTCCCGAGGCACTCGTGGGGTCATACTTTTGCTTTCCCGGCTGAGCAGCCGGCAAAAAGCCGAGCTGCGTTCGCGCCGGCTGGCCTTTGTAGTCGTAGACCCAAGGGGCCAGCCCGACCCTGACGTGCCCACAGTCGGTTCGACCAACTGGGCTGGCGGCCTGAGCGCCACCCGCCACCTAGTCGAGCTGGGCCACCGGCGCATCGGTGTGATCGGTGGGCGCCCCGACCTCCTCTGCAGCCGCGCCCGCATGGACGGCTACCGCTCCGCCATGGAGGCGGCCGA
This sequence comes from Acidimicrobiales bacterium, assembly GCA_049966695.1. GTDB lineage: Bacteria > Actinomycetota > Acidimicrobiia > Acidimicrobiales > Palsa-688 > JAKAWM01. The sequence goes on along the minus strand of JBMFUG010000067.1, from coordinate 492 downwards.
CCTGCACATCGACCCAGAACTGGTCCGTTGGGGCGACTTCCATGTTGACGGAGGTTTCAAACAGGCGTCTGCGCTTCTCGACTTGCCCAACCCTCCGACTGCTATGTTCTGCGGGAGCGACCTGCAGGCACTGGGCGCCTTGGAGGCTGCCCGGCTTCACCACCTAAGGGTGCCAACAGACCTTTCGCTGGTGGGCTTCGACGACCTTCCTCTGTCACGCTGGACTTCGCCCCCGCTCACCACCGTGCGCCAACCTCTAGCTGAAATGGCAGCTACCGCTGTCCGCCTGCTCCTAGCACAAAGCCAGGACGAACAACAACCAAGCCCGAGCGTCGAGCTAGCCACAAGCCTCGTTGTGCGCGAGAGCACCGCGCCTCCAGGCGGGGCCGCTGCTTGACCGTACCGCCACCCCACTGCCTGGCCCGAAAAATAGGCTCTGGGAACAGCACGCGTTTGAACGCGCGGAACCGGGGTGCGGGGCGGGGCCCCGCT
>JBMFUG010000066.1:0-15785 GCA_049966695.1 Acidimicrobiales bacterium | reverse complement strand
GACGACGGCGCCTACCACGACAACGACGACGAGCACGCCACAGCCCGTCGGCGATATCCCCGGCCCATGGAACCTGGTGCTCGACTCGGAGTTTGACGGCTCTTCGCTTCCATCACAATGGTGCACCGGCTTTTATTGCCAGAGCGGCATAAGCGGGGGCGACAACACTTACGAACAGGAGTGCTACGACCCGGCACAATTGGTCTTTGACGGCACGGCACTTGATTTCGACGCCGTGGCCAAGACCGAGACGTGCCTTTACCAGGCTACTGGCAGCGAGGTCCAAGAGCCGTATGCCTCGGGGATGATAACGACGTTTGGCCACTGGACCTTCACCTACGGCTACATGGAGGCTAAAATATGGCTGCCGAGCGGCCCTGACGGCATAGCAGACTGGCCTGCGTTCTGGGCCTGCGGGGAGTCCTGGCCGACCGACGGCGAGATAGACGTCCTTGAGGGCATGAACGGGGAACCCGCGGCGACGTTCCACAACGCAGCGGGACAGCAGGGGCCGACGTTCGTCCCTGGCACCTGGGCTGGCGGATGGCACACTTACGGCGCCGACTGGGAGCCGGGCTCGATCACGTTTTACTACGACGGCCAAGAGGTTGCCCGGTACACGTCGGGTATTACCGACCAGCCCATGTTCTTGATCCTGAACCTTGCGCTGTCTACCCAGGTCACGAACCCGGACACCGTGCCGGCGCAGATGCGGGTTGCTTATGTGCGAGTTTGGCAGCACTGAGGACTGATTGGGCCATATTGGCGGCGGCCAAGTGGGCACAAGCGCATAAATGCCTGCACGGGCACCCAGCAGGACTGTTACCCGTATTTGCGAATAAGCTAGGCAAGGTCGATAAGACTGCTCGTCCAACGGAGCGTGGTGGCAGCTGCGCCCAAAGTGGAAAGGGTGGGGCTGACGGGTGAAAGGATGGGGTTGACGCAGATTTGAGCGGTGGAGAAGGGGGCTTACCGGCCCCAACCGTCTTAGCCCCAAGCCGCCGGGAAGCTCTTGACCGGGTGGGGGGAGCAGGGAGAGCTGGTCGCGACCTGCTGGGTTCAGTCCTCGGCCACGCACTATCGCGTCCGGGCCACTTAGCGTTGCGTGACAGCACCGTAAGCCTGACTTACGCGCAATTGGGTGAGGCAGTCCAAAGGGTGGCAGCCGGGCTGGCCGGCGCAGGGGTGCGACAGGGCGACCGGGTGGCCCTAGCAATTGGCAACTCGGCGCCATTTGTGACGACGGCGCTCGGGTGCCTTTGGCTCGGAGCTGTCTTTGTCCCGACAGCCCCTGACGGCCCGCCGGCCCGCCTGGCTCGGGTGATTGCAGACTGTAAGCCGACGGTCTTGGTGACCTCGGACGACCAGGTGCCCGACTTGGAAGGTTGCCAAGTCCCTACGCTGAGCTATGCCCAGTTGGCTACTGCCACCGGGCCCGTGCCTCCCCGTGACGTGGAAGCCGCTCGTGACGCGTACATCATTTACACCTCGGGGACGACCGGGGCGCCGAAGGGCGTCACTATCCCCCAAGAGGCGATCGCGTGGTCCAGCGCCACTACGGCCCGCCTGCTGGGCCTGACGCCGTCGACGCGGACGATGGCTGTTTCCCCGTTTTACTTTGACGGTGCCTTCGGGCCGGTGTTCGCCACGCTTTTCGCAGGCGGTTACCTGCTCGTGCCGAAAAGAGAAGACCTGTTGTTCCTTAGGCCATTTTTCGACTTGCTGCTCCGAGAGGAAATCAACGTAACCAGCTTCACTCCGAGCTACCTACGTTTACTACTGGCTTCGCGTCACGCACACAAGCTGTCCCAGAGCAAGCTGAAAGTCGTCGCACTTGGCGGCGAGCAGTGCCTCGCACAAGACGTGGCCAGGCTGTGGCAACTTCTGCCTGGCGCTCGTGTGTTCAACCGTTACGGGCCTACGGAGGCTACCGTGGCAGTCACCTCGTACAACGTGACCCAAGGTGACGTGAGCGCCGGTGCCGTCCCGTTGGGCACTCCCCACCCGGGTGTTGAGTTTTTTATTTTCGCGGAAGACGGCTCGCTGGTCGAAGAAGCGGGCTGCCAAGGCGAGCTGTACATATCGGGGCGCCAATTGATGAGCCGTTATTGGGGTGACGAAGCTCTGACCCGGTCGGTCCTGCGACGGGACCTTGTGCGAGGGCGCGTCCTTTACAAGACGGGGGACCTTGTGTACCGAGACGAGCAAGGCCGCTATTTTTACCGGGGGCGCCTGGACGACGTGGTGAAGCGCAACGGGGTGCGCATTTCGCTCTCCGAGGTGGCCGGCGCCCTGCACCACGCGGGGCCGCTCGAGGGCGTGTGCTGCGCCCTGTACGACCAGGGAGGCGCTCCGGGTATTGCCGCGTTCGTCGAGCCAGGGCAAGGTGCGGAGCTGAGCCGGTCTGTGTTGGTGGAAGGAGCCTCCAGCGAACTGCCTGCCAACGCCCTGCCTGACGAGATTTTTGTCGTCAAGGGCTTCCCGCTGACACAGCAAGGAAAAGTGGACCGTGACCGTTTGCTGCGAGATGTCGGGCTGGCGCCGTGGAGCGAGCGCTCTTGAGGGTCTCAGCCCACCATGGCAACAGCGGCGAAGCAATTGATAGCTGGCCATCGTGGTGCACGAGCCCAGCTCTTGGCCGGCTCGTGCCAGGCGGCCGGCATGTCGCGCTAACAGGAGGCTACGGCGGCACATGTTTGGTCGCGAGGTGCTGTGGGGTGCGTGCTAGCCTTTTGCGGGTGGCTGAGCCATGTCAGGGGCATGGGGTCGCACTTCAACATGGCAGCAACGCTTGTCTTTGCCTGCTTAAGTGCTGGAGATGCCGCTCCTACGCTTTTGGGGCAATCGGCATTGGGGCCGCAATGTTGTCTAGTGCAGAGCAGGGGGTTTAGCGGCGAGCAGCGGTGCATTGTGGTTCGGGCCAGATGGTCGCCCGCTTTTCGCCAGGTACTACTTGCCTGACGGCGAGCTAGCCAGGGGTGTTGTCGTGCTGTGCCCTCCTTTCGGCGTGGAGGCAGAAGCTACGGCTCGTGCGTACAGGCTTCTCGGGGAGCAGCTGGCGGCGGCGCGCTTTGCTGTCTTGCAAATCGACTACGACGGTACCGGGGACTCTGCGGGGCTAGACACCGACCCGGGCCGCTTGGAGGCATGGCAAGCGTCAGTGCGCGCCGCTGTGGACTTTGCCCGCTCAGCAGGCGCTAGGCAAGTGTCGGTGCTCGGGATGCGACTGGGAGCGACGATCGCTGCTTCTGTGGCGGCTGGTTGTGACCTGGACGCGCTAGTGCTGTGGGATCCCTGCGACAGCGGGCGGTCCTACTTGCGCGACCAGGAGCTCCTACGCCGGGTGTACATGGGCGACGACCGTCCGGAGGCGGCCGTAGGTGGCCCGGGCACCGCTTCGGTCGAGGTGCTCGGAGCTGTTTACGGCCCTGAGACGGTGGCTGAACTGACGGGCCTGACGCTCGCTGGCTGTGAGGGCGAGCTCGCCAAGCGGGCACTCGTGCTCTTGCGCCCGGGGAGACGGGTGCGCAAGGCCGTGTCGGACTGGCTATCGGTGCACCACGTCGAGGTGGAGCCTGTTGGTGGCCAAGAAGAGCTGCTCGGGTCCTGGTACGGGGCGGCCAGGGTGCCCGAGAGCACGCTCGGCACCATCGAGTCCGTGGTGTCGTGGTTATCGGGTGCTGTCGGCTTGGAAGAGCACGGCTTCGAGCTGGATAAACAGCGCGTAGCGCGCTTAAAGGTCCTTGAAGACGAGGTCGTTACCGAGGAAATAGTTTCTCTTGGGCCTAACAAGTTGTTCGGGATAATGGCGACCCGTGCCCCAGGTTACGAGGGCGGCGAGCCGGTTGGCGGTCAAGCTCCGACTACCGTTGTGGTACTTAACTCCGGTTGGGCCGACCATACGGGGCCCGGTCGCCTGTGGGTGGGGCCTGCTCGCGAGTGGGCACAAAGCGGCCTGAGCGTCTTACGGGTGGACTTGAGCGGCCTCGGTGACAGCCGTCCTCGGCCTGGCGAGCCGTCGGACGTGGTTTACCCACCGTGCGCCATGGAGGACATCATGGACATAGCTTCCGAGCTTTCTCCCGACGGGATGTCGTCGTTGGTCTTAGTCGGTCTTTGCTCGGGGGCACGTCACGCGATAGAGGCGGGCATGTCGTTGGGGGCCCGCGGCGTCGTAGCGGTAAACCCAGCTTTCCCGCCCGCCCCGTCCGCTACGAAGGCTTCGCGGCAGCCCGACGACGAGGCGAGCGTGCTGCGGCCACCTGGCTGGCTTGACCAGGCACGCCGGGCCCTTTACGAGCTTGGCCGTCGTCACCGCTCTGTACATGCAATGGGCCGCTCGGCGCGGGGACTGTCTCATGTCTTATGGTGGTTGGCTAACCGGCTGGGTGAGCGGTGGCGCCCGTTCGTCGCGCTGAGGAGGTTGGTCGAGCGCGGCGCCGAGACGTACGTCATTTGCGACACCGAAACTGGGTGGCTCGTGACGAGGGGCGAGCTGCACCAGTTGCGAGCTTTGGAGCGCACGGGTATTTTCCGGCTCGACGTCCTCGGTGACGTCGACCACACCCTTTACAGCCGGCGCGGCCGGGACCAGGTGCTGCCACGCATTAGGGAGCACCTTGTGAGCCGTTACGTAGCTCGAATTGATCTGAAGGCCCGACGCCTTGGCGGTGCGGGTTAGCCACGGAGAAGCTGGCAAGGGCCCTCTAGGCGTACGACAAGTCCGGCCGGCCGGGCAACTGGCCCCGATGGGCGAGCTGCCCTGCGAAGCCGGGCCTGTCGAGCCCGTGGCGGAGGTGCTCGGCGAGCAGTGCGTAATCGCCGGCAAGGACAGCTCCTGAGCGGAAAGCCAGGCCGATGGTGCGCCCAGGTGCTGGTTGGCGGAAGCGGGCCACGGCCAGCTTGCCTTTCCTCGTCTCGACCGGGAGGGCGGTCTCGGGCAACAGGGTGGTGCCCAGGCCGGCCGCTACCAGCTGGGCGATCGTCGTGAGCGACGCTGCGCGGGCCGGGTGGTCGGTAGCGGCACCAACCTGCCTGCATATGTCGAGGGCTTGGCTAGCCAGGCAGTGGCCCTCTGCCAGCAGTAATAGCCGCAGTTCCCGCAGCACGGCCGGGTCGAGGCTGTCGCGCCCGGCCAGGTGGTGCTCTGGGGGCACCAGCAGGACGAAGTCTTCCCTGTACAGGGGCACCTCTGTCACTTCTGAGCTGCCCGACGGCATAGCCAGCAGCACAGCGTCCAGGTGCCCAGCCATTAGGCCGTCCAGTAGGCTAGCGGTCAGGCCTTCGGTTACGTCAGGTCGCACATCGGGCAGGTAACGGTTAATTGTTGCGAGGACTGGCGCCAATATGTACGGGGCCACGGTCGGGATGATGCCCAGCCGCAGCAGCCCACTGAAAGGTTGGGAGCGCTGAGCGGCGGCGGCTATGAGACGCTCGACGCCAGCTAGGATCTCGCGCGCTTGAGGGGCTAGTGCTAGGCCGGCTGGTGTCAGCAGGACCCTGCGGGTAGAGCGCTCGACCAGGTGCACGCCCAGGGCTTTTTCAAGTGACGAGACCAAGGCGGACACTGAGGGCTGGCTGACCCCTAGTCGTGATGCCGCCACGCCAAAATGCAAAGTGTCGGCCACCGCTACCAGGGCCCGGAGCTGGGCAAAGGTCGGGGCCGCTGTCGCAGCGGCGGAGCCGGAGCGCCGAGGGCCGGCGGCAGCCGGGTGGCTGCGGTTGACTTCTTTAGGCAACGCTTCGACCCGGCTGGTTCGACGCATGTGACCGGCTCATAAGCTGCGCCATGTTAGGCAACGCTCGGGCTTGGCAGGTCTGGAGCCTGTCAAACGCAAGCGGTTGAGAAGACCGAGCCATAGCCGGAGCCTATCAATAGGGGCACATCGAGCTATTAGTGGTGGGCAAACGCAACAAAGGCGCTCTTGGCGCGCTAGACAGATGGAGTTGCAATAAAGGTGCACACTTTCACAACGTCACCCACAAGGAGGGACACGTGCTGACAATCGGAGACAAGCTCCCTGATTTTTCCCTGACCGCTCTAGTGCCTGGCAGGTTGGCCGACATAAAGGCTACCGACGCCAACGACTACTTCACCACCGTCTCGGCCGGCGACTACCCGGGCAAGTGGCTGGTGCTGTTTTTCTGGCCCAAGGACTTCACCTTTGTCTGCCCGACTGAGATCGCAGAGTTCGGGCGCCTGAACAGCGAGTTCGCAGCCAGGGGTGCTCAGGTGCTTGGGGCCTCCGTCGACAGCGAGTACGTCCACTACGCCTGGCGCTCCCAGCACCGGGACTTGGTCGACTTGCCGTTCCCCATGCTCTCCGACGTGAAGCGTGAGCTGGCGGGGGCGCTCGGGGTGATCGGCACGGACGGCGTCGCGGAGCGTGCGACCTTCATCGTCGACCCCGACGGGGTTATCCAGTTCGTCATGGTCACTGCTGGGTCAGTGGGCCGCAACGTCCCTGAGGTGCTGCGGATCCTTGATGCCCTACAGACGGGCGAACTGGTCGCCTGTGGCTGGCAAAAAGGCCAACCCACGATCGACGTGGTCGCTTTGATGGCCGGGGCCGCATAAACGTCAAGCCGTAGCGGCCAGGGCCCAATTGTGCAGCTGCACCAGCCCGGCAAGGCCTCGCCGCCCGGCAAGGCCTTGCCGGGCGGCGCGAGAGGCCAAGCTGCGGTGCTCGCTCAGATGAGGCCGTGCTCGCTGAGCGGGCCGACGACTAGGCCGGCAGCGTGCCAGTGCTCGGCCAGGACGGGCAGGGCGGCGAGCGTAGCCTTCCAGCTGTGCGGGGCTGAAGTGCAGTCAGAGTCGTGGAGCAGGACGGTGGCTCCCGGCACAAGCGTTGCAGAGACGTCCTTTGCCACCGACTCTGCAGTGGCCTCGCGGCGCCAGTCCCGGCCCCATGTGCTCCACAGGACTGGCCGCAGCCCGGAGCGTCGGGCTGCGGCCAGCGTGGAGGAGGACATGGCCCCGTAAGGGGGCCTGAACCAGCGAGGGGACGACCCAGTCAGCTGTGCCAACAACTGGCGGGCGGTGATGAGGTCTCGGGTCGCCCAGAGCGGGCCCCTGTGGAGGTGGTTGGCGTGGTGGTAGCCGTGCACCGCCACTTCGTGGCCGCGCCTGGCCACCTCGATGGCGATAGCGGGGTTGCGGGCCGCCATTTCCCCGAGCATGAAAAAAGTGGCGCGCCACCCGAGCTGGTCTAGGACGTCCAGGAAAGCAGGCGTCGAGGCTGGGTCTGGGCCATCGTCGAAGGTGAGCGCTAAGTGCTCGGGTGGCCCTAGGCCGGCCAAAGCGGGCATCCAGCGGTTGCGAGCCCAGCGCAAGCTCGAGGTGGCCGGTAGAAGTTGTACCAAGGCGGCGCCGAGCACGGCCGCGCCGCAGGCAGCGCCAGCTGTAACCGCTGCTTTGGGCCAAGGCGTCATTGGAGCGCGTCCAGTGGGCGGCTGTCGAGGCCGTCGCGTGCCAGTTGGCCTCGCAGTTTGTCCAGTACCACCACGAGGTGAGAGGGCGACATCGCTAAGCCGTCCACCTCGTAGATGTGCTCAGCCAGCAAACGTGGGACCCCAAGTTGGTCCCGGGGGTAGGGCCCGCTCGGCCGGACCGGGATCGTGGTGTTCGGGACAACCATCATGAGGTGCCTTGTGCTGGCGTCGATCAGGTCGAACACCGTAACGCTCCGGGCTGGGCAAAGGGCCGGGACCGGTTGACGCGCGACGGACCTGAGGACCTTGGCCGACCGGGAGTCCCAAAGCGCCTGGTCCCAGGGCGCCAAGGGCTCACGGACGTCCCTGTAGCCACCCCAGCCGCCACTTTCCACATCAGCTCCGTCAAGCACGAGGGCCCGAAGGGCGCCTGGACGGCGAGTCGCCACGCTGGCCGAAATGATCGCGCTCATGTCCAGGTGGCCAACCATAAAACGCACAGTTGGGTCAGCCAGTTCGCTTGGGCTTAGGCGTACGCCTACGTAAACGTCACTGCTCGCTCCCGCGGGCGGGTGGGCGACCCCAATGCCGGCGGCGGCAGCTACCCCGACTCCTGCAGTGAGGGCACCCCAGCCCAGGGCGCCGGCTAGGGTTACCGCCGCCGCAGAGCGAGCCACCCGCACCGTTGGCCTTAGCCGAGGTAGAGGCGGAGCGCCCAGGGCACCCAATTGAGCGACTTCTAGCGCCGCGTCGTGGGAGAACAAGCGAGCCGCTTGGGCTAGTTGGGCCTGCCTAGCTGGCCCGGGCTGGCCGATCTCGACCACTCGTTGCAAAAGAGCCCGGCCATCTTTGACAAGCCGTGACACCCCTGCTCGTTCCATGGCTTCTGCGCTGCGCCGCCCGTGGCCTGGTAGCGGGCGGAAGCTGACGAGGGGGAGCCCAGCACGCATGGCCTCGTAGGAGGTGAGCCCCCCGGCATTTTCGACCAGCACGTCGCAGGCTGCCATAAGACCGGCCATGTCGTCGGTCCAACCGAGCACCACAGCGCGCAAGTGCTTGGCTTGGGCCAGCTCTTCGAGCTGCTTGCGAAGGGCAGTGTTGCGGCCGCAGGCGACAACAGGGACGATACCTGGGTGATTGGCGAGGAGCTCGAAAGCCTCGCGGACATCGCCAACTCCCCACGAACCCGACGAGATGAGCACTGCGCGCTCGTCGGCCTCGAGCCCCAAGAGGGAGCGTTGTTGCCAACGGCGCGCGCGGGACAGCCCGAAACGCGGGGGGACGAGAGGCTCGCAGGGGATGCTCGGCTTGCCCGTTCGCCGCTCTACGGCCTTGGCTGTGGCCGGGTGGACGGCCAGGTTGAGGTCTGTTCCCCGGTGCGCCCAAAACGGGTGGTAACCGAAGTCGGTCACGAAACTTGCCAATGGTACGTGCAAGGCTGAGCGCTTGCGCCAGCGGCGCTTAGCCCTGGACCGCAAGTGTCCTAGGACCTGTGTAGCCACTGGGTAGGTCGACACCACGACGTCAGCGCGGGTTTGGCTTACCCAGCGCAGCAGCGGGCGGCGGGTGAACAAGCTCAGCAAAGCGGCCAGCGGGGGGAGCAGGAACGGCATCTTGTACCAAACGCTGAACATGAGCTCATATGACCATGGGGCGTGGCGCAGTTCGGCCTCGTAGCTCTTGCTGAGCGCCCGTCCAAGGCCAAACGGCGCTGCGTCGAGAAAGTCGCGGACCTCGACAGTGTGACCCCGCCGCCTAAGCCTTCGGGCTAGTTCGACAGCGTTGCCTTGGTCGCCAGCCCCGACGGTCGCAGAGACGATGAGCACCCGAAGCGGCCAGTGCCCACTCACGTAACGGAACGCTACACGACACGGGCCGATTTCGTCTACAGGAGCCTACAAGAGACGTGCCGGGCCAGCGTTTCAAGTCCTGCAGCAAAGCCGAGGCGCTGTCGCGTGAAGGGTGCCAGGCCCTCGGCGCACCTGTGCCGGCGCGGCCAAAAGCAGTTTGGCTTTGGCCGTGCGGGGCCGTTATTGTGATGCTCCCATGGCACGCAACGCGGTCGCGCTATGAGAGCGGTGGTGCTCGTAGGGGGCGAGGGAACGCGCCTGCGCCCGCTTACCTATTTCGCTCCCAAGCAGATGTTGCCGGTCGCGGGTCGCCCTGTCATCGAGCGGGTGGTGGAGCACCTGGCTGGGCATGGCGTGACAGAGGTGGTCCTGTCGCTCGGTTACAAGCCCGACGCTTTCATTGCCGCCTACCCGGACGGCCATTGTGCCGGTGTCAAGCTTCGTTACGCCGTTGAGGAGCGCCCTTTAGACACGGCTGGAGCGATCGCGTTCGCAGCGAGCGAGGCGGGTATAACAGAGGAGACCTTCGTAGTCGTGAACGGCGACGTGCTTACAGAAATTGATGTCGGTGCACTTGTGCGCTTCCACAAAGAGCGTGGGGGCGAGGGGAGCATTGCTCTTACGCCCGTGGAAGACCCGTCATTTTTCGGAGTTGTGCCAGTAGACCCCTCTGGGCGTGTCCAGGCCTTTATTGAGAAGCCGCCTCGTGGGCAGGCGCCGACCAACATGATCAATGCCGGTATCTACGTGCTGGAGCCGTCTTTCCTGGAGCGTGTCCCTATCGGCCGCAAGGTATCGGTCGAGCGCGAGGTTTTCCCGGCTCTGGTCGAGGCGGGTGCTCTTTATGCGCTTGGTTCCGACGCCCTGTGGACCGACATGGGCACGCCCGCCAAGTACTTAGAGGCGAACATCGCGTGGGCACGTCGTGAAGGGCGTTTGGTGAACAGCCCGAGCAAGTCTGGCGCTTCCACCCAGAGCGAGACCGGCTACGTTGCCAACAGCGTCGTGCATGCCGGTGCCTGTATAGAAGATGGCGCCAGCGTGCGAGACGCGGTACTTCTCGACGGCGCCCATGTGAGAAGCAAAGCGGTGGTGCAGGGATCTGTGCTGGGCCGCAACGTGGTCGTGGGACCAGGTGCCGTCGTGAACGACCTTTCGGTCCTAGGTGACGGTTGGGTCGTGCAAGCCGGTGACGTGCTTAGCGGGGCACGCCTGCCGGCCGAGCCCGCCGCCTAGGCTTTGCTAAGAGCCGCCTAGTTTTTTGGTGCCTGGTGCCCTCGGTTGGCTGGGCTCCCAGCCGGCTTGCGCTAGTGGCAAGGTCCCCGCTGCAAGTGGTAAGGCTTGGGCCGCAAAAGATGCTTATGTGGTATGGCAGTTTTGTCGAGCTTTGCTACAGATCCCCGGCTGCGAGGCTAGTGTTAGCCGGCAGTTGGCACGAAGGTACTTGACTCTTGGCATAAGAACGTCTTTGATGTGTGCAAGAGAGCCGGTAGTCCCGGCCGACTTCCCCGAACGCCTAGGAGGTGGCGTGAACAGATCCCAACTAGTAGAAGAGATAGCCAGTACCACTGGTCTTGGCCGCAGAGAGGCCGGCGAAGCTGTGGACGCGTTTACGAGCACGGTGAGCTCGCAAGTGAAGGCTGGCAACAAGGTGACGATCTACGGGTTCGGCAGCTTTAGCCCGACCGCTCACAAGGCCCGTACCGGTCGCAACCCGCGAACCGGTGACCCCGTGAAGATCCCTGCTTCGAAGGGCATCCGCTTCAGTGCGGCTGCCGGTCTCAAGGAAGAGCTCAATTCGAAGAAGTCTGCGGCCAAGAAGACGGCGCAGGCAAAGGCCGCCAAGGCCAGCGCTGCCAAGGCAGTGAAAGTTGCCCCGGCCAAGGCGACGGCAAAGCAGGTCCCTGCAGCGCTCAAGAAATCTGCTTCGGCGAGGGCAGTGCAGGCTGGCCCCAACAAGGCTGTTGCAACCAAGGCCGGGGCGGCCAAGAAGACCGCACCGGCGAACAAGTCGGCTACTGCAGCCAAGGCCACCAGGTCAACCGCCAAAGCAACAAAGAAATAAGTCTTGCTGAGGAAGTCTCTTAACGGGTACCCGAAAAGCCTACTCGGAGGGCTTTGCCCTCCGAGTAGTTCTGGGGCCAGGGGTTTCTGAGGGCTTCGGAGTTTTTCGCCTTACGCAAGATCTGCATATCCTCGACGGTGTCCACGTCCCAGCTGAGGTCGGGGTCGTGTACAGCCCGTAGCTTCAGGCCAGTGCGCAGAGCCTCTTGGTAATGCCGAGCGAACGACCCAGGGCCGTAAGAAAACCGGAAGCCGGTGTTGGCCGGGATGCTTATGACGTTGGTCCCGTCAGCTCTCCGGTCGGGTACGAGGACGATGCCTTCTAGCTCTGCCAACCAGGTGAAGGACGTGGCGAGGGGTAGGTCGGAGTGCGCTATCACCAATCTTTCATAGCCCTCTCCTGCCAGTTCCAAGACGGCGGCGCTTACTGCCCCGTTCAGGCCCAGCTCGGGCTCGGGCAGGGCCCGAGCCCCGAGGCCGCTCGCCCACTCGGCCACTTCGGTATCGTTGCAAACGACTACAGCTGGTAGGGGTTTGCACGCTCGCAGTACGCGGGTTGCCATCTCCTTTGCCAGTCGGTGGCGCTCTTCGGGCGAGAGTACCGGGGCCAGGCGGAGCTTGGCCTCGGTGAACGCCTTTACGGGGATGACCACCGCGGCCTTCACGGGGCCATCCTAAACAGATGTGGGTACGGTCTGGTCAAATGTCGGCTTCCTTTCCATGTCACGGCTTCCTAAACCCTGTGGAGGGCGAAGGCTGAGGGGCTGCACGTCTTGGGGAGCGCGAGCCACTTGCGCCAAACAAGCACGCGCTAGCCTGCGGGTAATGAAGGTTGCCTTTGGGACTGATGAGCGCACTTTGGTGACCGAAGAGCTTAAAAGGGACCTTGCCCTGCTCGGTCACGAAGTGCTCCCTGTGGCCGACCCCTTGCCGTGGGCTGAGGCGGGGAAGGCGGTGGGGGAGTCGGTTGCGAGCGGCTTGGCCGACGTGGGCGTGGTCTGTTGCTTCACCGGGACGGGAGTGGCTATGGCCGCGAACAAAGTGCCCGGTGCGCGGGCTGCACTGTGCGTTGACGCGGAGACGGCGCGCGGCGCCCGGCGGTGGAACGATGCCAACGTGCTCGCTCTCAGCCTCAGGTTGACGACAGTAGAACTTGGGCGTGAACTGCTGGACATTTTCCTCCGTACCGCTGCAGAGCCTTCTGAAGCCGGCCAGATCGCGTTGCTCGGCTAGGTACTGGCCAGTGAAGGGTGCTTATGGCCCGGCGCCGACTCTGGCCGTTGAGCGGGGTGCTTGGGCTGCCGGCCACGACGTCGTAGTGGGGCTTGACGAGGTGGGCCGGGGGGCTTGGGCAGGGCCGCTCATGGTCGGGGCCGCGGTGCTGCCCGAGGACCGTCGAGTCTACGGCGTGCGCGATTCGAAAATGCTGACCGAAAAAAGCCGTGAGAAGCTTTTCGACAGGGTGGCTGGTTGGTGCCGGGCTTGGTCGGTTGGTGCTGCGACCCATGCGGAATGCGATGCGCTCGGTATGGCAGACGCCCAGCGCCTGGCGGCCCAAAGAGCGCTCCTTGCGCTCGGGCTGGTGCCCGATCTCGTCCTGGTGGACGGGAAATGGGACTTTGCCGGTACAGGCAACACAGTGCTGATCGTGCACGGCGACGCCAGCAGCCTTTCTATTGCTTCTGCTTCCATTTTGGCAAAGGTCACCAGGGACAGGGAAATGCGCGAGCTGGCTCGCTACTACCCGCCTTATTGGTTCCAAGGCAACAAGGGTTACCCGTGCTGGCGCCACAAGATGGCCTTGCAGGCTTATGGCCCATCAGCTGTCCACCGCCGCAGCTGGGCGTTCATGGAAATCCTAAGTTGGGACCTGCGCCTGCACAGGAGCCCTGCAACGACGGCCTAGCGCATTGGGCGGGCAGCGTTGGCAGAGGGCCAGCCGCAAGGCCCGACGCGTGGGGGAGGTGCGAGCACACTGGTGGGCTGGGCTTGAGGCGCCGCCTTTCGCCCGCGCTCACAGAGGGCTCTGATGGCGCCTAGGGTCGCCCGTTATGACAACTGGCGAGCTGCCCGAGGACTTGGTGGAGCGAGCTCTGGGCCGGGTGACGGCACGTTTGCCAAGCCATGAGGACCGGCCAGAGCAGCTTGCCATGGCCTCGGCGGTGGCGCGGGCGATTGCTTTGCGCCGTCATTTGGTCGTGCAGGCTGGCACAGGGACAGGCAAGAGCCTCGCCTACCTTGTACCGGCCCTCGCTATGGGTGCCCGGGTCGTGGTGGCGACCGCGACGAAGGCTTTGCAGGACCAGTTGGCCCGCCGTGACCTTCCGCACCTGGCCAAGTTCGCTGGGACGCGGGCCAGTTTTGCGGTGCTGAAAGGCCGTTCCAATTACATCTGCGCGCAACGGGTCGCCGAAATAAGCCGAGGGGGCCAGCAGCTCGAGCTAGGTGAGCTCGGGTACCTGAGCTCGACTTCTCCGGCAGGGCCCCCAGAGGATCTGCGGCCTGGCCAGTTGGGCGCTGTGGCGCGCGAGGTGCACAGGCTCGTCGACTGGGCAGCCAAGGCTGCCGAAGGTGACCGGGCAGAGCTGCCCTGGGAGCCGAGCGCCCTCGCATGGGCGCAGGTGAGCGTCAGCTCGCGTGAATGCCCAGGGGCTTCTGAGTGCCCTGCCGCAAAGGCGTGCTTTACTGAGGCAGCCCGGCGTCGAGCGGAAGAGGCGGACGTCGTGGTGGTCAACACGCACCTGTACGCCGCCTACCTGGCTCTCGGGGAGGGAGCAGAGCTCCTCCCCCCGCACGACGTGGTGGTGTTCGACGAAGCGCACGAGCTTGAAGACATCGTAAGCGCTGCCTTTGGCATAGAACTTGGGGCGGGCCGGTTGGGTGGCCTGGCTAGGGCGTCCCGTCAGCTAATAAGTGCAGAGACGGCTGACGCCTTGGGCGAGGCCGCAGGCCGTCTTGGAGCTGCGCTTGTCTTGCACAGGGACAAGGCGCTCCCGAGGAGGCTTGGCGAAGCGGGTAGCGAGGTGCTAGCTGACGCGCTCTTGGCGGCTCGGGAACGCACCAACGGTGTCTTGGACCAGCTCCGCTCGGCGCTACGTGAGCTAAGTCCTGGCAACGGCGACGCCCAGGCCCGCCTGCTGCGGGCCCAGCGGTCGGCGACGCAGCTGGCCGGGGACCTGGGCATTGTGCTCGACTTGCCAGAGGACCAGGTAGCGTGGGTAGAAGGGCCCGAGCGGGCTCCTGTAGTGCGTACAGCCCCGGTCGACGTCGGCCAGCTTTTGCGGGAGCGCTTGTGGCAACCAGAGGGCTCAGCGGAAGGGCCTACGGCTGTCCTCACCAGCGCCACAGTGCCGCCGCGTTTGGGGCAACGTCTTGGGCTGGCGCCAGGCACCTTTGACGAGCGCGATGTCGGCAGCCCCTTCGCTTACAAACAGCAGGCCCTCCTTTACTGCCCGCTGCACTTGCCCGACCCCCGTTCACCTGGCTTCGAGAAGGCAATGCACGACGAGCTGGTTGCCCTTATTGAAGCAGCTGGTGGGCGGACACTGGCTCTTTTCACGAGCTGGCGTGCCACCGAGGCTGCCGCAGCAGCGGTGCGCCAGCGCGTGAAGTGGCCGGTCCTCAGCCAGTCCGACCTGCCCAAGCCAAAGTTGGTCGCAAAGTTCAGCGCCGAGGAGCACTCGTGCTTGTTCGCGACGATGGGTTTTTGGCAGGGATTGGACGTCCCTGGGGCGTCGCTCTCGCTCGTGACCATAGACCGGATCCCCTTCCCCCGCCCGGACGACCCGTTGTTGCAGGCTCGGCGCACGCGCTTGGGAGCGCGTGCTTTCGAGCTCATCGACCTCCCCAGAGCGGCCACGTTGCTGGCACAGGGCGCTGGGCGCCTCGTGCGGTGCAAGTCAGACCGGGGAGTCGTAGCCGTGCTCGACCGCCGTTTGGGCAAGGCTCGTTACCGTTGGCAACTGGTTGGGGCGTTGCCGCCAATGCGCCGCACTCGCGACCGAGCCGAGGTGGAAGCTTTCCTGCGCTCCGTTACCACCAAGGCGTGACGTGCGAAGTTAGCCCGGAACGGTGGTCGTCCGCTTCGGTGGACATGTCAGGACGAGGCCGGGGCTTTAGTGCTCGACGGCGTCCCTACCCACACTGCCAGTTGGCCGTCCAAAGTCCCCACGACGACGGCGTCTTGGCCGACGTAGACGGCCTGGGTCGCTTGAGCGTACAGGAGGCCGCTGAATGCCTGGACAAGGGGGTCAAGTTGCTGCCAGGTGGCGCCCGCGTCGTCGGAGGTCCACAGGCCCACAGGCACAGCCAACGCGCCCGCTGTCCCACCTACCTCGGCTGGCCAGCGTTGTGAGGCCAAGTCGCCTCGCCCGCTTACCCCCAACCAGGTTGTGCCGCCATAGGCGACGTCGACCAGGGGCGCGCCCTCGATGCCAAAAG
>JBMFUG010000065.1:0-15977 GCA_049966695.1 Acidimicrobiales bacterium | reverse complement strand
CGCTCTGCGGCTTCACCCACCCTGCTCTCGGCACGGGGCCAGACTACCACAGCCGTCACTCTAAATAAACGGTATTGCCTCTAAGTGGAACAAAATTGAGCACCGCCTGTTCAGCTTCATCTCCATGAACTGGAGGGGCAAGCCCCTCACCTCCTACCGGGTGATCGTCGAGCTGATCGCGGCTACCACCACCCGAACGGGTCTCAAAGTGCACGCCGATCTCGACACCGGCTACTACCCGACCGGCGTCAAGATCACCGACAAGCAGCTCCAGGCGGTCCCCATCGAACGCCACGACTGGCACCCGGACTGGAACTACTCGATCCTGCCGCCCTAAACCGCTCAGATAATTGCACCACGGACCCTTAGAGCGCAGGCGGTGCTGCGGCGTGGGCGGGTTATTGCCGAAGGGGCTGCACCGGCCAGCTACGGAGACGGCGAGCTTGTCATCGACGAGGAATCCCGAATGGCCCTGGTCAGAGGCGCCCCTGTGGCTCTGACACCCACGGAGTGGGGCATCCTGACTGCGCTGGCCCGGGCCCCCGGCCGGGTGTTCTCGCGCTACGAACTGATGCTTTCGTCGGGGTTGTCCTGGCGGCAGAAGGTGTGTTCGGCCTTGTCATCGTGCTCACCGAGGGCTCGGACGTGGCGCGGCTGGCCGCCGACCAACGAGCGGAGACCACATCAGCCATAGTGTCGGCGTTGTAAAATGCTTTCCGGGCCAGTGGGGGCTGGACAGGGGCGGACCTGAGGCCTGCAGTGGCACTGGCCGGTTCCTCGCGGTCGTTGCTGTTGGTTGGCACTCATGAGGGTGCTTCGTTGTTACGGGTTGGCGTAGCCGCACCGTCGGGGCAGCGCGCTGGCAGTACCGTCGAGTTGGACCGTCCCGTCAGCGTCGGCGGGCGGACGGCAGCCCGCTTGCGGCCGTGGAGCGCGCGTGCCGGGCCCAAGGAGGCCCCACGAACTCGATGACCTGCAAATGCCGGCTAACAACGCGGCGAAGTTCACGCCTGCTGGGGGAAGAGCGCACGTGTCCGTGCGAGCGGGCGCAGCACATGCCCACCTGGAGGTGTCTGACAGCGGGCCTGGGATCCCGACGGAGGAACGGGAGCGGGTTTTTGAACGGTTCTTCCGTGGTAGCGCCGGCAAAGAGGTGGGTGGGAGCGGGATAGGCCTCGCGGTGGTGAAAGACCTGGTAGAAGCGCACGGTGGCGAGGTCCATGTCGAAGCTGCCCTAGGGGGTGGGGCCTGCTTCGTTGTGCGCCTGCCCCTGGCGGCCGAGCCACAGCCCGAGCTGTGACCGAGGTGCACCAGCCGAGGCGGTGCTAGCCGGCGCGGTCAGGGTGCCTAGCTGGGTCAAGACGGGCAGGCTATGGAATAGCGAAGTCAGTAAGTGTGTTGCCCCTGACACTTCAGGCAAAGAAGTTCTCTCATGCCAGCCATAACACAGCCAGCCATAACCGAGGTGTTCTCATGCCAGCCGTAACCGTTGACGACCTCCTCGCCCTACCGAGGGTGGCGGGGCCAGGGCCGGAGGGCCGCTCGCGCCCTGTTCGTTCGGTGACCACAGCGCCGCGCGGGCTAGAGGGGGAGGGGTTCCCAGTCCGGCGGGCCTTCGCTGGGGTCAGCCTCAGCGACCTCGACCCTTTCGTCCATATGGACCAGATGGGGGAGGTCGAGTACGGCCCGGGTGAGCCGAAGGGGACGCCCTGGCACCCGCACCGGGGGTTCGAGACCGTTACCTACATGATCGACGGGACCTTCGAGCACCAGGATTCCAACGGCGGAGGTGGGAGGATCACCGATGGGGACACGCAATGGATGACCGCAGGCTCCGGGATCCTCCATATAGAGGCACCGCCCGAGTCGCTCGTCGCGTCGGGTGGCTCTTTCCATGGAGTGCAGTTATGGGTCAACCTGCCCAGCGCCAACAAGTGGAACCCGCCCCGTTACCAGGACATACGCGCCAAGGAGGCAACGTTGCTCAGCACGCCCGACGGTGGCGCGCTGCTGAGGGTGATCGCCGGGCAGGTCTCTGGTCGCACGGGGCCGGGCTCGACGTTCACGCCCATCACGATGGTGCACGCGACGCTGAGCCCTGGCGCCCGAGCCGTCGTGCCCTGGCGCCGGGACTTCAACGCGCTCGCTTACGTCCTGGCAGGGCGAGGGAGGGCCGGAGACGAGCAACAGCCGGCGCACACCGGCCAGCTGGTAGTCTTCGGGCCGGGCGACAGCGTGGTCCTTGCTGCTGAGCGCGCCCAGGACAGCCATAGCCCCAGCCTGGAGGTGCTGCTGCTGGGTGGCCAGCCGATCCGTGAGCCGGTCGTCCATTACGGCCCGTTCGTCATGAACACGCGCGCGGAGATCCTCCAAGCGCTCGAGGACTACCAGGCGGGCCGGCTCGGGCAAGTCCCGGCTGGGACATTACCTCATCGTCATCCCGGCGATGTCGACATGGGCCATGGCTAGGTCGACAAGATTGCACTAGCCAAAGCGGGTCGCGAGCCAAGGCTGGCACTGTGGGCCCTAGGGCGGCCCTTGGTGCGCCGCTTGTGCTGAGAGCAGCTATGATAACGCTTCACGTCGACATGCAACTGTTGTTTTGGCTATGAACGCCAAGTGGGCCAAGGCCGCCCCACGCGTGCTCGAGTTTTGTGGGGCTCTCGTGGGGGCCAACTTTTGGGTGCCCCCAAAAACTGCAAAGGGGTTGTCATATAGTGGGCGAAGAGCTGGTTGCCCGTCGTGGAGTGACTGTAAATGACCAAGAGCTCGAAGTGTCGATATCTCAACATCTTGACGAGCACTTCTGGCGGGTCGCTGTGCGCCACCCCTGCGGAGTGTGCACGACCGGTACGGCGGTAAATATAGATGATAATTTCCTTTACCATTTGTGCCGGTCAGCGGTGGCGGGAGAGCGTTCTGCCTGGGAAAGCCTTGCCCGCTGGGGCCACAGGCGCTTCAGCCGCTCTGTCTGGTGACGGCGTTGCTTGCGGCGGCATGGTAGGAGAGTCATGGCGGTGAGCCGAGCCCCGCGTGTCATTATTGGCCCAGCCCAGCCCGGCTTCGCGGTGGAGGCAGTCCGAAGGGGTGGCGGGACCGTCGTGGAGATGGGAGAACCAGCGGAGGCCCTCATCTGGACAACATGGTGGGACGTCGCAAAAGGCCTGCGAGAGGTGCTGGCCGCGCAGCCCGGGTTGCAGTGGGTGCAGCTGCCCATGGCGGGTGTGGAACGAGTCGGCGAAGCGGGGCTTTTCGCCGACCCGGTAGCGTCTCATGTCACTTGGACTTGTGCGAAGGGCGCGTACGCGGAGCCCGTGGCAGAGCATGCCCTTGCCCTGGCCCTTGCTGGTTTACGGCGCCTGCCCGAACGGGCCAGGGCAAGCTCGTGGGGCTCGCCGGCGGGCTCGTCGCTTTACGACGAGCGTGTCACCATCATCGGCGGTGGCGGCATAACTCGGGCGCTTCTTCAGTTGCTGCACCCCTTACGGGTGCGCGCAGTCGTTGTCCGAAAGAACCCAGATCCCCTGGACGGCGCGGAACGCACCGTCGCTACCGCTGAACTGCGGGACAACCTCTCGGACGCGTTGGTGGTGTTCGTGGCACTCGCGCTCACACCCGAAACGGTGCGGATCATCTCTGGCGAAGAGATGGCTGCGATGAGCCGGGGTAGTTGGTTGGTGAACGTCGCGCGGGGACGCCACGTTGACACCGTTGCGCTTGCCACGGCGTTGCAAGAAGGCTCGATCGGAGGCGCGGCGCTCGACGTGACCGACCCGGAGCCTCTGCCAGATGGCCACCCTCTTTGGTCGTTGCCAAACTGCCTCATCACCCCTCATACAGCCGATACCGAGGAAATGACCCGCCCACTGCTGGCCCGGCGCATCACCGAGAACGTAGAGCGCTTTGCCGCTGGCAAGCCTCTGGTCGGCTTGGTGGACCCGCGAGCTGGTTACTGACCTCCGGTCGCAGCAGGAACTTGGTGGCTTTGGGCTCGGTGCTCCTTTAGGGCCAGCGCTAGCGGCCAGGTGCCAAGCAAAAAAGGCGGCTTCGTTCGTTAGCAGGCAAAGGTCAGCCGGCCCGTCAACGTGGTTTGGGCCGGGCATATAGCTAAGCACGGCTACTGCCGTCCTTGCGGGCCCACTATGGTCAGACCGAGCAGTGACATCGACGACCGATCCACACCGAGCGCCCAGGCGGGCCACGTACAGGCTGCAGCTGCAGGGCGGCTTCACGTTTGCCGACGCGGCGCGAGCTGTACCGTACCTAGCTGAGCTTGGCGTGAGCCATGCGTACTTGTCGCCGCTGCTCCAAGCAGCCAAGGGGAGCACGCACGGCTATGATGTCGTGGACCCCTGGGCGGTCAGCGAAGACCTTGGCGGAGACGAGGGCTACCGCTGCCTTCAAGCTGCTCTCGGCGCTGCTGGCCTTGGGCAGGTGCTCGATATAGTGCCGAACCACATGGCTGCTAAACCGGCCAACCGGTGGTGGTGGGACGTGCTCGAAAACGGCCCTTCGTCCATATATGCAAGCTATTTTGACATCGAATGGGGCCGGCCCGAAGCTCAGCCGCGCAACTTGGTGCTGGTACCGGTGCTGGCGGACCATTACGGGCGCGAGCTTGAAGCCGGGAGCCTTAAGCTTGGGCGCGCTGGAGGCGGTTTCGTGGTCCGCTACTTCGACTATGAGCTGCCTGTTGCTCCTAGCAGCGTAGACCAGCTCGTTGCCAAGGCCGCGCGCCGCCTCCCGAGGGCAAACCTACGCTCTCAGCTGGAAAGCTTGGCCGATGCTCTTTCTCACTTGCCGCCTTCGTGGTCTACCAGCCGTGCCAGTGTAAAAGAACGCCACCGCGACAAAGAGCTTTTGCGCGAGCGGCTGGAAGAGCTGTGCGCGGCGCACCCTAGCGTGGCAAGTGCTTTAGATGCCGAGCTGGAAGCCTTAAATGCGGACCACGACGCCCTCGACAACCTGCTTTCACGTCAGAACTACAGGTTGGCTTTTTGGCGCACGGCTGGTGAAGAAACGCAGTACCGGCGTTTTTTCGATATTAGTGACCTTGTCGCCATACGGCCCGAAGATGACGCCGTGTTCAGTGCCAGTCACAGGCTCATCCTGCGGTGGCTAAAGGAGGGCGTTATCGACGGGCTGCGGGTAGACCACATTGACGGGTTGCGTGACCCCAGGACGTACCTCCAGCGGCTGCGAGATGCTGCGCCGGAGGGCTGGTTGCTGGTGGAGAAAATACTGGCTCGGGACGAACAGCTGCCTGCGGACTGGCCGGTCGAGGGCACAACTGGCTACGACTGGCTTAACCTTGCAGGCGGTCTTTTTATATGGAAAGAAGGAGCCGGCTCGCTTGCCAGCAAGTACAGTGCTTTTAGTGGCGTCGAAAAGTCGTGGGACGACCTGGTCCATGATTGCAAAATCCTGGTACTGTCCACCTCGCTGGCGAGCGAGCTGCACGGCCTCGTTGAGCGTTTGGCCATGGTTTGTGAGCACCACCGCCGTCATTCCGACCACACGCGCCGGGAGCTACGCGATTGCTTGTCTGAAGTCATTGCCTGTTTCAACGTTTACCGGACCTATGTGGTGCCCGGGCGGCCAGCGTCCTCGGCAGACGCAGGGGTAGTGCAGCGGGCGGTCGTGACAGCGGGGATGCGGCGGCCGGAGCTTGACGGGGAACTGTTGTCTTTTTTACGCGATTTGCTGCTAGGAGAGGTGCCCGGTGAGGCAGAGGCAGAACTGGCATTGCGCTTTCAGCAGGTTACTGGCCCAGTAATGGCGAAGGCGGTCGAAGACACTGCATTTTACCAATATGCGCCGCTGCTGGCGGTTAACGAAGTTGGTGGGAGCCCGGGGTCACCAGGCGTTTCTTTGGAAGAATTTCACCGTTCCTGTGAGCTCGCACAGGCTCGTCGCCCTTATAGCTTGTTGGCCACCTCGACGCACGACACCAAGTCCTCGGAGGACGTGAGGGCGCGCCTTTCGGTGCTCTCAGAGATACCGTCGGAGTGGTCGAGCGCCGTGGAGCGCTGGCACCAGCTCAACCGTCGCCGGAGGGTGGCTGACCTCCCAGATCCGGCAACGGAATGGTTGTTTTACCAGGCACTGGTCGGAGCGTGGCCAATAACGGCTGAGCGGGCCCTTGCGTACTTGCAAAAGGCTATCCGGGAGGCAAAGCTGCGTACAAGCTGGGGGCAACCAGACGATATTTACGAGCGTGCCGTGCTTCATTTTGCTGGTTCAGTGGTGCGGTCTCGGCGCTTTGTGGGCGAGCTGGCCGCGTTCGTCGAGCGAGTGCGCCGGCCCGGTCAGTCGAACTCGCTGTCCTTGAAGCTTTTGACGCTCAGCGCGCCGGGAGTCCCCGACCTCTACCAGGGCAGCGAGATATGGGATCTTTCCCTTGTGGACCCGGACAACCGTCGGCCTGTGGACTACGCTTTGCGTTCGAGGCTTTTGGCCCGGGCCACTGAGGCTGACCTTGCCAAGGTGTGGTCGGACGGCGACGAGGTTGGGCTGGTGAAGCTGGCTTTAGTGCAGCGGGCTTTACAGTTGCGGGCACGCCAGGCGGCGAGCTTCGAAGGGCCGTACGTGCCTTTGGTGGCTAGCGGGCCGGCATGGGAGCACGCGGTGGCCTTTTGCCGCGGGGGCGGAGTGGTGAGCGTGTGCACGCGGTGGCCTGTGCGTCTCGAGGCGGCCGGTGGGTGGAGGACGTCGTTTTTGGAGCTGCCAGCTGGTCGCTGGCGCGACGTCCTGTGCGGGGGGACATGGCGGGGCAGGGTCAGGCTTGTGGATCTGCTCGGCGGGCTGCCAGTAGCACTGCTGGAGCGGACGGGTCGGTGAGGACGTTCGAGGTCTGGGCACCCGGTCGACGCCAAGTGGAGGTCGTCGTGATGGGTGACGGGGCAGGGGAGGAGACGCGTGTGGCTATGACGGCGGCACCAGGCGGCTGGTGGCGGGTGGAGGTCCCAAGCGCGATAGATGGCACGCGGTACTTGTACTCTCTGGACGGCGGGCCAGGCCGTCCAGACCCGCGCTCAGCTTGGCAACCGCAAGGTGTAAATGGGCCGTCTGCTCTTGTCGACCACGGCAGTTTCGAATGGCACGATAGCGCCTGGCGAGGTTTTGGCTTTGAGGAGGCCGTGCTTTATGAGCTTCATGTGGGCACCTTTAGCGCGGGGGGCACTTTTGAAGGTGCCATTTCGCATTTAGGCCACTTGTCGGACGTGGGGCTGAACGCGATCGAGCTCATGCCGGTGGCCGAGGCCAGCGGGCTTAGAGGCTGGGGCTACGACGGTGTGGGGTTGTGGGCGCCTCACCACGCTTACGGGGGGCCAGAAGGGTTGAAGCGCCTCGTGGACGCTTGCCACCAGCGGGGCCTGGCCATGGTGCTTGACGTTGTCTATAACCATCTGGGGCCTGTGGGTAACTACCTCGCGGAGTTTGGGCCGTACTTTACGGACCGTTACAAGACCCCTTGGGGCTGGGCGGTCAATTTCGACGGCCCTGGCAGCCACGAGGTGCGCAACTTTGTGGTCGCAAATGCGCTCATGTGGCTGCGCGACTACCACTTTGACGGCTTGCGCCTTGACGCTGTCCACTCGATTTTTGACGAGAGCGCCCTACATATCTTAGAAGAGCTTTCTGGAGCCGTCTCGCGCCTGTCTAGCGAGCTGGGCCGAGAGCTTTGGCTTATCGCCGAGAGCGACCGCAACGACCCCAGGCTCGTGCGTGAGCGTTCTTCGCACGGTTACGGCCTGAACGCCTGTTGGGACGACGATTTTCACCACGCGCTGCACGCTGTAATGACAGGTGAGCGTACGGGGTACTATTCAGACTTTGGCCAGCTTGGCCAGTTGGGCAAGGCCATCCGTCATGTCTACGTCTATGACGGCCAGTTCTCGCCCTTCCGACAGCATCGTCAAGGCCGTCCCGTCGGCAGCTTGCCGAGGTCCAGGTTCGTAGGCTACCTGCAGAACCATGACCAAGTCGGCAACCGCCTTTTTGGTGAGCGCATATCGGCCTTGGTGAGCGATGACATGTTGCGTGCTGGGTTGGCGGTCGTGCTGCTGGGGCCGCTAGTGCCGATGCTCTTCCAGGGGGAAGAGTGGGGGGCCAGCACGCCATTTTTGTACTTCACCGACCACTCCGACCCCGACCTTGGTGTAGCGGTACGTGAGGGCCGCCTGCGCGAGCACCCTTTGCCGCCAGGGGCTGGCCTGGCCGAAGCCCCCGACCCGCAGGATGAGGCGAGCTTTTTGCGTTCCAAGCTGGACTGGTCGGAGCGACGGCTGGAGCCGCACCGCTCATTGCTCGGCTGGTGCCGGGCTTTGATCGCTTTGCGGCGGGAGCGACTAGGGGTTACGGCCTACGAGGGCGATTTCGTTGAGGTGCGCTACGACGAGCAAAGGCGTTGGCTCGTGTTCCGCAGGGGCTGCTATTGCACGGCAGCCAACTTTTCCGACCGCCGAGAGGAAGTCACGCTGCCTGGCGGCTCAGGCTTTTTTTCCGTCTTGTTGTCGTCTGACCAGGCGGTGGCCCCGGGTGCTCGTCTTGCTGGGCCGCGGGTCGAGCTGGCTGCCCGCTCGGTGGCCGTGTTAGAGGAGCTCGGTTAGCGCCTGCGTCGTCGGGTGCGCACGGGCCGCGTTCCATCCGACAGGTCGCACATGGTCTCCACGGGCATCGGCCGTGCGGTTGCTGATAGCCTTGTCGTGCTCGGGCGTATAGCTCAGTTGGTTAGAGCGCATGCATGACGCGCATGAGGCCGGGGGTTCGACTCCCTCTACGCCCACCGGGAAAGCCCCAGCTCGGAGGGGGTATGGCGGACGTGCGACGTACAGGTGTTCGAGTGGTCGTGCCAGATCCGTGCGCGATCCGTGCCAGAAGGTTGTAGGCATCTAACGCGATGGACAGACCTGGGACATCCCCTAGGGACGACGCGAGACGCTGACGGGACCAGCCAGGACTTCTTGGATCCGCAGGCCAGTGCCAGCTACCGGGCTCACGTTGTGACGGTAGTGGCGGTACAAAGTGCGGGGGTCGTCGCCCAATAAGCCGGCCACTTCCTCAATGCTAGCACCGGAGCCGATTAGAAGGCTGGCGCAAGTGTGGAGCAGTACATAAGGCACAACAGGACGATCTATGCCAGCCCTACTAGCTATCTCGGCAACCGTCCGAGCTAACAAGTGCGGGTTCACAGGTTCTCCGTCGGAGGTAGGGAACACGAACCCCTCAAACGTGGACCGGGCACGCCGATCTTGCCTTTCTCGATGGGCCCGGAGAGCGTCTGCGGCAACAGGCGGCAAAGCGAGCGTGCGGCGGCCGGCAGACGAACGCTTGGGGTCTGCGCGCTTTACCGCTCCGTTCGGTGAGCGTTTCATGCTCCCGGGAACCGAGAGGACAGGCGGCGTCGCGTCGAGGTCGCAGTCGCTCCAAAGCAAGCCTGCCAGCTCGCCTGGCCGAAGCCCTAAGGTTAGACTTAGCAACATTATCGCGCCGAGCGGATGGACGCTAGCGGCTGCCAATAGCTCCTTGGCCTCCTCCGGTGTCAGCGACTCGCGCGAGCCTCGATGCTCGGTCCGAGGCATAGCCGGTAGAGCTGCCGTATTGCGGGCTACCAACCCCCGCCCTTCAGCGTGCCGAAGGGCGTCCACCATGATCGTGCGGATCCTCGAGACGTGAGTCTTTGCAAGGTTTTCGTCGGCTTTCGCTGCCAAGAGGTCGTCTACCTGTTCTGCTGTCAGCGCTAACAAGGGCACGTTCCCAAGGACCGGGGCGGTACGGCGGGCTACTTACGCTTAGTTCGCCGGCGTCGGCTCGCCCACCCGGCAACTGACGACACTGTTGAGCCAGTGCTCGGCTCGCCCTACGAACGCGGCCTTCGCTGGGTACGACAACTACTGTCAACTACTCGCACAACTTGGCAACGCACAGCAGGTACGAGGACCATCGCTAAGGTAGGGGCAATAGTGCTGAGGCGGCGAAAGCTCATTAGCTGCTTTGCCCTTCTTCGTTTATGTCCGTGTCTTGTTCGTTTATGTCCATGTCCTGTTGCGTAAGTAAGCGTAGGTACAAGAGCGCGTCTGTCCCTGCGCATCATGTGGGTTAGGCAGTGGCTACCGCGGCTACCGGCAAGGGGCTGCCGGGTGGGCCTCGGAGGGCAAACTATGCCGTGGCCCGTCGGTGCCGGCGGGCATGGGGCACGACCAGCAGGGCGGCCACTGCCACGGCTGCTGCTAGCAACCACGGCCAAGCGGCCTCGACCACGGCAACGGCAAGGGCGACGAACGC
The DNA here is from genome assembly GCA_049966695.1 of Acidimicrobiales bacterium. Lineage (GTDB taxonomy): Bacteria > Actinomycetota > Acidimicrobiia > Acidimicrobiales > Palsa-688 > JAKAWM01. The sequence goes on along the minus strand of JBMFUG010000065.1, from coordinate 5,690 downwards.
CCACGAGAACAAGCCCAGCGTCACCAGTACGATGAAGCGCCAGGAGCCGGTGTCGGTGGGCCGAGGCTTGCCGGCTAGCGCACGAGCTTGGCGTAGGTTGCGGTTGTGCTCGTGGAGGGCCAGCAAGCCCAGGACGACGGCCCCCAGCCGTTCAGTTCGGCACTTCATAGTCCACCTCCTCTGGCCAAGGGTAGGGACCAGTTGTGACAACTTGAGCCGGCAGGGCTCGGCGTTCTTCAAGGCTAGTGCCACGAGCAGGCTCCCGCCATTGCGCTTGCCTATATTCGCCTATCAGCTACCGTGACGGCCACTAGGGCGCGGTACTAAGGACTAGCGCGCGTACTGAGGGCTTGGGCGACGACCAGACCGGCACGGTCCCGTGCGCTCGGGAACCTGCACTGGCGAAAAAAGGTCTGGTGCTCGGCATTTTTGCCAATTTCGCGGAGAACCTCCATGTGGTGGTGCGCGGCCTGCCCAGCGGGGGGTTATAGAGGTGCGCCCGGTCGAGCACGCCCCGCACGACGTCGCTTGCCTATCCGAGCAGATCGACTAGCCCGAACAGGGCCCAGCAGAGGTGCGCGTCGCGCACGAGACCCGCCATACGGTGTTCGTTGAAGCGGTTTTTGAGGCGGGCTACGGCGTCATACCGGTGAGCCCGACGTCGGTTCCGCAAAGTTGCGCCAGCGGGTGCCAGTCGCTTGCCAGCTCGGCAGGGTCGCTCCTCATTGTTTCGGACCGGCCCGTTTGCAAGTTGTCCTTCGTGACGCGCTTCTGCAGTGGGCGCTCTGGGCGCTCGGTCGATCGGGTTGGGCGCGGCTAACAGTGTTAGCTACTCTCGGACCTCAGACAGCTACATGGGGTCGAACAGGAGGTCACGATGGACCGGTCCAGTCCTATGCGGTACCGTAAGCCTGGCTGGTTCACCCGGCAGGTCGTGAACAGGGCAGTCATGGTGCTCGCTAACGCCGGGGTCAGCATCTGGGGCAGCCGGGTCCTCGAGGTAACCGGGCGTACGTCGGGCACACCTCGACGTGTGCCCGTGAACCTGCTGTCGCTTGGGGGCAACCACTACCTGGTCTCGGCGCGTGGTACCGGCCAGTGGGTTCGCAACGTTCGAGCCGCCGGTGGCCGGCTGGACCTGCTCCTTGGTCGTACCCGCCAGCACTGGGTCGCAACTGAACTGGCCGATGACGAAAAGCCCCCGGTGCTTCGCGCTTACCTTGGGCGATGGAAAGCAGAGGTCGGCGTGTTTTTCAACGGGGTCTCGGCCAACTCTTCCGAGGATGAGCTCCGGGCAGCCGGGCCTGACCACCCGGTCTTTTTGCTCCGCCCGGAGCCGTGACCATTACAGCCTCCGCCGCCTCAACTCGGCCGGAGGCTTCATTTTGCTGCGGGCTCGGCTGCCAGTGGACCTCGGCCGAGCTCAAAGACGCCTGCAAAACGTTCGGCGTAACCAAGCCTATGAGCACCGCCGGCCACCCCTGCGGCAATGCAACCGCAAGGTGCTTAGGCCTTCGCTAAAACGTGAGCTAATAAACCTCGTTCATTTCCGCATGATTGCAGGAGCGCTAGCTGCCGTGCCTGGCTTACAGGGTGACCCGCACTTTATGGGGCATCGGGCCAACCGCTACGAGCCGGGACGGCCTTCATGGGCGATGGCAGAGCCATCGGCAACAAGGACAGGGCCATCGCCGCTTGCCGAGCCCGTGCAGCTTTCTTTCCCGTCACTGCCAGGGGCTACGTTTTGAGCGGACGGCCTATGAGCCGTACTGCTCGTCTTGGCCAATAGCACAAGGGGCACGAGGATGAAAAAAGCTCTTGTCTTAGCGTTGGCGGTGCTGGGCAGCTTGCCCGGCCTCCTAGCGACCTCGGCGTCTGCGTCTTCTAGCCACCCACCGCTCGCCTTGTCGGTGAGCGCCGTGCCAAGACAGCTGCCAGCGAGCGGGGGCACCGTGGCAGTGCTCGGCCGGGTCAGCCACGCAAGCTCCTGCCAGCTCCAGTTGCTCTCCCGCCAGGGCTTCCCCGTCGTCTACTCGCACAACCCGACGACGGCATGCCGCAGCGGGGCCTACTCGGCCCACGTCGTGATAGGGGCCAACCCGAGCCCGCTAGCCCGCACGGTGGCGTTCGAACTGGTGGCACGCAACGGGGCTTTTTCGTCCGGTAGGCGTTTTTACGTAACTTTGGCTGCTGCAGCGAAGCCTCAAGTTCTCTCAGCCCGGGCCTTGCCCTCTTACATATGGGGCCGAGGAGGTCAGGTGACTGTGCTCGGCCGGGTCAGCCACGCAAGCTCCTGCGAGCTCCGGTTGATCTCCCGCCAGGGCTTCCCCGTCGTCTACTCGCACAACCCGACGACGGCATGCCGCAGCGGGGCCTACTCGGCCCACGTCGTGATAGGGGCCAACCCGAGCCCGCTAGCCCGCACGGTGGCGTTCGCACTGGTGGCACGCAGCGGGGCCTTTTCGTCCAGTAGGCGTTTTTACGTAACCTTGGCCGCGCACGTAGCACCGCCTGCTACTACGACGACTACGTCAGCCCTCAGGGTCGTTACGGCATTTTTGCCTGGCGGTTCGGTGGGCACCCCCTACTATTTTCCCCTTCGGGCATCTGGCGGCGAGGCCCCGTACCTGTGGTACGCCGAGAGCGGGACATTGCCGGCTGGGATGGGGCTCACGACGGGGGGCGTGCTCACTGGGGCTCCTACACAGGCCGGTGACTACAAGGTCTGGGTAACGGTCATCGACTCGTTGGGCAACGAGGTTACGGCGAGCTTTTCGATCGAGATCACCGGGGGCGCCGTTGTGACCACAACGACCGTCCCGCCCACTACGACAACGACCGTCCCGCCCACTACGACAACGACCGTCCCACCCACGACAACAACTACGACAACCACGGCGAACGCGTCTGTCGTCCAAGAGGCCACCACGAACTGGTCCGGCTATGCAGTGACGGGCGGGCCCTACACTGAGGTCCAGGGCACCTTCACGGTCCCGGTCGTCACGCCCTCGGGCTGCGATAGCGAGGTGTCGGTGTGGGCCGGGATAGACGGCTTTGGCAGTACGGATAGCGACCTTATCCAGGCAGGCGTGGGGGAGGGGAGCCTTGTGGCACAGCCAGGCAGCTCAGCTTGCACGGGCGACCAGACTTGGGCTTGGTGGGAGATCTTGCCGGCGCTACCTGTGGTCATCACCAACTGGGGCGACGGAGCCCCGGCGACCGTAACGCCGGGGGACCAGGTGACAGTGACCATCTGGGAAGTAAGCAATCAGACCTGGGCCATCCGGGTCACCGACGACAGCACGGGCGGTAGCTTTGAGACCGAGCAGTCCTACAACGGCCCAGGCGCGTCAGCCGAATGGGTGGTGGAGGACCCAGGTAACGTCGGACAGGGCTGCGATGTAATTGTGAACGGTGCCAGCGGGCAATGTCCGATGCCCCCGTACTCGCCTGGGGTAACCTTCACCGACATGGGCATCTCTCCCAATGTTGTTTCGACTTGGTACGAGGTGACCCTCGTCCAGAACGGCGTCGCCATCTCTACCCCGTCGTTCTACAGTGACGGTACGTTCAGCGTTTCGTACACAGCTTCTTCGGAGGCCGCCCAGAGGAGCGCGCAACTCGCGAAGGCGTCCGTCAAGACGCTCGCAACCCCGTGACAGCCACTGTTTGCGCCCGCCGGCGTTGTCGTTCGCTACCCCCACGGGCGGGCCAACCCCCCAGCCAGGCCTAGTGCCGAGGAGCTGCCTTTAGGTTGACGCACAGGCAGGTGCCGGCAAACGATAGAGGGGTGCCAAGCCTTCTGAGCAGGGCTTTTTGCCAGCCGGTCGGCCAAAGTACATCACTTGGCCAACGGCTATGGCGTGCTAAGCCTTCTGAGCAGGGCTTTTTGCCAGCCGGCCTATGAGTTTGAGCGAACCCACGGCAACGCCACGGACGCTGCCGGTGATGCCTGCGGGCAGTTCGGCAACGGCTGGAGCATTAGTGCTGGCGTCCTTGCCGTCCTAGCGCGGGCCGCTGCCCTAGTGTGGGCTTTACGAGGTGGTTGGCCCCATCGGAAAGACTAGGTATTGCTCATTTGGCATAGTTTTGGCGGATTTGTTACATAACGGACCACGCGGTGGTCGCCCGAACTGGGTCTCCTCGGCAGCATGCTGCACAAGGAGCTCGGCTCACCCGGTCTGGCCGGTGCCCCTTTTAGGCCTGCCGAGCTAAGGCGGCGCCGCGCCGGTGGCGTCGCTTGGCCTGGTACATCGCCCAGTCGGCTCGGCGTACCAGCTCTGAAGCGCCCTCTGTGCGCTCCCAAGTGGCCACCCCTATAGAAGCGCTGACGCCTTCTGGCAGTGCGCTGGCCAAGCGTTGGGCGAGCTTGCGCGCACCGAGGGCGTCTGCCCCGGGGGCGATGACGCCGAACTCGTCGCCTCCCAGGCGGGCCAAGAAGTCACCGCCGTCTCGGACCTCTCGCAGCCATGCCCCGGCAACTGCCCTGAGGACTGCGTCGCCTGCTTGGTGGCCAGCGGTGTCGTTCACCGCCTTGAAGCCGTCTAGGTCAGCCACGAGCACCGACAGCGGCTCTAAGCTACGAGCTGCTCGCTCTAGTTCCTGCTCCAAGCGCTCGTCCCATGAGCGGCGGTTGGCGAGCCCGGTGAGCGGGTCGCCCCTAGCGGCGGCGCGCAGGGCTCCTACGAGGCTTGCCACTACCACCCCCGCCACTGCGGCTGTGGCCGACACCGCTAACCAGGCCATGGCCCGGGGCTCGGCTACAGGGGGGCTCAGGCTGAGCACCACAGCGTAGGCGGCTGCTGCGAGCCCAAGGTGGCCGGCAGCCCAGCGCAAGGGCAGGTAGGCCATGGCGAAGAGCGCGAGCAGTACGTACAAGGCACCGACGTCTATGTGCTTGGCTGCGCTCATGGCGACCACCACTGTCATGAGCACGTTGCCCCCCGCTACGTCTGCATGCCATACCCATGCCGGCAGCGGGCAGGGGGCCGCTATGTGCGCACAAGCACCAGCGGCGATGACAGCAGCTATGGCGGCCAAGCCAGCAAGCTCAGCGGCGCCCCAGGCGGCCATGGGGACGACCAAGAGCGTGCCAAGGGCAGCGGCGGCCATGATGGCCGCTGCTGCGCCCTTCGGCTGAGAGAAAAAGGCCTGTGCCCAGCAAAGAGCTATGGTGCCGTCGGAGCGGCCAGCACAGGCGCTTCGCAGCTCGTCCGACGCGCCAGTGCCGCCTGTTGTCGACGGCTCGGCACTTGGCCCTGCCAGCCTGCAACGGGACGCAAAGAAACGAGGCACCGCACCCTTGCCCAACCGTCTGGCTCCTTTCTCCAGCACTAGCCCAAGCTCCCGCCTTATAGACCTATCGGCAGGCCAGGTGGGCTATTGAGCCTCAGCCAAGTTGTCCCGAGGAGCAACGGTGGGCCGAGGCCCTCGTTGCTCAGTGCGGTGGCTCATTTGACCGCCGTCCTACCAAGCGCTCTCCGGCTGGGTTTGGTGTTGAAGATGTTACGGGCCTGCGCATTTCTAAGCCCAGCGCCGCAAGCCAACCTTCGCCCGCCGCAACAGCTCTGGCGAGGCCGGCACTTCAGCTACGGCGCCTTCAGCCAGGAGCTTGCTCTGTGCTTGTCGGTGGTCCCGCCGCGAGCATGTTGCTGATCGTGTTTTACAACGTCGTCTGGGGTGCGTGCGAC
>JBMFUG010000064.1:0-16081 GCA_049966695.1 Acidimicrobiales bacterium | reverse complement strand
TCTGCTGGCGGCCTTAGTCCCGAACGGGGCGGCCTTGCACCCCACGCTTGCCAGGGGGCGCCGGTTGGCCTGTGGCGTCCAAGTGCACCGGAGGGCTCGGCACCTTCGGCTTGGCGGGGCGCGATGACCGCGCTGGACGAGCCGCTCGATGGGCCCGTCGCCGGCTTGGTGGGCCAACGGCCTGAGCTCCGGGCGAGCGAAGAGGGTCGACCGGCCACCTCAGGCAAGGTCGACTTGCGCACCGTCGAGAGCCGGCGGAGACAGTGGCTGCTGCTTGCGGTCTTGGCAGGGGTGGTTGCCTGGTTCGGCATCTATATGCAGCTCGGCCGCTTCGCGGGCTGGCTCTCCTACGACGTGGCCGGCTTGGACCGTCACACCCACCTCGGGGGGGCGGTCGACTTCTTCGCCACCGACGTGCCCAAGATCTTCCTTCTCTTAGGCGGCATCATCCCGCTCGTGAGCGTCGTGCGCAGCTATTTCCCGCCCGAGAAGGTAAAAAATGTCGTTGCCGGCAAGGGCGAGCTGCTGGGAACGGTGCTGGCCGCCCTGCTCGGGACCGTGACCCCGTTTTGTTCCTGCTCGGCCGTCCCAATGTTCATCGGCTTCGTCGAGTCCGGGCTCCCCCTCGGCGTCACCTTCGGGTTCTTGATCGCCTCCCCGGTCGTGAACGAGGTGGCCCTCGTGCTGCTGGCCGGCCTGTTCGGCATAAAGGTGGCTTTATTGTACGTAGGCCTCGGCTTGGTGGTGGCGATCGTAGGGGGCACGGTGATCGGCCGCCTGCACCTCGAGTCGCAGGTCGAAGGCTACGTCTACAAGATCCAAATGGGCGAGGCGGCCAGCGCCCGGCTGAGCTTCGAACGGCGTCTGGCCGACGCCTTCGCCTACACAAAGGACATCCTGCGCCGGGTGGGCCCCTGGGTGCTCGGTGGCATCGTGCTCGGGGCCGCCATCCACGGCTACGCCCCGACCAGCTTCGTCGCCCATTATGCCGGGCGGGGCAACCCGCTGGCCGTGCCTATGGTAGTCCTGATCGCAGTGCCGCTGTACTCAAACGCGGCGGGGACCATACCGATCGTGCAGGCCCTTATCCAGAAGGGCCTCCCCATGGGCACCACGCTCGCCTTCATGATGGCGATAACGGCTATATCGACACCGGAAATGATCATCCTGCGCAAAGTGATAAAGCCAAAGCTGATCGCGATTTTTATAACTGTGGTCACCCTGGCCATCATCATGATCGGCTACGTCTTCAACGCTGTGCTGTAAAGATGCCCTTCCACCAGCCACCATTGCTTCTTACCAAAGCGGACACGGAGCGGGCAATGAAAGCGCTCCTGCGCGAGCGGCGAGGGCCCATTTTACTTAGTGACCTTACAGTAGGTCCAGTGAAATTATGACAAGGAGGAAAATATGAACGTGAAGATATTGGGCACGGGTTGCGTCAATTGTAAGCGGGTTGAGGCCATAGTGCGGGAGGTGGCGGCCGAAGCTGGCCTGCAGGCCGATATTGAGGAGGTAAAGGACGTTCCCGCCATCTTGTCCCACGGCATCATGCACACCCCTGGGCTCGTGGTCAACGGCGAGCTGAAGGCGAGCGGGCGAGTCCCCTCAAGAGCAGAGGTCGCTGGGTGGCTCACGACATCAAGGAAAAGCTGAGCAATGGCTACGTCGGTGATTGAACAGAGCTCGTTGGCCGAGCAAGCCTCGGTCATAAAGGATCTCGTGAACGACGGGACCGACCCTGTCGCTGTGTTCCTGCTCACCCCGGGCGACGACACCGGGTCCTTTGCCGCCTTCGAGCCCCTCAAGCGCCACCGTTACTGCCAGGCTGTCATGAGGGCACGCCACGGGGCGTCGGTGACCCTGGACGGGCCCAGCATGTCCTGCCCGGCAGCGGCGGCAGCGTTCGGGTTCCGCCCACTGCCCCCTGCCTTGGCCAGCGGCCGGGGCCTGATCGGCTTTGGCATAGTCGCTGACCCGGCTATTGGCAAGGCGATGTTCGAGGGAATGCCGCGGCTCCAGGCTGGCAGCATCGCCCGCATCGCCCTGTGCCCGCTGGGCCTCGCCCCGCGCCTGCCAGACGTGGTGGTGGTGGAGGGACAGGTGGAGCCGCTCATGTGGCTCGCCTTGGCGGACCTGAACGTCCATGGCGGGCAGCGTCGCAGGGGTGACACCGCGATACTGCAAGCGGCTTGCGTCGACGCGACCATTGTCCCCCACCGCGAGCAGAGGTTGAACTTCGCCCTGGGCTGCTACGGGTGCCGGGAGGCCACCGACCTCGCCCCGGGCGAGACAGTGGTCGGCTTCCCGGGCTCCTCGCTCGAGCCGCTGGTAGCGGCGCTGGCCATGTTGAAAGCCAAGGCAGTCGGCCGCTCGCGTTCCAAGGCTGTCTACGGCCTGCTCATGGCCAGGGGGGAGACAAGAGAGGACGGCGCTTCGGCCGAGGGGGACGAGACCGAGGGGGACGGGCCGAGCCCGTTCCAAGACGTCCATCCTGACGAGCTGAAGGCCCAGTGACGGTGCCAACAGGCCATGTGGCCCATCGAAAGGAGCTGAACGATGCCTGATACCAAGTTTGCTAAACCCTGGCACGGGGTCCCGCGCGAGGAGATCGACTGGAACCCTCGGGTCGACGAAGATGCATGCATCGGCTGCGGGACGTGCGTTACCGGGTGTAACCGCAAGGTTTACCGCTTCGATTTTGCTCGCAAGAAAGCGGTGGTGACGGACCCGCTTAGCTGCATGGTGGCGTGCATGACATGTGCCAACACCTGTCCGACGGGGGCCATCAGCTTCCCGCCGGTGCACACCATCTTGGACCTGGCCGACCAGGTGGAGGTCCACCACGCGATCGAGGACGACCTGCTGGCTCGTCGCGATGAGCTAGGGGTTACCTCAGCGCTCGCGCCCCCTGATCTCATCGCCGAGATGGTGGTGCGCAGGATCGAGGATGTCAGCGCTGGCACCCGGATCTTGACCTTGGTGCCGAGGCGCGAGCGTGACGTGCTTTCTCAGCACGCTCCGGGGCAGTACATAGAGGTCTGGGCCCCGGGCTCGGCATGGCTGAGCCGGGCGTACTCGATCGGCAATGTCCCCCGGCCTGACGCCTCCATCGAGCTGCAGATCCGCAAGGTAGAAGGGGGTCGGTTGTCTGCCTGGGCCTTTGGGCAGGTTGCCGTCGGCGATGTCGTCGCTGTGCGTGGCCCGCTCGGCAACTTCACGTTCCGCTCGCCTGAGGGGCGGCCGGTCGTTTTCGTCGCCAGAGGGACAGGGTTCGCTCCGATCAAGGGGCTTCTCGAGCAGCAGGTCGAGCTTTTCCCCTCCCGCACGATGGTCCTGTTCTGGGGCGTAACCTCCTCGGACGACTTCTACGAGCTCGACCGCGTTGGCGAGCTGCTCACCAGCGCCGCGAGCCTGTCAGTCACCCTCGTTGCCCGGCGTTTCCTCCCAGGCTTTGAGGCACCCGTGGGCGCGGCGACAGCGCTCGGGCGGGTGTCGGACGCCGTAGCTGGAAGCGGCCTTGACCTCGCAGGCTTCGACGCTTACGTCGCCGGGCCACGGCTGACAGTCAGAGACTGCGTGACAGCGTTGGCGGGGCTCGGTGCCAAGCAAGAGCGGATCTTCGTCGACACCTACGGCACCTGAGGGCGACCACGAGCCCCAGCTGGCACCCGGCTAGCGCGGGGCGATATCGGGGACGGCTTTAAAAGGTGCCGGCTTGCGGGCCGGCACCTTTATGCTTGCAGGCTGGCCAGCTCGGAGAGGAGCCCTGCCAGGCCGTCTGCCCCGACAGGCGCTTCGGCGAGCATCGGTACGAGCGCCAGGCGCGGGGCGTAGCGGGCGCTGACCTCGCCAAGGCGGTGCGCCTCGGCTGCGGCACGGGCGCTGAGCAGCGGGTCAGTCGTTGTTGTCGCTGCCAGGCTCTGGTTTGCGACCCAGGCGAACGGCTCGATCCCGGCTCGGCGCAGGTCGTCTTGCAGGGCGGCTGCCTCGTGGACCGGGGTGGCCTCGGGCACGGTGACGACGAGCACAGAGGTGAGCTCGGGATCGGTCAGGCGGTCGAGCAGCGCCTCGACCTCTGGGGGCACGGCACCACCCTGGCGGCCGACCTCCCGGTGATAAGCGCGAGCCGCGTCGAGCAAGAGCAGTGTGTGGCCCGTGGGCGCGGTGTCGAGCACGACGAAGCGACCCGTCGCGCCCGCCACCGTGCGGGCAAAGGCCCGGAACACCGCGATCTCAGCCGTGCACGGGGAGCGCAGGTCCTCCGCGAGCACAGCTCGGCCGGCCTCGTCGAGCCCGGCGCCGGCATTTCCGAGCACTTCGGCGACGTAGGTGGCTGTCTCGCGCTCAGGGTCGATGCGGCTCACCGCCATGTTGCCCAAGCCGTCCGCGGCGAGGACGGCGTCGAGATGGGCGGCAGGGTCCGTGGTAGTGAGCTCCACGTCGCAGCCGAAGCGGGCCAGCTCCATGGCGATGGCTGCCGCCAGCGTGGTCTTGCCCACCCCGCCCTTGCCCATCGTGAGGACAAGTCCGTGCCCGCGTCCGGCAAGCTCGCCGACCAGGGCACGTAAGGAGGTGGTGCCGGGCAGCACCGCAGCTGGCGCCTCGGCCGGAGGCGTTGTACCTGTGAGCAGGGCCCGCAGTGCCGGGATGCCAACTGGGCTGAAAGCTACGAGAGGCACCTCGTCTCGGGCAAGGCCGGCAAGCTCGACTGGCAGTGCTTGGAGCGCGGCTGCTGCTCGGGACGCGAGCGCTGCCGCTAGGGGGTCGTCCGAGCCAGTCGCGGGGAGCACCCCGTTCACGACCAGCCGCTGGTTGGTGACCCCCAGCCGGCCGAGCTCGGTAGCGGCGCGCGCTGCTTCCGCCAGTGCCAACGGGTCGGGCCGCGACACCAGCACGAGCACTGTGCGCTCGGTGTCGGCCAAGGCCGCTACCGCGGCACGGTAGCGGTCATGCTGGCTCGTGAGCCCGGACAGCGGGCCGATGCACGAGGTGCCGAGGGTGTTGGTGTCGATGAAGGCGCTCCACGCCGCGGGCAGCGACAGCAGGCGCAGCGTGTGGCCGGTCGGGGCGGTGTCGAAGACCACGTGGTCGTAGGCGGCGGTGGCGGCCGGGTCAGCCAACAGCGCGGTGAACTCGTCAAACGCCGCGATCTCTACCGTGCACGCACCGGACAGCTGCTCTTCGACGCTGGCGACCGCCGAGTCGGGCAGCACGCCCCGGTAAGGGCCGACCACCCGCTCGCGATAGGCCGCTGCGGCGGCGAGGGGGTCGATGTTGAGGGCGTCAAGGCCTGCCACGCCCGGTACTGGCTTCGGCGAGCGACCGAGAGGTGCCCCGAGCACCTCGTCCAGGTTGGACGCAGGGTCGGTCGAGACGAGGAGCACTCGCCGGCTGGCATCGGCCAGGCCGACTGCAACCGCTGAGGCGGTGGACGTCTTGCCTACTCCGCCCTTGCCTGTGAAGAACATAAAGCGTGGTGCGGTCGCCAGCAGGCCGCTGAGCGTGGTACCAGTGGCCACGTTAGCCACAGCAGCCCGAGGCAGATGTGCCGGTAGCGGCGGCCCAGACAAGGGCAACCTCGACATCTTGGTTTGCCCCGTTGCAGCACCCTCTGGCCGTCTCGGCACCCTCGGCTGCCGCGTTGGTCACCGGCTCGGCGGCGGTGCCGGGAACAAACGAGCGGAGCGCACCGGCACGTAGTCCCTCAGCCTCGGTGCCGAGCAGCCTCGCGGCGAGCTCGATCATGGCGCGGGCCGGGGTGTCCTTCACCGCCTGGGCCACCCGCACCGCCTCGGCCATCACCGAAGGCGTCACGCCGAGCCGGCGGGCCTGGTCGTAGTGGGACTTGAAGCACGGCTCGCAGTTGGCGCCGACCGCAGCGCCGATCGCCACCAGCTCCGCCGTAACCTCGTCGAGGCTCTGCGTGCCGCCTGTGCCCATAGCCCACGCCGCGAGCTCGGAGCGCGAAGGGTAGCGGCCGAAAGAGCGCAGCGCGCCATCTACCGTGACCGCGGGTAATGCTTTGTCACCGCGTTCGGCTAGCAAATTGCGGACCAGGTCACTGTCGGCGAACGCCTTCGGCTCTTGGGACAAGTTGTGGCGCTCTACCACGACGCCCTGTTCGGCAAGCCAGCCTAGGTCGGCCGCGAACGTAGCCAGGGCCGGGTCTACGCTCGGTCCGCATACTCCCGTTGAGCAGCACATCGGGGGGTCGAACACTTCGACCGTTGACATCCTAAGGACCTCCGTTCCATCGCGCATCGTCGAATGACGATTACACTGTACACCATGGAAGGGGTACCGGAGGCAAGATTGTCGGCTAGGGCAAAAAGTCCAGTACCGGAGAGCTAACCCTAGGCACCCAGAACGGTCAGAGCTCGGCGACGGCTCGTTTCAAAGCGGCCAGCCCGGCCCAGTTGACGCAGTAGGAGGTCCTCGGGCCTTCGATCTCGCCTTCGACCAAGCCGGCTTCTCGCAGGATCCGAAGGTGCTCCGAGATCGTCGACTGCGCTAAGGGCAGCTCAGCCATCAGGTCACCCGTCACACAGGACCGGCGCTCCGCCAGTAGGCGTACGATGCGAAGCCGAGTTGGGTGCCCGAGCGCTTTGGCCATTGCAGCGAGCGCCACGTCTGGGAGCGGGCCAGGCTCTTCGGCAGCTTCGGGGGGCACCACGCAGCACTCCTGGGTTGCGGTCTTCAGCGCCAGCTTGGAGGCTGCCATGTTGGCCAGCGTACCGGTCGAGCTGTCAAGCCTGCAGACAACGGGGGCCCCTCTCGTAACCAGTGCGAAGGCGGCGGTGACCCACCGGTTGTGCGCACGCGCGTGCAAGGGCCCGTCGACGTGCTAAGGGCAGCTCAGCCACCAGGTCACCGGTCACACTGGCCCGGTGCCCGGCCAGCAGGCGTACGATGCAAAGCCGCGTTGGGCGTCCGAGCGCTTTGGCTATTACCGGTCGTGCTACGGAGCGGGACGGGTGCGCGCGCTACGGAGCGGGACGCGGCGCTGGGGCCCCTGACGTCGGTGCTCCTGGGATGGGCTGGTTGGTCTCAGCCTGTCCTTGCCCTGGCTCGGTAGCGCCGCAGAGGAGCTGGCGCGCCGCGTCGGCACTTTGGAGGCTGGTGAGGGCGCTGACTACGTCTCCCTCGGCAAGGGTCGTTGCGCCAGTGGCAAAGAGCAGCTCGTCCCCGCGCTTGACAGTGATGACGACGCACCCCGGCGGGAGCGGGGCCGTACGTAGGGGTTGGCCGATCAGCTCTGAGCGCGGCCCAACTCGTTCCTCGATCGCCACCGCATGGGCGGTGACTTGCGAGATCTCACCCACGTTGGCGTCGAGCGCCTGGCGGTAGGCGCGGACAAGGTCGCTGATGGCGAGTATGCCGACGACGCGGCGGTTCTTGTTTGTCACTGCGACCCAGCGGCCCCCTGCCTGGGTAAGCGCCTCGAGCCCGACATCCAGGGTGGCACCAAGGGCCACGGTGGTCGTGGTGTCGTCGAGCACATGAGCAACAGAGAGGTCGGGGCCCTGGCTGGCAAGCGAGGCTATGGCGTCGACGTCGGCAGTACCGAGGTAGCTGCCGTCGGCATTTACGACAGGCGCACCAGGGAGGTGCGCCTCGCTCAGCGCGCGCAACGCCTCCGAAGCGGGCGTATGCTCGCGCAACAGCACGGTCGGGCCTTTGGCAACGCTCGCTACACCGAGGGTGGAAAGAAGCGAAAGTCCGAACTGTAGTGGGCTGGCTGGTGAGCTAGCCCTGGCCCGTGGCTGGGAGCGGTAGATGCTGTCGTCGGCGCGGTCGACGATGAACCAGGAGATAGCGACCGCGATCATGGCGGGGCCGAGCAGCGCGATGCTGCCGGTCATTTGCGCGACCATCAACATGACAGCGATCGGCGCTCTGGAAATTCCTCCGAAGACAGCCATCATCCCGACGATGACGAACGGGGCCGGGTTGTGCCCGACGCCCGGCGCGAACGGTTCCAGTACCCGCCAGACTGCTAGGCCGGTGAACGCGCCGATAACCATGCCTGGCCCGAAAACTCCACCAGAACCTCCCGTCCCGATCGACAGGCCCGTGGCAAGGATCCGGGCCAGCGGCAGTGCGAGGACGATCAGCAGGGGGGTCTGGAGCATCTCGGTGCCGAGCCCTTTTTGTACCCACCCGTACCCGGTGCCGAGCACCTCAGGGAGCCCAAGGGCCATGAGCCCGACCAGCAACCCACCGAGGGCTGGCCGTAGCTTCTTGGAAAAGGGAAGGCGATGGGAGAGGCGGACGATCCCGTAGAAGGACTTGGAGTACAACAGCCCGAGGCCCCCGGCCAAAAGGCCGATCACGGCGAACCAGACCAGCTGGACCGGCTGGTGGAAGTGGTAACCGCCAGGGACGGCGAACAGCGGCTGGTAGCCGAAGACCGCGCCAAAGATCGCGTAGGCGATGATCGAGGCGAACAGGCCTGGCAGCAGCGCTTCGAACTCAAAGTCTTCCCGGTAGACGATGTCGGCAGCAAGGACTGCCCCACCGAGGGGGGCGCTGAAGATAGCGCCGATCCCTGACCCGATCCCGACCGACACCGCTATGCGCCCGTCTTCGGGTGACAGGTCCAGTGCCCGGGCGAGAAGCGACCCGAACCCAGCGCTGATCTGGGCGGTCGGCCCTTCTCGCCCGCCAGAGCCACCTGAGCCGATCGTCAGCGCTGAAGCGACGATCTTTACGATCACGGCCCGCAGGCGAATGCCCCGGGGATCGTGGTGCACGGCGTCGATAGCAGCGTCGGTCCCGTGGCCCTCCGCTTCGGGAGCCCAGGTGAACACGATGAACCCGGACGCCAATGCGCCCAGCACGACGGCGAGGGGGACAGCCCAGGGCCGTGCGTAGTGCACGGACCCGACGGCATTGCCCTCCCCGGCAGGGGTCGGGACCTTGTACCCGGCAAGGAGCCCGAGGAAAATATGTGTGGAGATGCTGAGCGCCTCATAGAACACAACGGCCCCTGCCCCGGCGATGACGCCGGTCACTGAGGCGAGGACCAGCCATTTCGGCAGGTACGACATCGCGTTGACCCGGGCACCGAGCACTCTGACGGCCCGGCGCCAGCTGCGCCTGCTGGCAAAGCGCGACGGCCCCTGGTACCGCTGGGGCCGTCCTAGTGACGGTGGCACACGAGCGCTCCTTTACCGGCGGACGTCGGCACGACCTGTGCAGCAGCGATGACTGTGCCCTGGCTCGTGCGCTCGGGCCCTGGCTTCCTCCAGGGTTTGGGCGTTTTAGGCACAGCGGGGATCACGCTCAGCTCTGGTAGCTTCATCGCTAGCTGGTGGCCGCTCTTGGCTGGCGAGGCTACGGGGCTGCGGCCTAGTGGCCCGAGGCTACTGCGCACCTAGCTCCTAAGAGGCTTTCGGAGCCCCGCTCAGCGCACAAAGGTCTGTGAGGCTGCGACCAGCCGCCTTGGCGCGGTGCTGAGGGCTCGACATGCTCAAAGTGTACATGTACATGTACATGTACATGTATGCGACCCCTTGGTACGGAGCTTTGCCGCGCGAGCAGTCATTTCATGCCACGGCCGTGACGACCACTAGGCTGGCCAGGGCTGACAGGAGCGTGCACGTGCGACGAAGGCGTTTGTACAGGTGGGCCGGGGTGGCCCTGTGGGGTTCTCACGTTGTCCTGGCCCGAGCCGGTTTTTACCGCTGCCCGAGGTGCGGGGGGCGGCTCAATTACCGTTGGTGGTGCAAACGCTGCCAGCGTTACCGTATCCCGGCCCGCTGACGACAGCTTCACCGCATTTTTGCCAATGCTGTGCGCCAGTCCTGAGCGCCGCAGCTTGACAGCCCTCCGACGGCTTGCGGAGCGCCAGGCACCGCTCCCCCGCCAAAGTCGTTGAACGCTAGGGCGTCCCCACTTGGGGCCGGCGCTCGGCCGGGGCCCGCGCTCTGTCAACGAGACGGGGAACCTAGCCTTGTCCCAAGAAGTCTTCCAGGATGTGGCGATGAGCGGGGCAGGGGAAAGGACTAACCGGGCAGTTCGGCATAGGGCGGGGCGGTTGCGGGCCCGGCCCCCGAAGGTGCGCGTACAAGAACGGGCCCAAGCTATGGAGGGCCTGGCTCTGGCCAGCGCCAAGGCCGGTGAAATGGCTCAGCGCACCAGGCCGGCCTTGCTTACCGCCTCTACAGTTATCACCCCCGCACCTCAGCGTGACGTGGCGCCCTTAGCCGAGAGCACCTCGCCCGTCGCCCAAGCCGCTAAGCCAGAGGCAACCCGCTCGGCCCAAGGGACAACCCGCTCAGGCCGGGTACTGGCGCTAGACGGCCTGCGCGGCGTGGGCATAGCAGCAGTCGTCGCCTACCACCTGAACCCGACGTGGTTGCCCGGCGGCTATTTGGGCGTGGACATTTTCTTCGTGGTCTCCGGGTTCTTGATAACCGGCATCCTCTTGGACCTGTTGGCCGGGCCGAGCTCGCTGCCCGAGAAGTTGCGCAACTTCTGGGCAAGGCGCGTGAGGCGTCTTTTCCCCGCGTTGGTCGCGCTCTGCTTTTTTGTCACGGTCGCCGCTGCCTTGTTCGCCCATGACGCCGTACCGCGCCTGCGGGCTGACATCCCGGCAGCATTGGGCTTTGTGGCCAACTGGCGCCTGCTGTTTCACCATGACAGCTACTTCGAGCTAATGGGGCGCCCTCCATTGCTGCTGCACCTGTGGTCGCTTGGCGTAGAGGAGCAGTTTTACTTGATATGGCCCTGGGTGGTGCTTTTGGTGGTCCGCTTCACGCGCCGGCCAGCGCGCTCGCTTGCTTGGGTGGCCGGGGCGGGCGCGCTGGCATCGGCGTCGGCCATGGGCCTTTTGTTCGTCCCCGGGCACGACCCGTCGAACGTGTACTACAACACCTTCACCCACTCGGCCGGTCTCATGATCGGGGCAGCGTTGGTCGCAGGCCTGCGGGCCGGGCGTGAGCGCGGCACGAAAGACAGGGCAGTCCTCGACCTGGCAGAGGCGCCAGCCACTCACGCCGTTGCACGTCGCTTCGCGAACGTGGTCGGCTTGTCAGCTACCGCCGGCCTGGCCGTACTGCTCGTGGTAGCTGGCGACGAGGCGACCTTTTCGTACCGGGGCGGTATTTTCCTCGCCTCTGCCTTGGTGGCCTGCGTCATCTGGGCTTCGCTCCTGCCCGGCCTGGTCAGCCGCCTCTTTTCTGTCCCTCTCCTGCGCTACCTCGGGGCCCGGTCTTATTCGCTGTACCTGTGGCACTGGCCAGTTATCGTCCTGACCCGCCCTGACCTGGACGTGCCTCTGTCGGGCGCACCTCTCCTAGCGCTGCGTTTGGCGATCATGGGCGCGCTCGCCGAAGTGTCCTATCGCTTCGTCGAGCAGCCGTTCCGCACTGGCCAAGCTCAAGCTGCGTTGCGTGCAATGCGCCGGCGAGCCAAGGAGGTCGCTATCGGTTCGGCCGGCCTGGCGGGGGCCGGCGCGGTCGCCCTTTTGGTCTTGGTCAACCCCCCTGCCCTGCCTGCCATCTTGGCCGAGGGCTCCACCCAAGCAGCTCGTGCGACGCTGCCTTCTGCGTCAGTTGCCGTGCCGGGACGTCGGTACCAGGCAGTGAAGGACAAGTCCCGTGCCAAGGTGCTGGCTCCGACCGCCGACAAGGTCTCGGGCCCAGCCGCCCCCAAAGCGCCGGCTTCAACAGCGGGTAAGGTGCCGGCAACGCACCAGTCTGTGCGCACGCCACCTCGCGCGCTGGGTGCTGCCGGCAATGGCCACGTCCAGCCCCCGCAGCCATCGGCCCCACCGTCAAGCGCCCCGTCTGATGCAAGGACGGGCGCTGTTTCTGGCTCCCCCGCCATTGCGCCGAGCACGACCACAGCAGCAAACCCTCTCGGCCATGACGTCCTTGCCATAGGGGACTCCGTCTTGTTGGCTGCTTCTCAAGCGCTTTCCGCAAAGCTGGACGGCGACATCACCGTGGACGCAGCCGTGGGCCGCCAATGCTGGAGCGGTATCGAGCGCTTGGCACAGTACCGGGCTGCCGGTGACTTGGTGGGCCTAAAGGCTATCATCATCGACCTTGGTACGAACGGGCCGATGACCCCGTCTGACGTCGCCCAGGTGCGCGCCTTGGCAGCTGGCGTCCCGCTCCTCATCTTCGTCAATGTGCGGGTGGACCGGCCGTGGCAGTCGGAAACCAACGCTTCGTTGGCCGCTGTTGCCAACCAGCCTGGGGTGCGAGTCGTCAACTGGTACGCGGCATCGGCTGCGCCTGGGCTGTTGTGGCCCGACGGCGTCCACCCCGACCCCGCCGGAGCGACTGTTTATGCCAACTTGGTGGCGGCGGCGCTCGGCAACCGACATTGACGGTGCTCTGTCGGGCTGAGCCCACCCCGGCTCTTCTCGTTCAACCCTATTTTCTCGTTTAACCTTCTTTGCCATCGGGACGATAGCTAGGGTTGTGACCGGCACCTCGCCGGGAGCGCGGACTTGAAGGAAGGGTTATGCAAGGTCGCCTCATCGGTGTGCTCTCGCCCCTGCTCGCGGGCTCTTATTTCGGTGCGCTCATCTCTGCCTTGGAGCGTTCCATAGCCGCCCAGGGAGGGCAGGCAGTGGCCGTCCAGACCCTCGACTTCGCTCACGGCGACTCGTCTAGGGCCACACCTCAGGACCCAGCCCGCATCGGCTGGACGGGCTTTGCCGGTTTTGTCGTGATAATCAACGCAGCGCCCGTGGGTTACCTGCGGGCGTTGCAAGAAGCGCACAAGCCCGTGGTGCTCATTAGCCAGGAGGAACCCGAGCTAGCATGCCCTGTCGTCTTGCCTGATAACCGCAGCGGCGTGAAGCAGGCGGTTGAGCACCTGCTGGCACATGGGCACCGGCGCATCGGCTTTGCCGGTGACCTTCTCCAGTACGACATCCGGGAGCGTTATGCAGCCTACAGGGAGACCCTGGCTGCCAACGGGGTGGAGCCAAATGAAGAGCTGTTCTTCGCCACCTCTGACAACCTGGAAAGCGGAGGACGGCTGGCTGCAGAAAAGATGATCGCCGCCCACTTGCCCTCTAGTGCGGTTGTGGCCGCCACCGACTACGTCGCAATTGGCATCATGAGCGCGCTAAAACAGGCCGGTTACGTGCTCCCTCAGGACCAAGCCGTAGTGGGCTTTGACGACATTGCCGAAGCAGGTTTGCAAAGCCCTTCTTTGTCGAGCGTTTCTCCTCACTTCGAACAGATCGGGGCGCTCGCCGTAGAGCTCCTAAGCCGCCAGTTGCAAGGCGAAGTGGTGCCGGCAGCCCACTACAGCGTGGCCACGTCTTACGTCCGGCGTGAAAGCTGTGGTTGCTCCGACGCTGCGGCTGCTTCGGTAGCCGACGGTGCTGAGCGCGACCCAGTGGAGGGTTTCGTGGGAGCGACCAGCAGCCCCTCGGCGCCGCTCGACGGCACAAGCGGCGAGATCAAGCCCGCCTCGTTCGACCATAGCTCGGTAGCTGAGGTTGTGGAAAAGGTAAAGCGCGTGTTCGAGACAGCTCTGGCCGAGGAAATCCCCTCCTCCGAGCTGCTCAGCTTGGGCAATTTGGCCCAACGGCTTTACGGCTACGACGCCACCAACAGAGGCTATGTTAGGGCGCTGGTCTTGGTTTGCCGCTTGGCTAGCGAAGCTTCAGCCAAGGCCGCTAGCCCCGAGGCGGCAGACCGGGTAGCTACGTGCAGGTTAGCGGCAGAGCTGGGGCTGTCTAAAGCGCTCGTGTCCGAGCAAGCCCGTCTGGACCAAGCCGAGCACGAGGTCCTGGCCAACGAGACCAATGTCAGCTTGGCACTGCTGAACAGCCACGAAAGCGACCCGCGGCTTCTTGGCTGGCTGGCTCAAAGCACCGCGCGTGCCGGCTTGCTGGCGCTTTGGTCGGTCACCGGTAAGGGCCGGGCCCTTTCTGTGGTCGGCAATTTCGACTCTAAAGACGGTTGTTTAGCATTGCCGTCGCAGCTGTGGGCTCCCGAAGACTTCCCCCCCACCGAGCTGCTGGAACGTGCCCGGGAAGAGCCAGGCACGATGTGCTTTGTCATGCCTGTGCGCTCGGCGGCCACTGATTGGGGGTTCCTCGCCGTGGTGGGGCCGACTGAGACCAGTTTTACTGGGCGTGCTGTTTACTACCAGTGGTCGTCGCTTTTGTCTCTAGCCCTTGACCACCAGGCGACGACGGAGTCGTTGCGCCGACGGACCGAAGAACTGGCCACGTCTTTCGAGCGAGAAAAGGAGATGGCTCAGGCTGTAAGGCAAAGCGAGGAACGTTATGCCTTGGCAGCCAGTGCTGCTAACGACGGCCTGTGGGACTGGGACCTGCTCACTGGCCATGTCTATTACTCAAGCCGTTGGAAGCAAATCCTGGGTTACGGCGAGGACGCGATCGGCACTAGCCCCGAGGAATGGCTCGGCCGAGTGCACCCCGAAGACCGGCCAGGCCTGTTGCGCGCGATAGCCGAGCACAGGGACAACGGCGGCGGCGCCTTCGAGCACGAGCACCGCGTCCGTGCCTCGGACGGCGGTTACCGATGGGTGCTGTGCCGGGGCTTGGGTGTGGCAGGTTACGACGGGTCGGTTGTCCGGATGGTCGGCTCGCTGACGGGTATCGACGACAAGCACGCTATGGCCGAGAAACTCAAGCACCAGGCTCTCCACGACTCCTTGACGGGCTTGCCGAACCGCCTGCTCTTCCTCGACCGGCTCTCCCAGGTGATAGCGCACGCTCGTCGCCGTCCCGGTTTCGAGTACGCGGTCTTGTGGTTGGACCTAGACGGTTTCAAAGTGGTCAACGACAGCCTCGGCCACGTTGCCGGGGACTTGCTATTGAAAAAGGTTGCCGAGAGGCTTGCAGCTCAGGTGCGCGAAGAGGACACAGCGGCTCGTTTCGGAGGCGACGAGTTTGCCGTACTACTGCACGACGCCCCCGACCTCGCGGCGGCCGAGGCAGTGGTCGAGCGCATCCAGCAGGCCTTGGGGCAACCCTATGACCTGGGCGGCCAAGAAGTCGTCGTAACTGCCAGCATAGGGATTTCTACAAGCGCCAACGGCTACGAGCGAGCTGAAGACGTGATCAGGGACGCCGACATTGCCATGTACAAGGCCAAGGCTGCGGGCCGGGGCAACCACGCCGCCTTCGACGCATCGATGTACGCAGGGGCGCTGGCCCGACTGCGCACCGAGACTGAGCTGCGACGGGCAATGGAGCTGGACGAGCTAGAGATCTATTACCAGCCCATTGTCCAGCTTGGCTCAAAAGCCCTGACCGGCATGGAAGCGCTCGTTCGCTGGCGGCACCCAGAGCGCGGCCTGTTGCCCCCGGGCGAGTTCCTGCCTGTGGCAGAAGACTCCGGTTTGATCGTGCCTATCGGCCGTTGGGTCCAGGAACGGACATGCCGCCAGGTGCGCGCCTGGAAATCTGCCGGGCTCGTCTCGGAAGACTTGCGCGTCAGCATCAACCTTTCCAACCGTGAGTTCTGGTACCCTGGCTTGGTAAAAGAGGTCGACGAGGTTCTTGCCCGGACCGCAGTGCCAGCGACTTGGATCGTGCTTGAGATCACCGAAGGCGTCATCATGCGCGACCTCGAAGGTGCCCTGGGGGTGCTGCGCCAGTTGCACGAGCGTGGGTTCGGTGTCCACATCGATGATTTTGGGACCGGGTACTCTTCGCTTGAGGCACTGCACCGGTTGCCGATAGACGCTCTCAAGATCGACCGAGGCTTCGTGGCCGACCTTGCTGACGAGGGCCGGTCTAACGAGCTGGTCCGCACCATCGTCCATCTCGGCCACAGCCTGGGCTTGGACGTCATTGCCGAAGGCATTGAGACACCTGAGCAGTACCGAGTCCTTTCGAGCATGGGCTGCCCTGAAGGCCAGGGCTACTGGTTTTCCTTCCCAGTGCCGGCAGTACAGCTGGAAAAGCTGCTCAGGCACCACGCCAGCGCGACAGGCAACGGCGCCGCAGATGTGCTGGCTGACGTTTTGCCCTCGGCCAATTAAGAGCCGCCTCACTAGTGTCCTGTCAGATTGTTCAGTGAAAAAAATCCTCTGAGCGGGAATTAACCCTTGCCCGGGCGCGTTCTGCCAG
>JBMFUG010000063.1:0-16137 GCA_049966695.1 Acidimicrobiales bacterium | reverse complement strand
AGCGCAAGTCCTACAACCTCGCATGTGCGCTCCGAGACCTGAAGCCGGAAGCCACCCGCTTCGCGGTCGATCTCCGCGTACCGTTCACGGACAACGACGCGGAAAGGCCACTTCGCATGGCCAAGTTGCACAAGAAGATAAGCGGTTTGCTCCAGGCCGGGGACTACGCCCAGCACTTCGCCGCGACCCGCTCCTACATCCAGACCGCACGCAAGCACGACATGGGGGCGCTTGATGTCCTCGGGCGGCTCTTCCGGGCCGACGCCTGGATGCCACCGGCACGGACTTGACCGCCTCCAGCGGTCACCCTCACTCCGCCGCCCCGTCTGGCCGAGCACCCAAGCACCGCCCCCAACCCTGGCTCTCACGCGCCCCGCACCAGCCCGGGACCTGAATGGTTGCGTTGTGTTCGCCGAGTTCGAGCGGGCGACCATCGTCGACCGGGTGATCGCCGGCATGGAGCGAAAGGCCGCCCGTGGCGGCTGGTGCGGGGGGGTCGCGCCCCTTCGGCTACGACGTCGACCCCCAGACGGGCTACCTCACCCCGGCCCCGAGCGAGGCGCCGCTCGTGCCGGTCATCTTCGACCGCTACGCGCATGGCCGCGAGGGCGCCCGCGCCCTCGCGGTATGGCTGAACGAGGCCGGGCACCGCACCAAGGCCGGGAGACCCTGGAGCCAAACGGCCGTCCTCACCGTGCTGCGCAACCCGGTCTAGGTGGGCAAGGTCTTCTTCCGCGACGCCCTCCACGGCGGTCCGCACCCCCGCCTCGTCGACGAGAAGCTCTTCGACCGAGTCCAAGCGCTGCTTTCCGACCGGGGCGAGGACTGGTCCAAACTGGCTTCGGCCACCTCGCCGTTCCTCTTGGCCGGCCTCGTCGTCTGCGCCCGCTGCGGCAAGCACTTCGTCGGGACCTCGGCCGTCGGCAACCGCTACCGGTACCGCTACTACACGTGCTTCACCCGCCAGCGCTACGGCAGGGCCTACTGCGACGCCGAACGCCTGCCCGCCGAGGACCTGGACGCGGCCGTCTTGGACGCGCTCTTCCACACGTACGAGCACACCGACCTGTTCGACAAGGCCGTCACGGCCGCCCGGCACCGGGCACGCGCCGAGCGCGCCAACCACGAGCAGGAGCTGGACGTCGTCGACGCCGGGATCACCAAGGCCGAAGAGGCCATCGAACGCTACCTCTCAGCGTTCGAGGCCGGCACGCTCACCGAGGCCCAGTGCGGCAAGTGCCTCGAAGGGCTCGCCGCCAAGGGGCGCGACCTGCGCGCCCGGCGCGAGGAGATGGTCGCCGCCATGCGGCACCACATCGCACAGGCGCTCACCGACGGCACCGTGCCGGCCCGCAAGGCGCTCCTGCAAGCGCTCGTCCAGGAGATCCGCGTCGAAGGTCGCGACCGCGTTGTACCGTGGTTCCGCGTGCCAGGCGGCGCGAACCCGAAGGTTCGCGCCCTGGCGCGATCGGCGCCCTCGGCGAGATTCGAACTCACGCACCCGGCTCCGGAGGCCGGCGCTCTATCCCCTGAGCTACGAGGGCTTTGCACCTTCAGCATACTTTCACTTGCTTGGGGCGACTGGTCCTATTTGCCTAATGTGACTGGCCCGAGCGCACCGGTAGGCGGCTCCGACGGGCATGCTGACGTCGGCTTCGCCGACGACTGGCCTGAGCGCACGGTTAGGTGCCAGCGGCCGTGCGCAGGGTGCCAGCGGCTGTCCTTGCCCACCTGCCAGCATGGTAAGTGTGATCCCCGACCCTATGGCTGAGCCGTTCGCCTCAGCCTCTCAGGCTGACGAAGCGGTACAAGCGTCTGAGGGCACCGTAGCTACTGGCCGGTGCGGCCCCCTTCCTCGGTACCTTTTGCCTGACAGCGCGGAGCTTGACGATTGGGGGCGCCTCCACCTGGGCGGGGTGAACGTCGCGGAACTGGTAGGGCACGTAGGCACGCCGGTCTTCATCTACGACGAGGAGCACCTGCGGAGGCGCCTGCGCGAGGCGCGCCAGGCGTTCGGGCCGCGCGTCGCCTACGCGTCCAAGGCTTTCTTGTGCAAAGCCATGGCGGCGGTGGTCAACGAGGAAGACTGCTGTATGGACGTTTCTACCGGCGGAGAGCTCCACGTGGCCTTGGCGGGCGGGATCCCGCCTGAGCGGCTTGTGATGCACGGGAACAACAAGTCAGAGGCCGAGCTGCAGAGCGCGATCAGCTCAGGTGTCGGGCGCATCGTCGTGGACTCTTTCGACGAGATCGACCGTCTGAGCCGCCTAAGCGCCGTCTGCAAAGCCAGGCCGAAGGTGCTGGTGAGGGTGACCCCAGGGATCGAGGCCCACACCCATGAGTACGTGATGACTGGCCAGGAAGACTCCAAGTTCGGCTTCGGCCTTGCGTCCGGGGCGGCGGAGGAGGCGGTGGCTCGGCTTGCCGACAGCTCAAGCGGTGCTGAACTGGTCGGCCTGCACGTCCACATCGGCTCGCAGGTCTTTGCCCTGGAAAGCTTTGAAAGGACGATGGAAGTCCTAGGCCCGTTCTTTGCTCAGTCGGGGCTCAGGGAGCTTTGTGCTGGTGGAGGCTTGGGGGTGCCGTACGTGACGGGTGAGGCTGCGCCCACTATCACCGAGTGGGCGTCCTCCCTACGCGCCGCCGCGGCGAAGGCTGGCATAAGCCCAGACGTGGTGCTCACGGCCGAGCCTGGCAGGGCCATTGTCGCCGCTGCCGCTATTACCTGTTACACGGTCGGGACGATCAAGGAACTGCCCGGTGTCAGGACTTACGTTGGGGTCGACGGGGGGATGAGCGACAACCCGAGGCCTGTCTTGTACGGGTCTGGTTACGAGGCTTTCCTGCCTCGTGAGGTCACAGCAGAGCGGCCCCGGGTGGTGACGGTTGTAGGCAAGCACTGTGAGTCGGGTGACGTCATCGTCAGAGATGCTTGCGTACCCGAAGACCTCGCTCTTGGCGACATCCTGGCTACCCCGGTCACGGGCGCCTACGGCCACTCGATGGCGTCCACTTATAACAAGGTGCCAAGGCCTCCGGTCGTTTTCGTCCGCGACGGCCGCTGGCGGGTGGTGGTCCGAAGAGAAACCTACGAAGACCTTCTAGCACTGGACCAGTAGCGCTCCCAGCAATTGGGCCTGGTAAGGCTGCTGCCTGCTCGTGCCGCTCGCTCAGCGCCCAGGTTGCCCGGCAGCTTTAGCAATGGCCCGGGCAAGGCTGCTGCCTCGGCAACAGGCTGCGGGAACGCCTTGTCGCGGCCGGCTAGCCTGGCGCCAATGACGACCGGGGCAACGGTTTACAAGGCAGGTGCGCGCCGGAGCCGCGCTTTTGACCGACCTATAGTCCGCGTCGGCCTCCTTGGCTGTGGCCATGTGGGGGCTGCCTTGGCCCGTCTCCTGCTTGGCGACG
Source organism: Acidimicrobiales bacterium (assembly GCA_049966695.1). Classification (GTDB taxonomy): domain Bacteria; phylum Actinomycetota; class Acidimicrobiia; order Acidimicrobiales; family Palsa-688; genus JAKAWM01. The sequence continues at coordinate 12,729 of JBMFUG010000063.1, read as the reverse complement.
CCGATGGGATCGCTGAGCGCACGGGTTTGGAGCTGCGGCTGGAGAAGGTAGCGGTCCGCTCGATGACCAAGGAGCGGGGTGTGCCAGGCATACAGCCTCTTCTCACCACTGACGCGCCAGGTGTGGTCGAAGCTCCGGACGTGGACGTGGTTGTGGAGGTCATAGGCGGCATCTCGCCTGCGAGGGACCTGCTCCTGGCAGCCCTTAGGAACGGCAAGCCCGTTGTGAGCGCCAACAAAGAGCTTCTGGCCAACCATGGCGGCGAGCTGTGGGACGCGGCCAGTGATGCCGGGGTTGACTTGCTTTTTGAGGCTTCGGTAGCGGGCGGGATACCTCTCATCAGGGCACTGCGCGAGTCGCTTGCGGGCGAACGCATCCGGCGGGTGATGGGGATCGTTAACGGGACTACCAACTTCGTCCTCAGCCAGATGACCACCTCTGGGGCCACGTACCAAGAAGCCCTCGGTGAGGCCCAGAGCCTCGGGTACGCGGAAAGCGACCCCAGCGCTGATGTCGAGGGTTACGATGCAGCAGCCAAGGCCGCGATCTTGGCCAACGTAGCCTTTGGGGCCAAGGTGGTCGCGACCGACGTGTACCGGGAGGGCATCTCGGGCATTGCCGCCCAAGACATCCAGGCTGCAACCCGCCTGGGCTTTGCCATCAAGCTTCTTGCCGTAGTCGAGGCCGACGAAGGCCGCCTCGGGGTTCGCGTGCACCCTGCTATGGTCCCAAAGTCCCACCCTTTGGCGTCGGTGCAAGGTTCTTATAATGCCGTCTTTGTGGAAGGGGAGGCCGTCGGCCAGCTGATGCTCCTTGGCAGGGGGGCGGGCGGGTTGCCAACGGCGAGCGCTTTGCTTGGCGACCTGGTCGACGCCGCTCACAACCTGTCGACGAAGGGGGCGGCCAGGAAGATAGAGCTGCGAGAAGTGGCCGTGAAGTCGATGGACGAGTTGCGCTGCCCTTACTACCTGAGCCTTTGGGCGGTCGACCGTCCAGGGGTGCTCTCTTCTATTGCCGGGGTGCTGGGCCGTCACCAGGTGTCAGTCCGCTCTATGGAACAAGACGCGCCGGAGCCGGGGCCGGGCACCCGCGAAGGGCCCGAGGGAGAAGCACGGCTCGTGTTCGTCACGCACCCGGCTTGTGAGCGCGACATGCAGGCTTGCTTGAACGAGTTGCGCCTTCTTGAAGCTGTGCGCCGTATAGGCAGCCTGATCCGTGTGGTGGGGCCATGAGCGGGCGGGCCACTTGGCAAGGGGTCATAGAACAGTACCGGCAGTACTTGCCGGTCAGCTCGGCCACGCCTGTCGTCACGCTCCTCGAAGGTGGCACCCCGCTTGTGCCCGCCAAGCGCCTGTCCGATAGGACCGGAGCGCGGGTGTGGCTCAAGGTCGAAGGGGCCAACCCAACCGGTTCTTTCAAAGACCGGGGTATGACACTAGCGATCTCCAAAGCTCTCGAGGAAGGTGCGAAAGCGGTTGTCTGTGGGTCAACGGGCAACACGTCGGCCTCCGCTGCCGCCTACGCGGCGCGCGCCAGGCTTGCCTGCGTGGTGCTCATACCAGACGGCTATATTGCTCTCGGCAAGTTGGCCCAAGCGCTCGTCCATGGCGCAAAGGTCGTACAGGTAAAGGGAAATTTCGACCGCGCCCTGGCGCTCGTACGTGAGCTGGCAGAGGTCGAGCCGGTCACCGTTGTGAACTCCATAAACCCCTACAGGATCGAGGGCCAGAAAACCGGTGCCTTCGAGATCGTGGACTGCCTCGGCAAGGCCCCCGACTTTCATTTCATGCCTGTGGGCAATGCTGGCAACATCACCGCCTATTGGAAGGGTTACCGCGAGTACCAAGACGCCGGGCTGCTGAAGAAGCTGCCCCGTATGTTCGGTTTCCAGGCCGCCGGTGCTGCCCCGCTGGTCCTTGGCCACCCGGTCGAAAAGCCCGAGACTGTTGCCACTGCTATCCGCATCGGCAACCCGGCTTCGTGGTACGGGGCGACAGCAGCGGCATCCGAGTCCGGCGGGCTTATCGGGTCAGTCAGCGACGAAGCGATCCTTGACGCTTACCGTTTCTTGGCGCGAGAGGAGTCTGTTTTCTGTGAGCCGGCGTCAGCGGCTGCGGTGGCTGGCCTGCTCGAGGTGGGCGTCCCCGAGGGGTCCGAGGTCGTGTGCGTGCTCACAGGCCACGGCTTAAAGGACCCTGACATTGCCATTAGCCAGATCGAAGTGCCTAAGGCAGTGGACGCCGAGCTTGGGGCGGTGAGGGCCGAGCTGGGCATCTGAGCACCAAGCCCGTGCTCTGGGCGCAGGTCGGCGCACGGCCGGTGCCCTCGGGTTACTGGCGCGAACAGCCAAGAGGCGGTACCATGGTCTTGCTCCCGTCGTGCGATACGATCGGGGGTACTTCATCCGGAGCGGGACTTTCCGGGTCTTACGTGCAACCAGGTCCGCACTTGAGCGCAAGGTCAGTGGGGCGAGCGGGCGCACCGTAAGTGATTTCCTCGTAGTTACCATCTGGATGTGCTGGCCACGGTCGGGCCTTGCACGCGGCCCGTGGTCCCGACCACATGACGACAGGGGTACTTGATGAGCGACGTGCAGCTCGAGCGTTCTGTCCTCGAATCGAAGGAACGCGATGAGCTCTTTGCTATAGCCGTTGCCCTTGGCACGGCTCCGGAGGCTCGTACCAAAAAGGCGGACTTGGTCTCCCGGATACTCCAAGTAACTGGGGTAGAGGAGGCGGCACCTGTGCCACCTGCGCCGCGGCGTACCCGTTCGCGCAAGACGGTGGCCAACGCCGGCACCGAGCAAGCGGGCAACCCGGAGGCGGGTACTGGGCAGCTGGCCCTCATGAGCTCAAATGGAGGCGGCGAAGCCGCAGACGCTAAAGCCGCGGGCGAAGCCGCAGACGCTAAAGCCGCGGGCGAAGCCGGCAGTGACAAGGCACAAGGGGACAAGCAGGAGCAACCCGAGGCCGCCTCTTCAAGTGCTGAGGGCGATGCCACGGCGGCAGGTAAAGAGGCCCAGGGGGACGGTGGTGCCGAGGCTGGGAGCGCTGCGGGGGCTGAGAGCCGTGCCGAGGCTGACAGCGCTGCCCCGTCGCGATCGCTTGTGCAGGGCCAAGCAGGGGAGCTGCTGGAGCCAGCCCCTTCTTTCCAGAGGCTAGAGCAAGGCAGGCAGCGCTTCGACGTTGACCCGGGGCTTGGCAACAGCCGGCGTCGTCGTCGGCGCAACCGAGAAAAGGGGGGAGCGCGAGGTGCCGAGCGCGAGGTGCTGAGCCAGGCTGCTGAAGCCTCCTATACGGGCGAGCTGGTGACCTGCTCGGGTTTGCTTGACCTCCGAGAGGAGGGGTACGGGTTCTTGCGTACCAATGGCTACCTGGCTAGTTCTAGCGACGTGTACGTCTCGATCACCCAGGTCCGCCGTTACGGCCTGCGCAAAGGGGACGTGATCGAGGGTGCGTACCGGCCGGCCGCCAACAACGAGAAGTACCCGGCGCTGGTCCGGGTGGACTCGGTCGGGGGGATGAGCCCTGAAGAGGCCCGCAACAGGCCCAAGTTCGAGAACTTGACGCCCCTTTTCCCAGACGAGAAGCTGCGCCTGGAAGTACCTGGAGACCCTGCCAACGTCACCGCCCGCATAGTGGACCTCATCTCGCCGATCGGAAAGGGCCAGAGGGGCCTGATCGTCTCCCCGCCCAAGGCTGGCAAAACGACCGTCCTCAAGCAGATCGCCCACTCGATAGAGGCCAACAACCCTGAGGTGCACCTGATGGTGCTACTGGTGGACGAGAGGCCCGAAGAAGTGACGGACATGCGCCGCTCGGTGAAGGGTGAGGTAGTTTCGTCGACCTTCGACCGGCCCGCCGACGAGCACACCCAGGTGGCCGAGCTCGCCATTGAGCGAGCCAAGCGCCTGGTGGAGGCCGGCCGGGACGTGGTCATCGTGCTCGACGGCATCACGCGCCTTGCTCGGGCCTATAACTTGGCCCAGCCCGCCACCGGGAGGATCATGTCGGGCGGTATCGATACCGGCGCCCTGTACCCGCCCAAGAAGTTTTTCGGCAGTGCCCGCAACATCGAAGAGGGCGGCTCTCTCACCATCCTGGCCACGGCCTTGGTCGAGACCGGCAGCCGCATGGACGAGGTGATCTTCGAGGAGTTCAAGGGCACGGGCAACATGGAGCTCCGTCTGGACCGCAAGTTGGCCGAGCGGCGCATCTACCCCGCTCTTGACGTCAACGCTTCCTCGACCCGTCACGAGGAGCTACTGTTCGAGCGTAACCAGCTCCAGCAGGTCTGGAAATTGCGCCGTGTTCTCAACGCGCTGTCCAACGACGGCAACGCGGCTGCAGGTCTCGAGCTTTTGGTGGACAGGATCCGCCAGACACGCTCCAACGACCAGTTCTTGGCTGACATAGCCAAGCAACCCGCCCCAGCGATCTAACCTAGTACCCACCATGAAGGCAGACACCCATCCAGAGTACGTCCAGGCCACAGTGACCTGCTCATGTGGCAACACGTTCACCACGCGCTCGACCAAGGCCGTGCTCCATACGGAGCTGTGCAATGAATGCCACCCGTTTTATACCGGCAAGCAGAAGTTGGTCGATACTGGGGGCCGCGTAGAACGCTTTCAGCGCCGCTACGGCCAGCGCGGGGCGAGGACCGGCGCCAGGCACTAAGTGTTCGAGAAGCTCGACGACCTCGAAAAGGAGTACGAGGCCGTCTTGGCGCAGCTGTCTGACCCAGCTGTTATTGCCGACCAGCGACGGCTGGTAGAAGTTTCCCGTCGCCACCGGGAGATCGAGCCGGTCGTAGCCGCCCTGCGCTCCTACCGGGCAGCCGAGCAGGACCTGCGGGTCGCCCGTGAAATGCTGGCTGGCGCCCAAGGTGACGACAGGGAGCTGCTCGGAGAGGAAATAGCCAATGCACAACAGCGGCTCAGCGACCTTGAGGACCAGCTCAGGGTTATGCTGCTCCCCCGCGACCCCAACGATGGGCGCAACGTCATCGTTGAGATCCGCGGGGCCGAGGGGGGCGAGGAGGCCAACCTTTTTGCACGCGACCTCTACGAGATGTACCTGAGGTACGCGGACAGAGTTGGCCTGAAAGTAGAGGTGCTCTCGTCCGACCCTTCTCCCAAGGGCGGTTTTAACGAGGTGACGGTCCTGTTCAAGGGGGACGAGGCGTGGGCTCGGTTGAAGCACGAGGGCGGGCCTCACCGGGTCCAGCGGGTGCCGGTGACCGAGTCCCAGGGCCGTGTCCACACCTCTTCCGCGACGGTCACCGTTTTGCCCGAGGCCGAAGAGCTCGAAGTCCAAATCGACGAGAAAGACCTTCGTATAGACGTCTACCGGTCGACTGGCCCGGGAGGCCAGTCCGTCAACACGACCGACTCGGCCGTGCGCATCACCCACCTGCCTACCGGGATAGTGGTCTCGATGCAGGACGAAAAGAGCCAGATCCAAAACCGGGCCAAGGCCATGCAGGTGCTGCGCGCCCGTCTTCTCCAGGCTGAGCAGGAACGCCAGGCGGCCCAGCTTTCCCAGGCTCGCCGTAGCCAGGTCGGCGGAGGAGGACGTTCGGAGAAGATCAGGACTTACAACTATAAGGAGAACAGGGTGACCGACCACCGCATCGGGCTCACCTTGTACAAGCTCGACCGGGTCCTCATGGGCGAGCTGGACGAGCTGGTTGACGCCCTTATGGCTGACGAACGTGCCCGCCAGTTGGCTGCCGTGATCACCTGAGCTGACGTTCAGCGTTATGGCACAGCACCAGCCTCTCTGGCGTGCACTTTATTACTCGGCAGCCGACCGGCTCGGTGACCACCGGGTGGCGCGGTGGTTCTTGGAAGAAGCGAGCGGTGGTGCCTGGCCAGCCGTCTTGGACGAGCAGGCACCGGCTGCCAGCGCAAGCAGGTTTACCTCCATGGTCGAGCGCAGGTGCTCGGGCGAGCCAGTGCAGTACGTCCTGGGCCACTGGGCGTTCCGGCACCTTGACCTGTTGGTTGACCGTCGGGTCCTCATCCCTCGCCCCGAGACAGAGGTGGTGGTGGGGGTGGCCCTTGGGGAGCTGGAGCGCCTAGGGGCCGAGCCGGCCGTAGCTGTCGACCTCGGCACAGGCTCGGGTGCCATCGCAATTTCCCTGGCGGTCGAGAACGTCCGGGTGGAGGTTTGGGCTACTGACGTGTCTCAGGACGCGCTCGCTGTGGCTTCGGCCAATTTGGCCGGCGCCGGGGCACTGGCGGCGGGACGGGTGCGGCTCGTCGAGGGCGACTGGTGGTCGGCGCTCCCTGAAGAACTGGCTGGTGCGGTGAGCTTGACAGTCACGAACCCTCCGTACATAGCCGAGCACGAGCTACCGGCCCTCCCCGGAGAAGTGGCGGCTTGGGAGCCTTCGGGGGCCTTGGTGGCCGGCCCTAGTGGCCTCGAGGCGCTAGAGGCAATCTTGTCGGAGGCGCCTCGTTGGCTTCGTCCGGAGTCAGCGCTGGTGGCCGAGATCGCCCCGCACCGAGCCTCCGCTGCTTTGGCGTTAGCCCGGGAGGCCGGCTTCAACGAAGCTATTGTCCGCCAGGACCTGGCTGGCCGGGACCGGGTACTGGTCGCGCGGAGATAGCTGAGGCGCGCATAGCCGAGAAAGCTACTATGTTGCCGAGGATGCCGATCGTCGACGCGAAGGGCGACCCGCCGCCTGCTGCGGCCATAGACATTGGGGTGGGGTCCCTGGCGGCGGGGGACATCATCGCCATCCCGACTGACACCGTTTATGGGTTAGCGGCTGACCCATTTCGTACCGGTGCGTCAGATCGGTTGTTCCGGCTGAAGGGCAGGCCCCGGCGTTTGGAGCTACCGGTGCTGGTCGCTGGGGAGGAGCAGGCGCTGTCGCTTTGTACCGCGGTCCCGGCTGCTGCCCGTCGCTTGATGGAGAGGTTCTGGCCAGGTCCCCTCACCATCGTGCTGCCGCGCCGCCCAGATTTGGCAGCGGACTTGGGCGAGGACGATGCGACGATAGGCATCCGCTGTCCAGCTCACCCAGTGCCGCTGGCGATCTGCGCCGCCGCCGGCCCGGTGGCCGCCACAAGCGCCAACCGCCACGGGCAACCTCCGCTCACTAGCGCCCAAGCCGTTGCCGCAGAACTGGGCACAGAGGTGGCGGTGGTCCTCGACGGAGGCACCTGCGCGGGGTTGTCCTCCAACGTCGTGGACTGCACCGGGGAGCGCCCGAAGCAACTGCGCGTCGGCCCGCTTGCGTGGGCGGAAATGGCTGCTGTCATCTCTGGCGGGTAGGCTTTGCACCAGTGCAAGTTGACCGCGAGCTTTTTTCGATCATTGAAGCGGAGCGGGAGCGTCAGAACACCACCCTTCAGCTGATCGCCTCGGAGAACTTTGCCTCACGGGCCGTGATGGAGGCGACTGGCTCAGTGCTCACCAACAAGTACTCCGAGGGCTACCCCGGCCGGCGGTACTATGGTGGCAACTTCGTCATCGACCAGGTCGAGGAGCTGGCACGGCAGCGTGCCTGCCAGCTGTTCGGTGCCGAGCACGCAAACGTCCAGCCGCACTCGGGTGCCAACGCCAACTTGGCGGCCTACTTGGCGGTGCTTGAGCCGGGCGACACCGTGCTAGGGATGCGTCTTGACCAAGGTGGCCACCTCACCCACGGGTCCCCGGTCAACGCGAGCGGGCGCCTCTACAACTTCGTCAGTTACGGGGTAACCAAAAGCGACGAGCGCATCGACCTGGCAGCCCTAGCTGACCTGGCCGAGCGGCACCGGCCCAAGCTCATAGTGGCTGGTGCTACGGCTTACCCCAGGGTGATCGACCCAGAGCCGCTCCGTCGCATAGCCGACTCGGTGGGCGCGCTGCTCTTGTTCGATGCCGCGCACATAGCTGGGCTGGTGGCTGGTGGCGTGCACCCCAACCCGGTCCCCTATGCGGACATCGTGACGTTGACTACTCACAAGACCCTGCGTGGCCCGCGAGGTGGCTGCATATTGTGCCGGGCCGACTTGGCCCCCGCTATCGACAAGAGCGTGTTCCCCGGTCTTCAAGGGGGGCCGCTAGAACATGTCATCGCGGCCAAGGCAGTGGCCTTTTTTGAAGCGTCCCAACCTGAGTTCGCGGACTATGCCCGTCATGTCGTGGACAACTCGCGCGCTTTGGCCAGCGCGCTGGCCGCTGAGGGCTTCCGCATCGTTTCCGGGGGCACGGACAACCACCTGCTCTTGGTCGACCTGCGCACTTTCGACCCGGAGCTGACAGGCAAGGCAGCCCAAGAGGCGCTTGACCGGGCGGGCATCACGCTCAACAGGAACCAGATCCCAGGTGACCCACGGTCGCCGTTTGTCACCAGTGGCTTGCGCATGGGTACGGCTGCGATGACAACTACCGGTATGCGGGAGCCGGAGATGGCCGTCGTGGCAACGCTCATCCGGCGTGTCTTGGCGGCGGCGGGCGGTAGCCCGCAAGACCTAGAGGACGAGTGCAGGGCCGTGCGCGAGGAGGTAGCCACGCTGTGCTCGAAGTTCACGCCCTACCCCTGACGATGTAAGCGCGCCTGGCTTACAGGCGCCTCGGATCTTGGCGCCAGAAGTGCCAGGAGGTGCGCTTGGTCCGCTACCGGGACTACATGATCATCTTCGTAGTGGCCGCGAGCGTCACCTGGCTTGCGACGTTCGCCGTGCGCGCCGTAGCTCGGCGCAACTCGATCATCGTGCTGCCGGACGAGCGCCGCGTCCACGAACGCCCAACCCCGACGGCTGGGGGTGCGGCCATGTACCTTGGCCTGTTGGCCGCCATGGCCGTGGCATCTCAGCTCGGCGCTTTCCGCCCCGTGTTCAGCGGCAACTCTGCGCCACTTGGAGTTGTGGTCGCTGGCACCGTGATCTTCGTTGTAGGCCTCGCCGACGACCTAAAGGAGATGTCGCCGCCTGCCAAGTTGGCTGGCCAGGTGCTGGCGGGTACGGTCCTTTACTTTTTCGGGGTTAGCATGCTTTTTTTCCACGTGCCTCTGGCCGGCACGGTCTCGCTCGACCCCAACCTAAGCGCCTTCGCGACGGTCCTTTGGGTAGCGGTGATGGCCAATGCCATCAACTTCATCGACGGCCTGGACGGGCTGGCAGCTGGAGTGGTGGCTATCGGCGGCGCTGCCTTCGTCGTGTACGCCTACCAGCTGGCCGCCGTAGGCAACATAACCTCGGGCAATGCGGGCCCTTTGGTCGCAGTGATAGCAGTCGGGGTTTGCGTGGGCTTCCTGCCCCATAACTTCTACCCGGCCCGGATATTCATGGGCGACGGTGGGGCCATGCTCCTCGGGCTGTTGATGGCGGCCTCGACGATGGCAGTGGTAGGCCAGGACAGCTACCAGTTCAGCGGGCGCACTTACTTTTTCTTTTCCCCGATCATCATCCCCTTTTTCATACTCGGGATCCCCCTGTTCGACATCGTGTTCGCCGTCTTACGCCGTGCAGGCCAACGTACAAGCCCGGCTGTCGCAGACATCAACCACCTTCACCATCGCCTAATGCGGCTCGGTCACGGGCACCGCCATGCGGTGCTCGTACTTTGGGCGTGGACAGCGCTGCTTTCGGGCTTGGTGCTATGGCCAGGGGTGACCAACTCGCACAACTACATACCCCCCATAGCAGTAGGAGCGTTGGCAGTCCTTTTGTACACCCTCTTTGCCCCCAGGGGCCGGGTGCCCGCTCGTGCCAACGGCAGCAGGCACCTCGCCAGGTCAGGCAGCCACCGCGCCCGTGGGGGCGACCAAGCCAATGGGGCCGATAACGTCAACGGGGAGCACGGGTCACCACGGCCTGGCCAGGACCGGCCGCCCGACGGTCCCCGGCACCGACGGGGCCAGGCTATCCGCAGCAATGCGACCGTGGCTCGATGGCCGCACAAAAGGGAAGACCCCGACCAGACACCCCCCCTCGGGAGCCGTCAGCCGGGGCGGTGAGGGCTTGCGTGCTGTCGCAGCCGGCGCCTGCTTTGGGCCGCCCACTTGCTGCTAGTTCAATTAGGGCGACTGCGGCTAAGCTGCCCGTGGCGTGCATTGGAGCCACGTTTGTCTTGCCGGGCCGCCATGAGCGACGGTCAACCCGAGCTCCCGACCGGGGACAGGCCGGGACGACAGTACCCCGGGCCTCTCGCATATGCAGGTATAGGGATGCTTAATGCTTTTTGCCTGCTAGGTGGGGGCGCCCTTGGGTGGCTGGTAGACCGGGCTCTCGGGACCTTGCCGGCCTTTCTCCTAGTCGGCTTGGTCGCCGGCATCGCTGTGGGGGTTCTTGCTACGCGCGCAGAGCTACGCCGCTACGGTTAGCCCTTGGGGCCACCGGGCCCTTTCGTCAAGTGACAACAGGCCCTACGGGACCGAGCCGACGAGGTCAATAGCATAAAACTGTTCTCGGAGGAGCGAGGCTAGTAACATACTGCTGCTCTCCAACGGGCGTACGCTGCCGCTGAGCTGGTGCCGCTCAGGGCGAACGATGAGACAAGCGAGGACTCAACCTATGCTCACAGACTTTCCTGTACTGCAGGTTGACGCCGTTGTGCGGCGGACGCTCGTGTCATCCGTCGTGGTAGCCCTCGTGGCCTTGGCGGTCACGGTGCTAGTGGGCCAGGTGCTGGCGGGGGTCGGGGTCTTGTTCGGCCTTGGCGGTGCCGTTGCCAACCACCGGCTCTTCCAGCTGTCCACGGTCCGCTACAGCACCAGCGCTGGCCGGATCGAGCGCAAGCCGTACTTTGGCAGCGTGGCCGCTCGCCTCGGCGCCATTACGGTCATTGCCTTCGCGCTGTTGTTCTTCGTCCGGCCCATGGGCTTCGGCATGGTCGGTGGCCTCGTGCTCTTCCAGGTTTTGCTGATGGCCAACGCTCTGGCTGCGGTGTGGCGCTACCAGCGTGCACAGCTTTCCGGCGGCACGCTCAGTGCCAGCACGCCGCCCCCCAGCCCTGAAGCGACTGACGAGGAGGGCTGAGGTGACGGGCCGAGCTCTTGCTGTACCGCCCATACCCGTAGGCGACCACGTCACGGCCAGCTTCGCCGGGATGGTGTTCAACCTCGACACCATCTGGTCAACCGCGCTCGCTTGTGCAGTAGTGCTCGGCCTGGGTTTTTACCTTCGGCGCAAGGTGACCTCGTCGGTGCCCAACAAGGTGCAGCTGTTCTGGGAGTACGTCGTGGGCGAGGCTGGCAACCAAGTGGAGTCTGGCCTCGGGCCAGGCTACCGCCATGTGGTGCCCATCGCGGTCACGATCTTCGTCCTGGTGCTGGCCTCCAACTGGGTAGAGGTCTTTCCCGGCCTATGGCACAACACCGATTACCTGCCTTCGCCCAGCGCCGACGTCAACCTGACGTACGCGCTAGGGGCGACGGTGTTCGTGCTGACCAATGCGGCCAGCATCCGGAGAAAAGGCCTTGGCGGCTACGTGCGGTCATTTTTCGTGCCCCCACGCGCCCTTGCGCCGATCCGGATGGTCGAGGAGCTGATGAAACCGGTGACGCTCTCGCTCCGGCTCTTTGGCAACATCTTCTCTGGTGGCATCATGATCGCCCTCCTCTTGGCCATACCTATATATGCATTTCCCTTCACCATTGGCTTTAGCGTCATCTGGAAGCTCTTCGACATGTTCATCGGGGTCATCCAGGCCTTCATCTTTGCTCTGCTGACTATCCTCTACTACCAGTTCGCCGTAACCGAAGAAGGGCACTGACGCCCGTCCACAAAACAACAGGAGAAACTAATGGCTGCAAGCCTGGAAAAAGCTATCGAGCTCGCCGGTGCGTTTGCTGGCGGGGGTATGGCCCTCGGTGGAGGGGCTATAGGCGCTGCGGTCGGCGACGGCCTCGCCGGCAGCCAGACGATCGCTGGCATTGCCCGCCAGCCCGAGGTGCAAGGCCGCCTGTACTCCACGATGTTCCTCATCGTCGGCTTGGTGGAGGCCATGTACTTTATCAACCTAGCTTTCACAGCGCTGTTCGTGTTCGTGCTGGCCGTTGGTTAGGGGCCTGTAGCCACCAGTGATAGCGTCATCCAACTTCCTTGTCCCCAACACCACTTTTGTCGTGGAGCTGGTGGCGTTCCTCGGGGTGCTCGGCGTGCTCGCCAAGTGGGTCTTGCCCTATGTGAACCGTGCTGTCGAAGAACGCCAGCGGACTATAGAGAGGTCGCTCAGCGAAGCGGCCCAAGCGCGCGAGCGGGCTCAGCGAGCTGAAGAAGAGGCTCGACAGGCCATAGAGCAGGCGCGTGCCGAGGCAAGGTCACTTCGTGACGAGGCGGCCAAACTTGGCGAGCAAGCCCGCCAAGAACTGCGCCAGCAGGGTGAAGAGGAGTACCGTCGCCTCGTTTCGCGTGCCGCTTCCGACATCGATGCGTCTGTGCGGCGTGCTGGTGACCAACTGCGGGCTCAGGTTGCCGAACTGGTGATGGCCGCGGTCGAGAGGGTGCTTGGGGAGGGGCTGACGCTTGCCAACCAAGAGCAACTGGTCGAGCAGGCGCTCGCTGAACTGGAGGCTGAAATGGCCGCCAACCCGGGCGGTCTGCCGCAAGCCGAAGGTACAGCCAAGGTCGGGCCGTAGTGCGCGAACGGGTCTGGGGCTATGCGGAGGCCGTTTTCGAGAGCCAAGCCGACATCGCTTCGGTGGCTGGCGAGCTGGACGGCTTCGCAAAGCTGCTTAGGGCTTCGCCCGACTTGCGCGCAGCTCTGACCAGTGCCACGGTTTCTGCAC
>JBMFUG010000062.1:0-16555 GCA_049966695.1 Acidimicrobiales bacterium | reverse complement strand
CTGTGAACTGCCCTGGGCGCGGCCCACCGCTTCCTGCTGCTCCCGAGCCCCCCGACCTGGCAGGGCTACCCGGACGGCCTCCCGGCGCTCCAAGGCCGCCTGGACGACCCCCGCTCACGCCTCCCCGGCCATCGGGGCGACCGTCCATCGCTCGGCTGCCAAAATGGCCTCTGGCGTCGCCCGCACGCCCGTCATGGCTGCCATGAGCGCCGCCGCCAGCGTCGAACGGCCGGCCGGATCCCTGCCCAGCCCGTCCCGGGGCTCCTGGCCTAGCACCAGGTACCGCCCCGGCAGAGCGGGCAGGGTTGTTGGGGCTGGCACCGCCCCGACCTGGAGGCGGCGGTATGGGCCTGCCAGTCTGAGGCGACAACGGCCTGCGAAGCCCAGGCGGAGGCGGTATCAGCTTGCCCGTCATGGGAGAAAACACACTCGGCGGGCCTAGGTGGCGGCCCGCAGGCGAAGACCCGGGTTGGGCTGTGGGTGCCGCCTGGCCAGCGTGGCCGGCTGGCGCCGCACCGCCATGAAGCGCTGTGGGCTCGTTCACAGCCGCCTTGGCAAGCGGCGGCTCTTTAGCGACGGGCGGCTCACCGCCTGAGGGCACTTGCTGCGTGGCACCTGGGCTAGGTGCCGCAACGCCCGGCATGACACCTACGGGCGGAGCTGGCGAAGGGCTAACGCTGGCGGCTGGCGCAAGTACACTGGGCCCACTTTCCCCAACCCGTGCCGCCGCCCCACCCGCCGCAACGCGCTCAGCTTGCACCGCTGCCTCCGGGCCAGTGGCTGCTGGAGGACGGGCAGCAACAACTTCAGCAGAGCTGCCCGGTGCCTGAAGGTCGGCAGCCGGGGCCAGCTGCGGTTGTCCGCCTCGGTCGCCTCCCTCTGGCGCCAAGATACCGGGGGGCGCCAGACCACCTGCCCCAAGGCCGTCCACCTCTCCAGCCCCAATAGGCGAAGGGCTCGGGACTGACGGCGCAACAGATGGCAAAGCCGCGGACGAGCGGTCATGGCCGACCTGGCGAGACCTTGCCGAAGTTGGCGCTTTACCCGACGGTGCCCCTTGGGCCTCCTCGGGGTTTTGGGCACGCTTCAGGCCGTCGCGCTCAGCGCGCCGGCGAACGCGGTCGGCTTGTGCTTCCTCAATGCTCGAAGAATGGCTGGAGACCCCTATCCCCATCGCCAAGCACAGCTCTAGGCCTTCCTTGTTGGTCAGCCCGAGCTCACGGGCAAGCTCATAAACCCGTATTTTCCTAGCCAAGTTGTTCGCTGGTCCCTTTCTTCAATCTCTGTGGTCACCTCGGGGGACCGAAGGCCGCATCTTATAGCCTCGCACGTCTGGCGCTGCTCGCAGCATCGCCTCCACCTGAGCTCCGCTCACCGTTGCGCGCAAAGCCCTGCTGAAGGCACCTCTGCGCCTGGCTGCTGCCACGCATTCTGGCTTTGGGAGCCCAGAAGTGCTTGACCGGCAAAGCCACGCGCCTCGACCCGGCGTCTTGCGGCCGAGCACAACCCGGCCGCTCGGCTCCAGGGCTACCCGGACAAGTTTATCGGTATGCTCCCGTGCCCGGCACCCGATGCAGGTCCGGGTAGGCGCGGGCGTCTATCCCACCTCGCGAGCGGTCTCGCTGGCTAGGTTGCCGCCGCCAGGACCTGCCACGTCGCCAGCTTCGTCAGCGCCGTTCGAGCCGTGCGCTTCATCAGGCACAGGGGCCCCGCCGCTGGCACCCACTTCGTCAGCGGCAGCCAGTTGAGCACCCTGCTCATAGGCTTTTTCGTCTTGTCCTGAGACCTGCTCAGCGGTCGAGCGGGCCTCCCATTCCTCCGCAGAGACAACCTCGCCGCCTTCGGCCGGCTTCCAGACCATCCCCCCATCTTCGCCCTCGACCCACTCCCCCTCGGCCCATTCTTGAGAGGCATAGGCCTGCTCTTCAGCCACCTGGCTCTCGCTTTTGATGTCGATGCGCCAGCCAGTGAGCCGTGCTGCCAACCGGGCGTTCTGACCTTCCTTGCCTATCGCCAGAGACAGTTGGTAATCGTTGACGACGACCATAGCGGTGCCCGAATCTTCGTCAAGCACAACGTCTTTCACCTTGGCAGGCTGAAGGCCGCGCATGACGAACTCTCGAGGGTCGTCTGAGTAGGGGACGATGTCCACCTTTTCACCCCTCAGCTCGGTCGTGACCATCCTCACCCGAGCACCCCGGGCACCTACGCAAGCACCCACTGGGTCGACATTTGGGTCATTGGACCATACAGCGATCTTCGTGCGGTGGCCGGGCTCGCGTGCACAGGCTTTGATCTCTACGATCCCGTTAGCGATCTCAGGCACTTCGAGCTCGAACAGCCGCTTGATAAGCCCTGGGTGAGTACGCGAGACGACTATCTGGGGGCCCTTGCTCGTCTTGCGCACCTCCACGATGTACGCCTTCAGGCGTGCGTTGTGCTCATAGTGCTCGAAGGGCACTTGTTCGGCCTGAGGTAGCAAAGCCTCCACTTTGCCCAGGTCAAGCAGCGTGTAGCGGTTGTCGCTTTGCTGGATGATCCCAGTAACTATGTCGCCCTCGCGCCCGGCGTACTCCTCGTACTTACGGTCGCGTTCCGCTTCTCGGACACGCTGGACGATAACCTGCTTCGCCGTCTGAGCCGCGATCCTGCCAAAGTCCTTGGGCGTATCGTCCCATTCACGCACGACATTGCCGTCCTCGTCGAGCTCTTGGGCGTACACCCGGATGTCGAAGGGGTCGAGCTCAATAGTGACAACGGCCTCCTCCGCCGCTCCCGGCATCCGCTTATAGGCAGCCACAAGTGCATTGGCCAGGGCGTCGAGCAGTACGTCGACGCTGATACCCTTGTCCTTGGCGACCTGCTGGAGGGCTTCTTGAAATGCAAAGTTGTCCCTCATCACGCGGCTCCGCTTTCGACCTTGCCAGCCCCTGAGGCAACCCCACGATGGCCACCGGCCCCCTGGCGAGCACGTCCGGCGGTAGGCAAGCCCACGTTGGCCGTACCTCTGCTCTTGGCAACCTTGCCCGCCTCAGGTCCCCGGGAGGTGCGAGAGCCGGCCGTCGCGCCCCAGTTGAACACGGTGCGGGCACGCTCAACGATGCGAAGTGGGATGGTCAGCTCCTCCGTGACGGCCGAAGAGCTCTGCCCGCCAAGGCGCGTCTCAACCCGCAGCGTTACCGACTCAGCGCTGCAACCTAAAAGTGCCCCCTCCAAGCGGCGCCGGCCGTTAACAGGCTCGGTCGTCTTGACCGCCACCAACGCGCCGATATAACGGGCGAAATGCTCCGGGAGCCGCAAACGGCGCTCGAGGCCCGGGCTCGACACCTCCAACATGTAGTGGCCCGTAGGCACCAGTTCGTCGTGCTGGTCCAGCACCCGAGAAACGGCCCGGCTCAAAGTGGAGATGGCGTCCAGGTCTACCCCACCGGGGCGGTCGACCATGACCCGCACTGAGCCACCAGAACGCTCGACGTCCCAAAGGTCCAGCCCAGCCGCCAAAACGGCCGGCCGAACGACTTCGGCGATCTCCTCTGCGGTACCCATCTCACCTCCTCACCGTGCAACCAGCACAACCACCTACGCATACAAAAGCGTGGGCGCCCTGCCAGGCAGGCAAGCCCACGCCTAACACGTCGCCCACGGCGACAAGTTGTATTATAGCCTGGGTTGGCTGTGTTGCTCTTGGGTGAGCACAAGCTCGCGCGCACGTCGGTGGACGCTGAGCCACGAGGGACAGGCGCCATCACGGCACCTGGCAAGCTTTCCGAAGTCGGCGCTAGTGCCCGGGCTTGTCCGCACCGTCAGCATTACCCGAAGCCGCCAAACGCCGAGCGACCATCCTCACCTTCGTTTCACTGCGGTTTGCATCGGCCCCCTTTGCCTCAAGCAGAGCCAAGCGGTCCGCTTCCGCCTCCTTCGCGGCACTGCGGTCAGCTGCAGCCAGGCGAGCTTCAAAACCCTCCTTGACGAGCTTTTCGGCCTCCTCGACCAGCGCCTCGACCATCTCGCTCTCAGGGACCACCCTCACGATCTCGCCCCGGATGAACAGGTGGCCCCGGTGCTTACCAGCTGCGATCCCGATATCAGCCGAGCGCGCCTCACCCGGCCCGTTGACCACACAGCCCATGACCGCAACCTGGAGGGGGATCTGCCTGGCCTCAAGGGCGGCCTGTGCCTCCTGGGCGACCTTGTAGACGTCTATTTCAGCCCGGCCACAGGACGGGCAGGCGATCAGGTCCACGTTGCGCCGAGCGCGCAGCCCGAGCGACTCTAAAAGAACGCGCCCAGCCTTGGCCTCCTCCACGGGGTCAGTGGTGAGCGAATAGCGGATCGTGTCCCCGATGCCCTCCATCAGGAGCGTCGCGATGGCGGCTGTGGCCTTGATCGTCCCAGATGGCGGCGGCCCAGCTTCCGTGAGCCCCAGGTGCAGCGGGTAGTCCACAACCTCCGAGAGCTGGCGGTAAGCCTCGACCATGACAGGCACCCGGGAGGCTTTCACGGAAATCTTGACGTTATCAAAACCCACTTCGGCGAAAAGGCCCAGCTCTACCTGCGCCGACTCGACCAGGGCTTCCGGGGTGGCCCCTCCGTACTTGTCGTACAGGCGCTTGTCCAAGGACCCCGCATTAACGCCGATGCGCACAGGGATACCACGGTCCTTGCACTCCGCAGCCACCAACTTGACCTCTTCGGGCTTGCGCAAGTTGCCAGGGTTGAGCCGGAGGCAGTGCACGCCAGCCTCTATCGCTGCCAACGCCATTTCAACGTGGAAATGCACGTCAGCCACGATCGGCACCGGGCTCCGGGGCACGATGCGCGCCAAGCCCTCGGCCGCCTGCGGCTCATTGCAGGTGCAGCGGACGATATCAGCCCCAGCAGCCTTAAGCGCGTAGATCTGCGCCAAGGTGGCTTCGACATCGGCGGTCTTAGTGGTCGTCATCGACTGGACGCTGATCGGCGCGCCCCCTCCAACAGGGACCGGACCAACCATGACCTGGCGCGTGCTTCGCCGCGGGTAACGCTCCACGATGGCGACTAGCTTAGCGCCCGTCGGGCCTTAGCGCCCCGGGCAAAGCCCGGGCCCCTCAGCCCACCAGGTCGCGCAGGTCCATGAAGACTGCAGTAACACCATAGAAAAGCAGCACCGCCAGCACCGCGTACACGATAGGCGCCATCTTGTTGACGTCCGCGCGGTAAGGGCGGCCCGCGAACAGGCTCCTCACCTTTTCGTACAAGGCAATGGCGACGTGGCCGCCGTCCAGGGGCAAGAGGGGCAAGAGGTTGAACACCCCGAGGAAAATGTTCAAGACGACCAGTAACCACAGAAGTTCAGACCATGAAGTCTGCCTACTGGCAAAAGCAACGACCCCGACGACGGACACAAGGCGAGGCGAGCTGTCAGCGGCCTCCTTGCTCTGCAGCATGTGCAAGTACCCGCTCACGTTGCCCACGACCTTGCCTAAGCCTGTAATAGAGGACACGACGGTCGACCCAAAGGCGTCGCCGGCGTGCTCCAGCGAGCCCAACAGCCCAAAACGTACCGGGCCCAAGCCGACACCGAGAAAGCCCGTCGGTTTACTGTACAAAGGAGTGCTCATGCCGTCCAGGACCACCTTGGCGGCATTTGCCAGGACAGTCGAGGTCGTAAAAACGTGCCCATGGCGCCTGACCGTCAAAGTGACCCTGTCGCCTGGCCGGTGCTTCACGTAAGAGGTGAGCTGTTCCCAAGTGGCAAAATGATGCCCGTTGATGGCCAAGATCGCGTCGCCCGGGCGCAGCCCGGCAGCCTCGGCTGGGCTCTTGCCAGTGGTAAAACTTTCAACGGCGGCTATAGGCGTGCTGGCAGGGGGGTTGGTGACAAAGTTCTCAAGGTCCCCGGGGCCGACGAAAAGCACCACCAGCATCACGAACGCCAAGGCAAAGTGCACAAAAGAACCCGCAAAGGCCACTGTCAGGCGCCTCCAAGTCGGACGGCTCCTGTAAGCGCGCGCTTCGTCAGCCGGGGCGACCTCCTCAGCGCTCGTCATGCCCACGATCCGGCAGTAGCCTCCCAGTGGCAGCGCCTTGACACCGTAAGTGGTCTCACCTTTTTGCACCGACCACAGGCGCGGGCCGAACCCCACAAAAAACTCGGTCACCTTCATGCCGGCCAACTTGGCCGTGACGAAGTGGCCGAACTCGTGCAGCACGATGATAGCGACCAGCACGAGCACGACCAGCACGGTCTGCAGCGCCCCGAACACTTCAGCGGCGACCAAGCCGGCGAGGACCACCAGGACCAGGCGCAGCAAAGCTGACCGCTGCTCTCGCAGCTTTATGTCGCCGGGCTTGCCCGCTGGGCCCGGCGGAGCGGGTGCGGGGGCATCCGGCCAAGCGGCTGGCGCCGCCGCGCTCATGCTTTACCCCTCGCTGCCAGCCGCTCCACTACAGCTGTGGCAAGCTCCCTCGCCTCCGCATCGGCTGCCAGCACGTCGTCTAGGTTACGGGGCTCCGAGACGACGTAACCGCTCAGGACTTCCTCGACCACATTGGGTATATCGACCCATCGCAGCCGGCCGCTGAGAAAACCCTGCACAGCCACTTCATTGGCCCCGTTCAGGCAAGCGGGCGCCGTCCCACCACGCCTGCCAGCCTCGTAGGCCAAGCCTAAGCACGGGAACGCGTCGTGATCGGGTGCCTCGAAGCCCAGCTCGCCCACACGGGACCAGTCAATAGCCCCGAAAGCTGATGCCATGCGTTCAGGGTAGGAAAGAGCGTAACTAATCGGCAGCCGCATGTCCGGCATCGACAGCTGCGCCAGGGTGGCGCCATCGGTGGTCTCAACCATTGAGTGCACCACCGATTGCGGGTGGACCACCACGTCGATCTGGTCGTAGCTGGCCCCGAAGAGCAGGTGGGCCTCTATCACCTCAAGGCCTTTGTTCATGAGGGTAGAGGAATCGACGGTTATCTTCGGGCCCATCTTCCAAGTGGGGTGGGCCAGAGCGTCTGCCACGGTGACCTCGGCCAGCTCGCGTCGCGACTTGCCTCGGAATGGCCCACCTGAGGCAGTAAGCAAGATGCGGCGCAACGCTGGGCCACCATTTTCCCCGATGCCGACAGCACGTAAGCACTGGTGGATGGCGCAGTGCTCCGAGTCGACCGGCACAAGTTCGGCTCCCGCTGTCTCGAGCGCCCGCTGGACCACAGGACCAGCTGCCACGAGAGATTCTTTGTTGGCCAACGCCAAGCGCCGGCCGGCTTGCAACGCCGCCAAGGTGACTTGAAGCCCAGCGAAGCCCACTACCGCGTTCAGGACCACGTCAGCGCCATCGCAGATCGCAGCCAGCGCGCCATCGCCCGCCAGCAGCTCAGTACCGGCTGGCAACATCTCGGCAAGCTGTTCTGCTCGAGCGGGGTCAGCAATTGCTACACGCTCGGGGCGCAGCTCGTTCGCCTGCTGGGCCAATAGCTCCACCTGAGAGCCAGCGCCCAGGGCCACCACCCGCAAACGCCCGGGTGCCGCTCGGACGACGTCCACGGCCTGGACGCCGATCGAGCCAGTGCTGCCGGCAAGGGCTACTGTCCTTTCCTCACCCACGAGCTAACGCAGCCTCGTGCGGCAACTGTGCCACCGGCTCGCCTCTAGGCAAGGTGCAGCACAATTGCCAGGTAGTAGGTGGCTGGGAGCGCGAACAAAAGTGAGTCGAAACGGTCAAAAAGGCCGCCGTGCCCCGGGAGCAGGTGGCCAGAGTCCTTCAAGTGCAAGTCACGCTTCACCATGGACTGGACAAGGTCCCCCAGAGGGCCGACCACCGCTATAAGCACCCCAAGCTCAAGGCCGTGCTTTAGGCCACCCCAAGGGGCGAGGTTCTTACCGATCACGACACCTGCCACGACAGCCGCAAAACCCCCCGCCAGCAGCCCCTCCCAAGTCTTAGACGGGCTGACGGCAGGGGCCAGCGCGTGCTGGCCAAAACGGCTCCCAACAAACCAGGCGACAATGTCTGCTGCAACAGCCGGGATGACAGCGGCTAAGAACAAGTGCTTGCCGTCATGAGCCTTCAGCAGCAAGCCGGCGTAAGAACCCAGGGCTCCTACCCATGCAAAGGCCAGCAAAGTCACCGCCACGTTGACCACAGGGCGCGCCTCCACCACCTTGGCTAAGTACCACACCAAGCTGGCCCCGGTGACGACCACGAAGACCAAGGGCAGAGCCGGCTCCCCGCGCCAATAAGCAGCGAGGACTGCTCCTGCCGACCCAATGGCAGCAACGAGCGTTGCGGGCCGGAAGCCCGCTCCCTGGAACATGGAGAGCACCTCTACCACGCAGCCGAAGACCACCACCGTGGCTAGGGCCAACAGTGCACCCCGTCCCAGCACGTAACAGGCAACGAGCACAGCCACCATGACGACCCCAGCCAAAACCGCTGTCCCGGTCCGGCGTGCCCCTGCGACAGCGACCTCTCCAGGCCCGGCGGCCTTGGCGTGCCTGGCTCGGCCCCCAAGGCGTAGGCCACCGTTTGCCCCGGGCGTCGGCGCAGCCCCGCCAACGTCACCACGCACCTTGGCATTTCGGGCAGCCTTGGCAGTGGAACGCGCTGGGCCTGCACCACGCTCGCCAGGAGCACTGTCTTGCTCAGCACCACGACCCGGCGTTGGGCTTGCCATGGCTATGGTCGTAGCTTCGTACGCGCCGCTGTCGCCAGCGGGCACGCCGTGCTCTCGTTCTAACCTCTGGAAGTCCTCGTCGAAGGAGTACTGGCCTGCCTCGTCGTCGGCACTTGCAGCCAAGGGGCCGTCCTCCCCGACGAGGTCGGCGACACTGGGTTCGTCGGCCCAGTCGTTCATGTCATCTCGCCAGCGCACGCTTCGCGACCCGAGCAAGCGCCAAGCAGCCATCTCGTCCTCGCTCGCCCCTTGTACCTGCCCTCCGGCCAGTGCGCTCGGCACCTCGCCTGTCGGAGGGTCCGTCCAATGGGGAAGCTCGCTATTTTCTCCTGTGCTCACTCGTATGGTCAACTCCCCTGCCGCCATTTTTCCGGGTACTCCGCGAGGGTAGCCCATGAGCCTGGTCGGTTTGGTGATCCGTTCTTCACTGGCAGCCCCCTGGCCGTCGGGTACCTCCAACGGGCCAGTTGCAGCTTGCGGGTCGTAGTCTTCTGGCGGGCCACCGCCAGGCCCCCACCCTTCGTAACTGGGCCCGCGCATGTCACTGACCATCAGGGCTCCTAACTGCCGAGGAGCTCTTGCTCCTTGTGGGCAAGCAGGCGGTCGATCTCGCTCGTGTGGTCATGGGTAAGCTTGTCGAGGTCTTTCTCGACTCGCTCCAGCTCATCTGACGAGATGTCGCCGCTCTTCTCCAAGCCTTCCAAGTCCTTCCTTATGGCTCGCCTGACATTGCGCACCGCTACCCGGCCCTCTTCGGCCTTGTGGTGAGCCACCTTCACCAGCTCTTTGCGCCGCTCCTCCGTCAACGGCGGGAACACCAGCCGCACGGCCGACCCGTCGTTGTTGGGATTAACACCCAGGTCAGAAGACTGTACGGCCTTTTCGATCGCCTTGAGCGAAGCCTTGTCGTACGGGGTGATGACCAGTACCCGAGCTTCAGGCACATGCAAGCCGGCTAGCTGTTGCAGCGGCACCTCCGTGCCGTAGTAGTCGACCTTCAGCTTCTCGACCAAAGCTGGTGCTGCCCGTCCTGTCCGTATGCTGGCGAACTCCGCCTTGGTGTGCTCGACGGCGTGCGCCATCCGCTCCCGGCACTCCTCTAAAGCAGCGTCAACAAGGGGATCGGCCATCAGTGCACAAGCGTACCTATCTGGTCGCCCTGTAGCGCGCGACGCAAGTTGCCTTCCTCCATGATGCTGAAGTAAAGCACCGGCAACGAGTTCTCCTTGCACAGCGTGATCGCCGTCAGGTCCATCGCCCGAAGGCCGTTCTCAAGTACCTGGTCGAAGCCAACTTCTTCGATCGGCAAGGCGGAGCTGTCAACCCGGGGGTCGGCAGTGTAGATAGCGCCTGCCCCCCCGTGGGTGCCCTTGAGCAAGATCTGCGCCCCGATCTCCACCGCTCTTAGAGCCCCAGCGGTATCGGTGGTGAAAAAGGGGTTGCCAGTCCCTGCTGCAAAAATCACCACACGGCCCTTTTCTAGGTGCCGCATGGCTCTCAACCTTATGTAAGGCTCAGCCAGCTCCGACATACCGATGGCAGTCTGGACCCTGGTCGGCTGGTCTTGCCTCTCTAGGGCGTCACGCAACGCCAAAGCATTGATGACCGTGGCCAGCATCCCCATGTAGTCGGCGGTCGCCCTGTCCATACCGCTCGCCGAACCAACGGCACCGCGCCAGATATTGCCGCCGCCCATCACAACGGCTATCTCGGTGCCAAGGACGCGGTGAGCGTCCGCTATCTCCGAAGCGAGGCGTTCGACGACAGCCACGTCGATAGTCTCGTCCACAGCCTCACTAGCCAGTGCTTCACCCGAGATCTTGAGCACCACGCGTTTCCACGGCGCGCCCGGGCGGCCCATCGCAGCTCAGCCGCCAATGACCACTTGAGCGAAACGCACGACTTCTGCCCCGCCCAGGACCTCCGACACGCTACGGCGGTCGTCCTTGGCGAAGGGCTGGTCCAACAGAGCGCCACCTGGGACGCGCTTGAACCAAGCGTTGAGCTTGCCTTCGACGATCTTGGCCAAAGTTGCTTCCGGCTTGCCCTCGCGCCGCGCCTCGGCCTCGAGCGTCGCCCTCTCAGCCTCGACGTCCTCGCTCGGGAACTCCTCCCGGCGCAAGTAGCGCGGCCGGCCAAACGCGATGTGCACGGCTATGTCGTGAGCGAGCTCCTTGGGCCCGTTCGCCAGCTCCACGATGACCCCGTTGACCCCACGGTCGTTCTGGACGTGCAGGTAGGCGTCCAAGACATTGCCGGGAGCAGCTTGGAAACGGACCACCTGGCCAAGCTGCACGTTCTCCCGTGTCGCGATGTTCAGGTCCTCGATGGCCCGCTTGAACTGGTCCACCGCCGCCTCACCCTCGGCAGCCACCGACGCGGCGATCTCCTCTACAAGCCCAACGAAGTCGGGGCTCTTGGCGGCAAAATCCGTCTCGGAACGCAACTGCACCAAGGAAACTGCACCGGCCTCTGTGTCGTAACCGACAGCAACTGCGCCCTCGGTGCTGTCGCGGTCCGCGCGCTCGGCAGCCTTGCCGAGGCCCCGTTCACGCAGCCATTTTACGGCAGCGTCCCGGTCGCCTTTCGCCTCCGTGAGGGCTCTCTTCGCGTCCATCATGCCGGCACCTGTCGCCATTCGCAGTGCCTGCACGTCCTTAGCGGTGAACTCTGGCATTCTTTGTCGGCTCCGTCCCTTGCTATGCCATTTACCCAATAACCAGCGCTGTTTGTCGACGTCCGTGCCGTCGCTTACCCAATGCCTGCGCTGTCGGCACCTTGGCCCGCGCTAAGCCAAGGGGCGACGTCGTCGGCCTGCGCCGTAGCGGCGGCCCTTTCGTCCAAGCTAGTGGCCACTTGATGGGCCTGCGTCGTGAGCTCAGCTCCTTCCGGGGCCGCAACCAGCTCAGCACCGGAGGGCTCAGCGGTGCTTGGCTCAGCGGTGCTTGGCTCAGCTGTCTCCGCTCGCCCAGCACCAATGTGGCCACCGCCCTCTTGCGCCGACGCTCGGACTTGGCCGGCCAGGTGGCCATGGGGTGGCCCGTCCAGGCGCGACGGCTCAGCCGGTGGGCCGGCCGGGCTCACGGTGCCACGACGAGCAGCAATAAAACGCCCCTCTTGGACTGCTTCAGCGATCACATGGCACATAAGGGCGGCGCTGCGGATAGCGTCGTCGTTGCCAGGTACCACGTACTGGACGACGTCAGGGTCGCAGTTGGTGTCCACCACGGCAACTATCGGGATGCCCATTTTGTTCGCTTCCGCGACAGCTATGTGCTCCTTTTTGATATCTATAATGAAAACAGCATCAGGCAATTTTGCCATATCCCGGATGCCGCCCAGGTTGCGCTCTAGCTTCTCCAGCTCTCTTGTGTGCACAAGCGCCTCTTTTTTTGGCATGGCATCGAAGTCACCGGCGCTGCGCATGCGCTCAAGTTCTTGCATCTTCTTGACACGCGCGGAGATCGTCGAAAAGTTAGTCAGCATGCCGCCTAGCCAACGTTCGTTGACATAGGGCATATGGCATAACTGCGCGGCGCGAGCAATGGGATCCTGCGACTGCTTTTTCGTCCCGACAAAAAGGACCGTGCCACCGTTTGCCACCAGGTCACGGACGAAAGCATAAGCGGCCTCAAGTCGCTCAAGGGTCTGCTTCAGGTCGATGATATAGATGCCGTTGCGCTCACCAAAAATAAAGCGCTTCATCTTCGGGTTCCAGCGCCTCGTCTGGTGACCGAAGTGCACACCCGCCTCTAGTAGCTGCCGCATCGTGACGACGGCCATTGCTTTGTCCTCCATCGGTTGCTTGTACAACCCAGGCGCTTGCACCGCTGTGGTGGCGGCGACCGTGGGCACGCCCAGGGCAGATTGCCGGGCCTCGCTATCACGAGGCTGCAGTCAGCTTAGCGCGACATTGCACGGGCAGGTGACCTAGGCCAGGTCGCCCGCCTTGCTCAGACTTTGGCTGGCCCCCTGCCCAGCTTTCGGGTGCTGCCTTGCACCAGCCCTCGGACGGCCCCTCTCGCCATCTCTTTGCGCCGGCTCCTTGTCGGCCATCGACATACGGGCACGTAGTTGCAAGACGGCCTTGGTGTGCACCTGGCACACCCGGCTCTCTGTGACGCCCAGCACTTGGCCAATCTCAGCGAGCGTCAGGCCCTCGTAGTAGTAGAGCGTGAGCACGATCTTCTCTCGGTCGCCCAGGCGGTTAATGGCACTGGCCAGCACCTGCTTCATTTCCTCCGTCTCGAAGGCGGCCATCGGGCCGTCGCCCCGGTCGGCCACGGTGTCCCCGAGAGTGGTTGCCTCACCGCGGTCACCGCCTGAAAGGACCTCGTCTAAGGCCACAATGCCGACAAAGGAAATCTGCGAGAACTGTGCCTGCAGTTCGCTCTCGGTTATGCCAAGGTCGGCAGCAAGCTCGCTGTCAGTGGGCGTCCTCATCAGCTGCCCCTCCAGCTTCGCATAGGACCTTTCGATCGCCCGCGCCTTGGCCCTCACCGAACGCGGCACCCAGTCGATGCTCCGAAGCTCGTCGATGATGGCCCCCTTGATCCTCGTGATCGCGTACGTCTCGAACTTGATCGCACGCTGCGTGTCGAACTTCTCGATGGCGTCGATCAACCCGAAGATGCCGTAGCTCACGAGGTCGCACTGTTCGATGCTGTTGGGGAGGCCGACCGAGACGCGTCCTGCCACGTACTTGACTAACGGTGAGTACCGTACGATCAGCTCGTCGCGCAGTTCGCGCGAACCAGTCCTTTTGTACTCAGCCCACAACGCATCTGTGCTTAGGGAGGGCTCGTCGCCGGCCATCAGGCTCTCGGGTGCGTAGCCAAGTACACAGAGAGCAAACGCTCTTTGCTGACGTGCGTGTACACCTGCGTGGTGCGCAAGCTTGAGTGGCCCAAAAGCTCCTGCACTACCCTCAAGTCGGCGCCTCCGTCCAGGAGGTGCGTGGCAAAGCTGTGCCTCAGGGCATGCGGGTGAGCGGGTGACGAAGCCCTCTTGTCGATCAGCCGGCGCACGTCGCGCGGGCCAAGCCTCCGCCCTGGCACGTTCAAGAAAAGAGCCGACGAAGCGGGCGCGCTGCCCGTCATCTGTTGGCGGCCCCTGTCGAGCCACCTGCTCACAGCCTCACTTGCCGGTTCGGAAATTGGCACTCTACGCTGCTTAGCACCTTTTCCCCACACGGTCACCCACCGAGCCTTTAGGTCAACGTCGCCCACGTCCAGGCCGCACAGTTCGCTCACTCGGAGCCCGCTGCCGTAAAGCAGCTCCAAGACGGCATCGTCTCGAAGCCGTAATGGCTCGGCGACCTCCGTAGCGCGGGCCGGGGGGTCGTCCAACAATGTCTCCAGTTCACGTCGCGACAACAGCCGCGGGAGCCGGCTCTCGCCCGAGGGCGCAGAAATACCGGCGCTCGGGTCTTTTACAACTAAGCCCTGACGCCAAGCCCAGGCAAAGTAGCGTCTGAGCGCCGAGGCTCTTTGCGCGACCGTACGCCGAGCGTAACGCCGCGTGGCGAGATAGGCGAGGTAGCGGCGCAGTACCACCCTGTCGACTGCCTCGGGGCCACAGATCCCACCCCGGTCAGCCCAAGTGACGAACGACATAAGCCCCTGCCTGTACGCACGCACGGTCTGGCCCGCCAGAGCACCGAGCGACGTCAACCACTGTTCCAGGCACCAGCCCGCACTGGTCCCATTAACGCTGCTGTCGTCGTCAGTGCAGGCCGTCACGTCGCCTCGGCCGTAACTTGCTCC
Source organism: Acidimicrobiales bacterium (assembly GCA_049966695.1). Lineage (GTDB taxonomy): Bacteria > Actinomycetota > Acidimicrobiia > Acidimicrobiales > Palsa-688 > JAKAWM01. Next base: position 2,138 of record JBMFUG010000062.1, on the reverse strand, counting down.
AGCCGTCCGGTCGTCGCCGCCATTTGCATGCCTACGCTTCGTTCTCCCAGGTCATTGCTCACGGGCAAAACAACCCCTCAGCGCTCAATCGTAGCGGGCGTAGCCCTGCCGGCAAGCTGGACGGCGCACCCACAGCGAAGGCGTCGCTCACCGCTACCGGCCAGACCACCAACCGGCCTGCTCGACGGCGGCTCCTCGCTCCTTTAGGGCGTCCAGGGCGACCAGCACCGCGCCAAGTGGCAACCCGCTACGCTCTACCACCTCGTCGACGGTTCGCGGCCGACGGCCAAGGGCACCAAGCACGCTGCGCTCTACGGGGCCACGAGCCCCGCCCGCCTCAGCCTCGCTCCCGAGCGGGCTCTGCGCTGGCCCCAGGGACAGCCTGCTGGGCGCCAAGCCCATAATGTCAAGGACGTCTTGGGCGGTACGTACCAAGTGGGCACCTTCGCGCAGGAGCACGTTGGTACCAGCAGACGCCGGGCTGAGGACCGAGCCGGGGACAGCAGCCACTTCGGCACCGCGGTCCAGGGCGGCGTTCACGGTGTGCCAGGAGCCACCCTTCAAGTGCGACTCGACGATCACCACGACGCGAACGAGGCCCGCTATGACCCGGTTGCGAGACGGGAAGCGCCACGCTTGTGCCGGCCGGCCCGGCGCGGCTTCGGACAGCACCGCCCCAAGGTGGGACACGTCCTCCCACAGGGCGCGGTTCTTAGGCGGGTAAGGCACGTCTACGCCGCTCGCGGCAACGCCGACCGTCGAGCCAGCGCCAGGACTGCCTTGTCGGAGCGCGGCGAGAGCGCCAGCGTGCGCTGCCCCGTCTATGCCTGCTGCCAACCCAGAGACAACGCAGGCACCCGCTGACGAGAGGTCGTAGCCGAGCTGGTAAGCGATCGTGAGGCCGTCCGCCGTGCACCTGCGTGTGCCCACGACCGCCACGCAGGGACGCTCCAACAGCCCTATATCCCCCACCCAGAACAGGACCCCGGGCGGCGCTGGGCCTTCCGCCAGCATGCGTGGGTAAGAAGGGCCGCCAGTCCAAGTGACTTTTATTCCTCGGCTTTGGCAATGTTGCCAGATCCGTGCCGGCCATTGCGGTGAGGGACGTCCCATGTCGCCACACGGCGCGCCGGACGTTCGGGCATCGCCAACAGGCGCTAAACCGAGGCCAACCGAGCCGGCTGTTCGTCCCCTTGGGGACAAAGGCGACAACTTGCCTTCTAAAACATCGTGCCAGACCAGCTCAGGGCAGCGGGGGCCGCTCGGGCCCAAGAGAACTTGCACCAGCCATGCGGGACCGGCACCGGGCAGTGCGGCCAACGCGGCAGCGAAGGCACCTGGCGGCAGCGTCGGTGCCATCATGAGACCTTTGGCAACTGGCATGCCTCGTCCCCCGGGGCACCTAGCCCACCCGAGCACGCCTCGTCCGAGAAGACGTTGTGCCCCCGAAGCGCAAGGGCGACAAGCACGTGCTCTTCGGTCAAAGCGCCGTCGTGGCCAGCAACGTCGGCTACAGTCAAGGCCACTCGACGCGTCCGGTGCAGGGCGCGGGCAGACAATTGCCCCTCGCTCAGCCGTCGCTCGAGCAAGTGGCGGGCGGCGAGGCTGAGGGGGGCCACCTCGTCCAACATCCAAGAGGCAAGGTCGGCGTTGGCGCGCAACCCACGGTCGCGAGCTCGTTGGCGCGCCTTGGCAACTCTGGCGGCAACTTGGCTCGTCGTCTCACCCCCGCCGCCTGCTTTTGCGGCGCTCGGTGAGGAAAGCAGGGCGGCAAAGTCTGGCTGCTGGACGCGCACGCGCAAGTCGAAGCGGTCTAGCAGTGGCCCAGAAACCCTCGCGCGGTAGCGTTCGCGAGCTGCTTCCCCGCACCGGCAAGAACCGGGCGACCCATCAGCCCCGCAGCGGCAAGCGTTCATGGCTGCTACCAGGAGGAACCTAGCTGGGAACGCCACCGAAGCGCTGGCCCGGCATACGACCACCCGCCCCTCCTCCAAGGGCTGGCGCAAACTGTCGATGACACTGCCAGGGAACTCGGCCAGCTCGTCCAGAAATAACACGCCGTTGTGGGCGTGAGTCGAGCGATGACTCATGGCCGTCGAGCGTCACGGCTCCTTTGTGGGCGTGAGCCGAGCGATGAC
>JBMFUG010000061.1:0-16870 GCA_049966695.1 Acidimicrobiales bacterium | reverse complement strand
GCGGCGACGTGTGAAACAGCCTGCTCTGCCAGGGAGTTCGTGGCCTCGTCAGCTGCTAGCCCGGAAAGTCCCGCTAGCCGTTGCCCGGCCAAAACCGTAGCCGTTGTCTAACAAAAAAAGGATGTCAGGCTTGGCTCTTTCTTGGGTACCCAGTTGCCACCCATTGCTGCTATAAGGCGGCTGGCCCGTGCTCCCAGGAACTACCCTGCGGGAGCCGACCGCATGCAGGTCACGCAAGCGGGGTCACCAAGAGCGCGCGAGGAGGACTCGGTCGGGTTGACGGCGTCGCCGTAGAGGGGACTGAGCATGCCCCGGACCAACCCGCGGTCGACAGCGCAGATGACTGGGTGCTGGACCGCGGCATCGAAGAACGGGCAGGCGTCCTTTACTAAAGCGAGCTCGCGGCCGTTTAGCTCGGCGTGGGCCGCAAAGCCGTGTGCTGTGAGGGCGACTGCTATTGCCTCAACGGTGGAGCGCAGGCTGCGTTGGCTTTCACCTGGCCAAAGCGATGAAGCTAGGTTGCGCCCGTACGCGAAGCCGACGTTCTCTGCCATTTGTTCTGCCTGCTCGGGTGGCAGCAGGGCAAGAGCTCCTTGCAGGAGGGCCATCAAAAGGCCCTCCTCGCGGCCAACTGTTTCTAGCACCACGGCGGGCTTGGTCGCGTGGTAGAGCTTGGAAGGGCGGCCAGCGCTGCGTCTTTTGGCACGAGCGCTGAAAACCTGGAGGTAACCACCTGCAACGAGCTTGTCCAGGTGGTGGCGGGCAACGTTCGGGTGCAAGCCAAAGCGCAGTGCCACCTGTGTAGCGGTGACACCGCCGGACGCTTCTCTTACGTAAAGGTAAACCTGGCGGCGGGTGGGGTCACCGAAGGCAGAAGTGACGGCAGCCACAACGGCGGAGAACTGCGGGGCAGACAGGGGCCGGCCACCCGGCTGGGTAACGGCGGCTGGGCTTTGCCCAAAGGACGTCTCGTCTAGATCTGGTGCTGCCTGGCCCACAGGCGACATGATACTTGGCGCAGGCGGCCGTCCGAGCGTATGCACGAGCTAGCATGTGATGACAATGCCGGTAACCGAACGCCAGGTTGTTGATGCCCTTAGGGAAGTGCTTGACCCCGAACTGGGCGTCAGCATCGTTGACCTGGGCATGGTAAAGCAAGTCGCAGTCAACGGGCCCTCCGTTGAGGTCACGGTCGCCTTGACCGTAGCCGGCTGCCCGATGCGCAATGAGATCGACCAACGAGTGCGTGCTGTGCTAGCGCCAATGGCCGGCATCGAAGACGTCAAAGTGCACCAGGCAGTCATGAGCCAGGAGGAGCTGGCGGAGCTGAGGTCGAAGTTGCGTGGGCCGGAGCCGGAGGCCTGGTCCGAGAGCGGAGGACAGCGTCGTCTCGGCCATGAGGAGGGCCGTGCCAACCCGTTTGTCGACCCGTCTAGTCGGGCACGCGTAGTTGGTATCAGTTCGGGCAAGGGGGGTGTCGGCAAGTCAACGGTGGCGGTCAACGTGGCCGTGGCCCTGGCGCAGCTGGGCCGGTCGGTCGGGCTGCTGGACGCAGACGTGTACGGCTTTTCAGTCCCGGGCATGCTTGGGGTCGAGGCCCAACCTGCAATGGCGGACGGCAAGGTGGTGCCCCCAGAGGCATTCGGGGTGCGTGTCATCTCCATGGGCTTTTTTGTGAACGATGATCAACCAGTTATTTGGCGCGGGCCCCTGCTCCACAAGGCGCTGGAGCAGTTTTTGGTTGATGTGGATTGGGGCGACCCCGACTTCCTCATTATCGACATGCCTCCTGGTACGGGAGACGTTGCGATCTCAATGGCCCAGTACCTGCCAGTGTCAGAGGTGTACGTCGTCACCACGCCTCAACCGGCGGCCATGAGGGTGGCCCAGCGCAGCGCTTACATGGCGAAGAAGCTCAACTTGCCTGTCCGTGGCGTAGTTGAGAACATGAGCTGGTTTACGGCCCCCGATGGTTCGCACCATGAGATATTCGGCAGTGGTGGTGGTGCCCAACTGGCACGCGAGCTCGGTGTACCGCTCCTTGGGCAGGTGCCTTTGGCGCCGGGGCTACGCGAAGGAGCTGATGCCGGTGTGCCAGGCGTTGTTGCCGACCCGGGGTCGGAGGTGGCGGCTGCTTTTAGGGCCATTGCCGAGTCGATCGACAGCCAGGGCACTACTAGGGCCCGTCCTGAGGAGCTACGCATCACCTAATACCCGGGGGTGTTGCCCTTGTCCTGCGGTCTCGGCGGCGGGGGCCTGGCGGGCGTTACTGTCGTATGAGACGCTGCTCGGCTCAGCCGTAAATCGTTGCCGATGAGCCCCTATTGTGTACTGTAGGCATCGACGTATATCGATCCAATAGTTTTGGGAGAGCTTTCGCTGGCGAGTACAGCAAAAGGGTTGTAGGCACGGTCACGCCATGTGCAAAGGCCAGGGCCTCTACCAGCCGCGACGTCGTGTGGCCCTGACGTCGAGATGTGCGGTGCTCCAAGCGGTCGTTGGCGACGACGTGCTAGCGGGACCGAGGGCCCAGGCGTTGTGGCGGTGTGCCCAGAGCGACAGCGCTTCGGAGGATGACCAGTGAGACACCGTTTGTCAACCCCCAGGCAGTCAGCGATTCCTCGCAGGTCGCGGGAGGATGACCAGTGAGCACACCGGCCCCTACGACCTACCTGGCCCGGGCGAGGATTACGGGGCCCGACAGGGCCGAGGCTGTGGTCTCCGGCGAGACCGTCGTTTTCGACGCGAGCTGGGGCGAGGGGCCGAGCAGCCTCCCCGGGCCGGCGGAGCTCCTCGCCGCAGCGTTTGCCGCTTGCTTGCTGAAGAACCTGGCCCGCACGCGCGAGCTGCTCGGGTTCTCCTTCGAGGACGCGCAAGTCGAGGTGACGGCCCGTCGCCAAGACCGCCCGCCGCGCTTTGCAGAGGTTGCCTACACTTTGAGCATCACCACTGACGAGCCCGCGCGGCGTGTCCAGCTTGTCCATAAGAACCTCCGCAAGTTCGGAACGGTCGTGAGCACCCTTGCCATAGCATGTGATGTCCACGGAGAGGTCGTGGCGCTGCGGCCGGCTGGCTGTCTTGGGCATGAGGTGCGCTCAGCCCTATAGGCTTTGCCTGCGAGAGCGCCAGCCGACGGTGGGGGCGCCTGCCCGCTCGGCCTGGCCCGTTCGCTGGTGGTTACCGACGCTCGAGCTCGTCATGGCTATTTCCTTTCGAGATCAGTACGAGCGCCCGCTGGCCGTCCGCATTGGACAGTGCCGTCGGCCCGGTAGGGGCGCTGTCCTGGGCCGGTACGGGGCTAACGCCGGGCCAGGCGGCCGTCGACAAGGCGGTTGGCCACGACCGCAGCGAACAGCACGAAGGGCTTGGCCTCGTCTCTGACGAACAGCCTGGCGCCCGTTGCTTTGGGCGCGGGCCCGGGCATCAGTTGGCCGCCTCGCCCGAGCCGGCCGACGGCCCCAGCGATGTTACATGGAGCTGGTCGACTTGTGACGTTACCGCCTCAGCTGTGGCTTTGGCGGCCGGCTGGTCCTGGGGGGTGCCAGAGGGCGCCGGCACCGCTCTTGGCCCTGCGCCGGCTGCGGCTCCAGTCCCGGGGGCCCGCAGCAGCCCGTGGGCCCTCACGTAGGCGAGGAGCGCGAAGGCCACGACCACCACGCCAGCGAAAGCCCAAAAACTAGCGCTGTAGCTGGCCGACGTGGCGAGCAGCCCGACGACCGGCATGCAAGCTGCCATGATCATCATCCCCGAAGAGAAAAATGCTCTGGAAGAGGCAACCTGGTGGGCCTTGAAGGTGGTGTTGGCCACCTGGAGCCCGATCGGCCAGAGCATCCCTTCTGGGATGCCTGCTAGGGGGAACACCAAGTAGAACAGGTCGTGGACCTCGGGGGTGAGCGCCAGCGCTATAGCAGCGGCGGTGGCAAAGGCCATTGCGGTGACCATCACCGCTACCTTGTTGCTGATCGGCGAAAGGACCATGACGACGAAGCGGGCGCCCACGTTGAACACAAACATCACCGCCATCAGGTAGAAGATCTCACGGGCCGACAAGCCGAGGGTCTTGCCGTACAGCACTGCGAAGGAAAGCACGATGAAGTACGGCACCTTGTTGCCGATCGCCGCGATGAGCGAGGCATTGAAGATGGCGTTCTTGTTGCGGAACAAAAAGGCGAGCTCGCTCGGGCCTCGCTCTGCGCCGTCTGAGCTACGGTGCCCTACGTACTTGAGGTCGTGGTCGCCCCGTAGGGTGAGGACGAGGAGGGCGGCGACGCCAGCCATGATGGCGAACAGGGTGAACATGTCCTTGATGCCGAGCACCCTGATCAGCAGGCCTGTCGTGAACGGGGCGACGATGAGCGAGGTCGACACCCAGAACGAAAAGCCTGCCTGGTCGACCTGGCGCTGGCGCGGGTCCAGCGACGCCATGCCGGCCATGGTCATGAGGGCGTCCATGTAGATGCCCGTCAGCAACCCGTCGAAGACCATGAGCAGGTCGACCTCGACGGTGCCGTGGGCCACCAGGTAAAGGGGCATCGTCGCCCCAAGGGCTACCAAGCAGACTGCCACCGCCACCTTCAAGCGGGCCGGCGGCAGTCGGTGGACCAAGAAGGCAGCCAGCCCGAAGGCCACGCCGAAGAGGGCAAAGGCGATGCCGGTCTCACTTGCGTCCATGCCGAAGCGGCCGGTCGCGTAGCCGATGCTCGTCTGGTAGAACTGCAGCAGGTAGCGGGACAAAAAAGAAGTGGAGATGACTAGCCATTCCGTCGCGCTGATCAGCCCGACGGCGAGACCGACCTTGCGGAGGTTGAAGCGCCGTGCCTGGGTGCTCGTGCTAGCGGTAGCCATTTGCGCTCGTTTTTGGCCCTTTGGCCCGTTCCGATGTGCAGTGCAGGGTCTCTGAGCCCAAGGCGCTCATGGTCGCCACCGGGGCTCGTCGCTTGGCTTGGCGGCTTCGAGCATCTCAGCCATGCACAGCCCGAGGTCCAATAGCGCGGCGGTGCAGGGGTCGGCCAAGTGGTAGTAGACGAAGTTGCCCTCCCGGCGGGAGGCGACCACCCCTTGGTCGACCAGGCGCTGGAGCTGGTTCGAAACCGCCTGGGGCGGGAGCCCGGCTGCTGCGGACAGCTCGGTCACGTTACTTTCCTTGGTGCGGACGAGCTCGTGGAGCAGCCGCAGCCGGGTGTCGTTAGCAAGGACCTTGAACAGCCTTGCCGTCCGGGCAGCCAGGCGCGGTGGCACGAGGGGCCGTTCGGCAAGCCTGGGCCGGTTAGCGTCGCAAGCGGCGGTGATCGTCTGGACGAGCTCAGGGATCTCGATCAGGGACGTCCTCATGCGCCACTATTACATGGACAGATGTAATAGTGGCAAGCTTTTCTGTGAAAGTTAGCGGTCCAGCGGGCGGGACGAGTTGCAGCGCCAAAGCAGGGGCTTTCCCCGACGTAGCCGGGGTCGGGCGTCAGAGGCCGGCGAGGAAGCCAACCGGTGCTAGGTTGCTCGTCGCCAGTGAAACCGTGGCCGGTGAAGACGCGCCCGGTAGGGCCCCATGTCTGGTGCCAGGCCAAGACGTTCTAGAGGTCTGGACCGTTCCAGCTGCTCTGGAGCACGATCTTGCGGCCCGTCGGCCCTTCGGCGGCTGCTGAGACGCACCACGCCCCAGGGGACGGTTACCCACAGCGGCCAAAGCCCTTCCATGTGCCCCATGCTCGCCATGGTGCTCAGGTGGGCGTGCGCACCACCGGCTGGCCACGAAGTGATGACGCTGACACCCCAGATGGCCCAGCAGAGCACGTTCACCCTGACGTAGCGCGACCAGCTTGGCCCGTGCCAAAGGGCCCGTCCCGCACGGGGACGTCCCACCCTAGCCGTGGGGCTTGAGATGTCAGGTGCAGTCCCGGGTAGGTCGCTAAGCAACGGCTCAAGCTCGCCATAGGTCTTCGCCGAATAGACAGCGCCCAGACGCTCCTCAAGCTCTTCTAGCGTCAGCCGTCCTTCGGCCGCGTTCTTGCTCAGGGTCTTGACGACCAGCTCTCGGTCAGCGTCGGAGATCCTGATCGACAAACGTTCCGGCTCAGGGCTTGAAGGCACCGCTGCAAGTCTGCCACGTCTGAGCATGGGCCGAGCGGTCTCGGTGGGGCCACTGTCGCCGGCAGCCCGTAAGGTGCCGTCAGGGCGGGCCTCACCGGAGAATTTCCCGACCAAGCGCAAGGGCGCTAACGCGCTACCAACCACGGTGCGGTGAGACCTTGGCCCTCGCAAAGGCGACCGACGAAAAAGCACTGCCTGGAGCGCTCCGGGGGGAGGGCTCGAACCTCCAAGCATCCGGATCCAAAGTCCGGCGTTCTTCCAGTTGAACTACCCCGGAACGACCTGTAGGCCGAGCACCCGGGCAGGTGCACGGAGCAGGCTGGGCCAGCCAAGGTTACCGCGCGCTGGCTAGGTGGGAGCCGTCATGAACGGGTAAGGCCCGGTCGCCTCGACTAGAAAGGTGGGGTGAGCACGTTCCGGTTGCCTCGCCAGGCAAGCAGCGGACCGCCGAAGCTGACTGCGGTGGTGCTGGCTGCAGGCGAGGGTACGCGCATGCGCAGCACGCGTCCGAAACCCCTGCACAGGCTGTGCGGCCGCCCCATGGTGCTCTGGGTCCTAGACGCTCTGCAGGGCCTCGACCTGGCCCGTTTGGTGGTGGTGGCGGGCCACGGGTCGACCCGGCTTGTGAAGACCCTGGCTGAAGCGGCGCCTGTGGGCGTACCTCTCGAAATAGTCGAACAACCAGCCCAGCGCGGGACGGGGGACGCTCTGTCCGTGGCCCTCACTGCCTTCAGCGACGACGATGACGGGGAAATGGACGACTTGGTCGTGCTCCCGGGTGATGCACCGCTGCTACGCCCCGGGACGATAGCCGCTCTCGTCGGGGCGCAGCGCCGGGCTCAAGCTGCCGCCACCTTGCTCACTGCTCGCTTGGCCGACCCGACCGGCTATGGGAGGGTTGTCCGAGGAAGGGACGGCCGGGTTACCGGTATCGTTGAGGAAGCTGATGCCAGCGCAGAAGAGAAGCTGATAGACGAGGTGGCCACCTCGGTCTACGTGTTCCGTCGGTCTGTCCTGGCCCCGGCGCTAAGGCGCTTGAGCCCTGACAACGCCCAAGGTGAGTACTACCTGACCGACGTAATATCCGTTTTGCACGACGCCGGCTACCTGGTCACAGCCATGGTTGTCGAAGACCCGATGGAAGCGGCCGGGGTAAATGACCGTGCTCAGCTGGCGGCAGCCGAAGCCGTGCTAAGGGCGCGGGTGAACGACAAATGGATGCACCGGGGCGTCACCTTGCTCGACCCGAGCAACACTTACCTCGATTCGACCGTCGAACTGGCAGAAGACGTCACCATTTTCCCAGGCACGATACTGCAAGGGTCTACCAAGGTCGCGACCGGGGCGGAGCTCGGCCCGAGCGCTCACTTGGTCGACTGCACAGTCGGGGCACGGGCACAGGTGAGGGCAACTTCGGCGGAACAAGTGACGATAGGCGAGGATGCCGTGGTCGGCCCGTGGGTCTGGCTGGCGCCAGGTACGGTAGTCGCCCCAGGGTCCGTTGTCCGGGCCGGGTTTAGCGTTGAAGGAGGTACGGCCAGTGGAACTGGTCTCTAAGCATAGGCTCCAGCTCTTTTCAGGCCGGTCTCACCCTGCGCTGGCAGCGGAGGTGGCTAAGCACCTAGACGTTGAGGTGGGCCAGTGCGACCTGGTCGACTTCGCCGATGGGGAGATCCGTGCCCGTTTTGGCCAGTCGGTGCGGGGCAGCGACGTGTTCGTCCTGCAAAGCCATTGCCCAAGCAACGGCCGCTCGATCAACGATGCCCTAATGGAGCAGTGGCTTATGATCGACGCTGCCAAAAGAGCGTCAGCCAAGCGCATAACGGCTGTTTGCCCTTATTACGCGTACGCCCGCCAGGACCGCAAGTCAAGCCCGCGTGAGCCTATATCAGCTCGGATGGTCGCAGATTTCTTTGGCGCCGCCGGGGCCGAGCGCATCATGTCAGTGGACCTGCACTCAGGCCAGATCCAAGGGTTTTTCAACGGCCCCGTAGACCACTTGACCGCTGTGCCATTGCTCGTCGACTACGTGCGCACCAAAGTGCCCCCTGATTTCGTGATGGTCTCGCCGGACACAGGCAGGACAAAGGTGGCAGAGAAGGCGGCGCGTTACGCAGGTGACGTTGACATGGCTGCTGTTTACAAGCGGCGTTCTCGTGACCGGGTCGGCCACGTGGAGGCGCTCGATGTCATGGGCAGAGTGAAGGGGCGCATGTGCGTACTTGTTGACGACATGATCGACACGGCTGGCACACTTTGCGAAGCGGCCTCGCTCCTGTACGAAAAGGGGGCCACCGATGTTTGGGCTGTGGCCACGCACGGGATTTTTTCTGGACCAGCGATCGACCGCATCAAGAACTCCGATATAACGCGGGTCGTGGTTACCGACACAGTGCCCTTGCCGGCTGACAAGCAGATCGACAAGATCGAGACAGTCCCGGTGGCAAAGACTTTTGCCGATGCCATACGAGCCGTGTTCGAGGAGGGCTCTGTGTCAGCGATCTTTGGTGGCGAGAACCAGAGCTGAGGCCAGCTTGGTCCCGTGCGGCAGCTTGGAGGTGCAGCCGGCTGGGCTATGATAGGAGCTTCCCAACCGACGTACCGCAACGAGAACTGGAGCGCGAGCGGGCATGGCAGAGATCACACTTGTGGCAGAGGCTGAACGCACGACTGGGTCGCGTCCATCACGGCGCCTGCGCAACGCGGGCCGCGTACCGGCGGTCCTGTACGGCCACGGGATGAAGCCGCTCGCGGTGTCGGTCGATGCCCGAGAGCTGCGCAGCGCGCTGTCGAGCCATGGCCTCAACCGGGCCTTGAACCTCGAGGTAGGGGGCACCAACCACCTTGTGATGGCGCGTGAGCTACAGCGCCACCCTGTGCGCCGCACGCTCACCCATGTCGACTTTCAAGTCGTGCGCCGCGACGAGGTAGTGCACGCAGAGGTCCCGGTCACGCTCACCGGCGATGCCGTTGCTGTCACCCGCGAACAAGGCATCTTGGAGCACACGCTCAGTATGTTGAGCGTCCGGGCCATCCCGGAGCAGATCCCCTCCGAAATAGCAGTCGACGTGAGCGGCTTGGCCATAGGCGACGTGGTCAGGGTGAAGGACCTCAAACTGCCTGCCGGGGTCACTACCGACCTTGACCCCGAGGAGCCGGTGGTGATAGCTGTGCTGTCGACGGTCAGCGCGACGGTAGCTGCTCAAGAGGCGGCCGAGGCTGAGGTGGCGGCACCCGGCGCGGCTGCGCCTACGGGTGGCGAGGAGGGGTAACCTCAGCTGCTTTGGAGCCGCAAGCGCGAGCGTACCGCCGGCGCAGACCTCTTGGTCGTGGGACTGGGCAACCCAGGTCCCCGCTATGCTCGCACGAGGCACAACGTCGGTGCCGACGTTGTCTCGTTGTTGGCGGAGCGTCATGGAGCGCACCTGCGGCAAGGCAAGGACCTCGCTTTGGTGGCCGAGGTACGCCTGGAGGGCAAGCGGCTCGTCCTGGCTTTTCCCCAGACGTTCATGAACGAGTCAGGTCGGGCAGTTGCCCGGCTAGTCAGGCGCTTTGGGATCGGCGACTTAGAGCGGCTGGTGGTCGTCCACGACGAACTTGACCTGCCTTTAGGCGTGGTAAGGGTGAAGGCGGGGGGTGGGCTGGCTGGCCACAACGGGTTGCGTTCGATCAAGGCATGGCTGCGCTCCGACGAGTTCTTGCGGGTCCGCATAGGCATTGGCAAACCCCCTGGGGGCAAAGACCGTGGGGCAGACCACGTCCTGTCTCCTCCAAGCCGTAGCGAGCGGCGCGAACTGGACATTGCTATCGAGCTGGCGGCGGACGCGGTGGAGGCCGTGCTGGTGAGCGGGGTTGCGGCGGCTCAGAACAACTTCAACTCACGCTCAGCGCCGGGCCAGCCCGTTTAATGGTGGGAGAGATGAGCTCAGCAGCTAGAGCGACGGTTGGGACGGGGACCACCCCGCTGTGCGGGTTGCTCGCTCTGGCCGGTCAGGACAGCGCATTTGCGGGGTTTGCCGAAGGCGCCGAGGCTCGGCTTGTTGCCCCCGAGGCAGCTTGGGGCTTCGTCATAGCTTCTCTCGCGTACGGTGGGGACGGCTTGCCCGTGCTAGTTGCCGTGCCGAGCGCCTCAGGAGCTGAGCAGTTGGCTCACCAGGTCGGGGCGTGGCTTGGCCCGGGTGCAGCGGTGGTTTTCCCTGCTTGGGAGACCCTCCCCTTCGAGCGGGTGAGCCCCGCTGCCGAGACTATGGGCCAGAGGCTGGAGCTCATGTGGCGCCTCCGCACTGCACGCGACGAGCCCAACAGCGCAGGGCGCTTGCCGTCCGTCATCGTCGCCCCCATCAGGGCATTGCTCCAGCGCCTGGGCCCTCATGTTGAGGAGGCCGAGCCGCTGGCACTGGCCCGGGGTGCCCGTTTAGACCAGGACGAGCTTGTTGCGCGGCTGGTCCACATGGGCTACCGGCGCGAGTACCAAGTCGAGCACCGGGGCGAACTGGCCGTGCGAGGGTCCATAGTGGACATCTTCCCCTCTACCGCGCCAGGGCCGGTCCGCATCGACATGTGGGGTGACGAGGTGGACCGCTTGGCAGAGTTCTCGGTGGCAAGCCAGCGTTCGGTCACCGACCTCGAAGAGGTCACGGTCTTTGCCTGTCGCGAGCTCCTGCCCACGCCAGAGGTTCGCCAGCGCGCACGCTTGCTGGCCGGTAGCGACCCTTGGGGCCAAGAGGTGTGGGAACGTCTGGCCGAGGGCCTTTACTTCGACGGCATGGAGTCTTGGCTGCCCTGGCTCACCGCCGACGAGCACTTGTTGGCGGATCTCCTGCCCCAAGGAGCCCGGGTGGTGCTTGTGGAGCCCGGCCGGCTCCGCCAGCGCGCTGTCGAGGTGGCCGAGGAGGAGGCCGACCTGGCCACTGCCCTGGCGCAGACCTGGGGGGCCAAGGGGCAGTCCTTCCCCCGGCTCCACTTGCCCTACGAGCGGCTCCTCGCTCGCACTGAGGCATCTGTGAGCATGCTGCGCGCCCTGGCGCCGGGGCCTGGCACGCCTGCTGTTGACGTTGCCAGCTGGGCCGGTGTCGCCGGTGGGGCCGAACGCCTCCTCGATCAGCTGCGTGAGCTGGTGGCCAAGCGCTACCAGGTAGTGCTTTGCGCAGAAGGCCAGGCAAGCGCGCAACGTTTGGCGTCCGCACTGCGCAACGAAGGCTTTAGGGCAGAGCTGGTCGACGCACCGGGCGACGGCCCCGGCCTCCAGGTCATGCTGGCGCCCCTGGACGCTGGGTTTATATACCGGCCGGCTCGCTTGGCCGTCCTGGCTGAGAGCGACCTGACCGGCCGGCGCCACCCTCACCGCGCTCCGCGTGCAAGGGCGCGCCCCGCCGAGACCTTTTTTGACGATATGAAGACCGGCGATTACGTCGTGCACTTCCAGCACGGCGTGGCCCGTTTTGGTGGGATGGTCAAAAGGTCGATAGGCGATGTCGAGCGTGACTACCTACTTCTTGAGTACCGCGGCGGGGACAAGCTTTACGTCCCGTCGGACCAAGTGGACGCTCTCCGGCCTTATACGGGCGGGGAGACCCCGACGTTGTCCCGCCTGAACGGCAACGACTGGCAAAAGGCTAAAGCGCGCGTGCGCCGGGCGGTCCGAGAAGTGGCCCAAGAGCTGGTGGTGCTGTACCAAAAGCGGGCCAGTTCAACCGGTTTCGCTTTCGGGCCGGATACCCCCTGGCAGGTCGAGATGGAACAAGCGTTCCCTTACACTGAGACCCCTGACCAGGCAAAAGCCATTGCCGAGGTGAAGGCCGACATGCAGGAAGCAGTGCCGATGGACAGGCTGGTTTGCGGCGACGTCGGCTTCGGCAAGACCGAGGTGGCGCTGCGGGCGGCGTTCAAAGCCGTCCAAGACGGCAAGCAGGTGGCTGTCTTGGTGCCAACGACGCTACTTGCCTCCCAGCACCTGCAAACCTTTAGCGAGCGTTTTGCCAACTACCCCGTGCGGGTAGAAATGCTCTCACGTTTTTTGACCCCGGCCGAGGCGCGCTCAGTGGTAGATGGGCTGGCCGACGGTTCGGTGGACGTGGTAATAGGCACCCACAAGCTGCTGGCTAGCGGCGTCAAGTTCAAAGACCTCGGGCTGTTGGTGGTCGACGAGGAGCAACGCTTCGGCGTGAACCACAAAGAGGCGATAAAAAAGCTCCGCACGAACGTTGACGTTTTGACCTTGACTGCTTCGCCCATACCGCGCACGCTCGAAATGACCCTGACCGGGATCAGGGACCTCACCCTCATAAGCACACCGCCAGCGGAACGTCACCCGATCCTCACTTATGTGGGCGAGTACGACGAGCGGGCCGTTTCCGAGGCGCTGCGCCGTGAGCTGCTTCGGGAAGGTCAGGTCTTCTTCGTGCACCACAGGGTCCGTGACATCCAAAACGTGGCGGCGCGCCTGAAGGAACTGGTGCCTGAGGCGCGTATAGCCGTTGCGCACGGCCAGATGGACGAGGGGGCTCTAGAGCGTGTGGTGCTCGACTTTTGGGAGGGGCGCTACGACGTCTTGGTTTGCACGACGATCATCGAGTCCGGCATCGACATGCCGACCGTCAACACCCTCGTGGTCGACAGGGCTGACATGCTCGGCCTTGGCCAGTTGCACCAGCTGCGGGGGCGAGTAGGCCGGGCCGGCCAGCGGGCTTACGCGTACCTCTTTTACCCGCGCGACCACAAGCTGACCGAGGAGGCCTATGAGAGGTTGCGCACCATCGGCGAGCACACCGAACTTGGCTCTGGGTTCAAGATCGCCATGCGTGACTTGGAAATACGCGGCGCTGGCAACCTGCTCGGGGCGGACCAGTCTGGCCACATAGCAGCGGTTGGCTACGACCTCTACGTGCAAATGGTGAGCGAAGCGGTAGCGGAGCTGAAGGGCGAGGTTGCCCACCCGCCAGCCGAGATCCGCCTCGACCTGCCTATGACTGCCAACCTGCCCCAGAGCTACGTGGAGAGGGAGGACCTCCGGCTGGAGGCCTACCGTCGGCTGGCCACCGTCACGGCCCACGCCGAGGTTGACGATATCGAGGCTGAGTGGGCCGACCGTTACGGCCCCCTTCCCGAGCCGGCTCAGGCGCTGCTCGCCATCGGGCACCTGCGGGCGGAGTGCGCCCGTCTAGGCCTGAGGGACGTCACCGTTGTCACCGGCGGCCTGAGCGGGGCCCCTGGCCAGCTCGTGGCCAGGCTGTCGCCGGTCGTTCTACGCGCCAGCGAGAAGGTGAGGCTCGGGCGCATATGGCCTGGCGCCGTGTACAAAGAGGACCTCCAGCAAATCGTCGGTGCCTTGCCCAAGGCGAGCGACCCGGCACAGGCCCTGGTGGCCCTCCTGTCGGAGCTGGTCCCGCTCAAGGTGGCGACCGCATAGCAGTGGCGACCGCATAGCAGTGCAGTCGCATAGCAGTGCAGTGCAGTGCTGAGTCCTGTGGCTTGTGCAGCCAGTGCCGTCTCTCGGGGGGTCGGCAAAGCCAAGGTGTAGGGTGCCAGGTGGCCGTGGCTTGGCGGCTGGAACGGCTGGCTAAACTCGGCTGTGTTGTGGCATACGGCCTCTTGACGGTCCTGGTTAGGCGCGCCCGTGGTCGCTCCGGCGCGCTCGTGAGCGTGCTTGTAGGTGCCGTGCTGGCCGTTGGCTTGTCGGCTTGCAGCACTTCGCCTGCAGCCGCGAACGTGAACGGCCAGGTCATCACCGAGGGCCAGCTTTCCCAAGAGCTCGAGTGGTGGGCCTCTAGCCCGAGCTATGTCAAAAGCTACGATGAGGCCAGCTACGCTGCGTACGAAGCGCAGGTGGCTCAGGGCGGGCAGGCTACCTGGTTCAGGGTCCAAGGCGACGGCTCCGGGCCTGACAACTTTGGGACTGTCTGGGTCAGCCAGGTGCTGGCCAATATGGTCCAAGCGGTTGCCATCCACCAGTACCTAGTCAGGCACCACATGGCTCCTACGCCAGCCGAACTGGCCGCGGCGTGGGCGGGGGAGGAGGCTGCTCAGCCACAAGTGTGGCAACAGCTGCCTTTTCAACTTCGGACAGTACTGGCTGATCGCGACGCCGAGCATGCACTGGTCGAAAAGTCGCTCAGCCACGCTGAGCTGTCGCAAGTGAGAAAGTTCTACGGCTCGCACCCCTTGGACTTCTGGTCCCAGGTTTGCGTTCGGGTGGCCGATGTGCCAGAGCGTGGCACGGCGGGGGCAAAGCGGGCTGCTCAGTTGGCGGCGGCCCCAAGCCAGATGCCGGGTGGCGCTTCTTATTGCATGACGCCACAAGGACTGGTCGCGCGCTCGGCGGCTTTCCGCAAGGAGGTCGGCAAGCTCAGCCCTGGCCAGGCTGGGTACTTGAGCAGGGCTTATGGTTACCAAGTAATAATGGTCACCTCCCGCACGCCGATCGCCTTCAGCGCTGCGGTGGCAAAAGTCATTTACGTTGCTTTGCACGGAGAAAGCCAACAGGCCTCTTCCGCTGATACGCCTGCCTACGAAGACCAGCCCGTGATCTCCATACTTAAGGCTGCTCATGTCGAAGTGAACCCGCAGTTCGGTACGTGGGTGACTCTGCCGGCCTCCTCTTACCCGGGTTACCCGCCCGTAGTGCTGCCCGTAGGCCTCCAGCTACCTTCAAGCCAGTGAGAACGCAAAGCCCCAGCTCCCCCAAAGGGGCCAGCTCCCCCAACGAAGCAAGCTCCCCCAAGAGGGGCCGTGTGACCGTGGTCGGGACCGGCCCGGGAAGGCCGGGGCTTATGACCTCTGAGACCCTGGCGGCGATCGAAGAGGCCGACGTGCGTTGGTTGCGCACCTCACGGCACCCATCTGCCAGTGCTGTTCCCAAAGCTAAGAGCTTCGACTACCTGTACGAAACTGCCCACAGCCTGGAGGAGGTGTACGCCGGCATTGTCGAAGCTCTAGTAGCTGAGGCGGCGGCGGGCGGCAACGTGCTTTATGCCGTGCCTGGGTCGCCCCTGGTGGCTGAGCGCAGCGTGGAGCTTTTGCGCTCTGACCCTCGAGCCGAGACGTCAGTGCTCCCGGCAGTTTCCTTTGTTGACCTGGCGTGGGAGGTGCTGCGAGTGGACCCGCTGGCGGTCGGCGCTCGCCTCGTGGACGGCCACCGCTTTGCGTCCGAGGCCGCTGGATCAGCAGGGCCGTTCCTGGTCGGCCAGTGCGACTCATCTAAGGTGCTTTCCGACGTAAAGCTTGTGATCGGCTCGGCGGTGGACAGCTTGGCTGTGGACGAGCTAAACGTGACTGTCCTCCAACGCCTGGGCCTGGCCGAGCAATTGGTGACAGTCCTGCCGTGGGACGAACTGGACCGCGCGGTCCACCCGGACCACCTGACTAGCATCTGGGTGCCCGCTCTTGCTCAACCGCTGGCTGGCGAGGTGGTGCTCCTAGAAGAGCTGGCCCGGGCCCTGCGCCAGGGATGCCCCTGGGACCGAGAGCAGTCTCACCAAAGCCTCACGCGCTACCTTCTCGAAGAGTCTTACGAAGTACTGGAGGCGATCGAGGAGCTCACCGAGGAGGGGGAAGGCTATGAGCACCTAGAGGAAGAGCTTGGCGACCTATTGTTCCAGGTAGTTTTCCACTCGGTGCTGGCAGCAGAAGAGGGCCAGTTCAGCCTGGCCGACGTGGCCCGTGGTGCTCGCATAAAGCTGGTCGGCCGTCACCCTCACGTTTTTGGGGAGGTCGAAGCGAGCTCGGCGGAGCAGGTGATGCGCAACTGGGAGCAGATCAAGAAGCGAGAAAGGGGCGCCTCGGGAGTGATGGACCAGGTGCCGCGCAACCTGCCGG
Organism: Acidimicrobiales bacterium; assembly: GCA_049966695.1. GTDB lineage: Bacteria > Actinomycetota > Acidimicrobiia > Acidimicrobiales > Palsa-688 > JAKAWM01. The sequence goes on along the minus strand of JBMFUG010000061.1, from coordinate 973 downwards.
CTCTACTGTACGCCGACAAGATCCAAAAGAAAGCGTCCGCAGTCGGCTTTGATTGGCCGTCGGTTAAAGGTGCCTTGGCGAAGGTCGGAGAAGAACTGGCCGAGCTGAGCGACGCCATCGGGCAAAGCTCGGCAAGGCGCGCAGAGGCCCGCGATGAGCTCGGTGACCTGCTGTTCGCTGTGGTCAACGTTTCGCGCCACCTGGACCTTGACCCCGAGGCCGCCTTGCGGGAGGCGACGGGCAAGTTCCGCCGACGGTTTATGGCAGTAGAGCGGCTGGCCGCCCAGCGCGAGCTGGACTTGGCGCAGCTCGACTCGGCCGTCTTGGACGGGCTCTGGGAAGAAGTCAAGGCAACAGGCTTGGACGGCGCAGCACCTGGCTCAGTTCCTTGAGGCAAGCCCGGCCAGCTGGCCGGGCTTGCCAGTCGGCGGCCGCCAGGGCTCTCGCTCAGCAGATCCGCGGCAAGGGGTCACCGGTGAGCATGTCGACCACCCTGCTACCGCCGAAGGCAGTTTGTTCCAAGACGAGGCCTGCGTGCTCCTCGGTCACCTCTCCAACTATCGCGGCCTCGCGGCCCAAGGGGTGAGAGCGGATCGCCTCGAGGGCGACGGGCGCTTGTGGGCCATCGACTACCGCGACCATGCGGCCCTCGCAGGCGACATATAAGGGGTCGATGCCCAGCAGCTCGCAAGCCCCTCTCACCTCTGGCCGTACAGGCACAGCCGCCTCGTCGAGCACGACGCCTACCCCAGAAGATTGGGCTAGCTCGTTTAGGACGGTGGCGAGACCTCCCCGAGTGGCGTCTCTAAGTGCGTGGGTGGCCGTCGGCAGCCTTTGGAGCAGCGCTGCCACTAGGCCGTTCAGGGCCGCCGTGTCAGACTGGATCTCAGCGGAGATGCCGAGCTCCCCGCGGGCCAGCATGACTGTCGCCCCGTGGTCGCCCAGCGGTCCCGACACGATCACCTTGTCACCT
>JBMFUG010000060.1:0-16893 GCA_049966695.1 Acidimicrobiales bacterium | reverse complement strand
CGCCACTTTGGGCGGTTGTTGCTGGTGCCGTGCACCCCGTCCCCAGCAGGTGCCGACTGGCTCTGATGTTACTCCAGGCCAGGAGCACAGGTGGTGGACTTGGTGCCGTGCGCTAGCGGCCTGCTCCGGAAGCAGGTCGCTAGTAAGACGGTTCAGAACTTACTGCGTCACGCCGCAAACTGCCAAAAGGTCGCTGCCTTCACAAGACCATCACAGAACTGTGAAGGATTTGCGACCGGCTGTGGAGGACTTGTGGCCGGCACGGCTCGCCAGGGGCGCCCGCTCAGGTAGGACCGCGCTTGTCCGACCTGGTGCTCCGGCGCCTGGCGCACGGCGTTGCCCAGGTACAGTTGTGCACATGGGAGGACCTCGGGGCTGATGTTCGAGCACTTGGCAGCCCACTCCAAGATCGTCGTCACTGGCCCGCAGCGCTCGGGCACCCGGGTCGCGGCAAAGATGATCGCCGCCGACACCGGCCATGACTTCGTCGACGAGACAGAGTTCCTGATCAAAGACGAGGAGCTGTTCAGAGCCGTCCTCAAACGTGAGCACGTCGTCGTGCAAGCCCCCCACATGCTAAAAGACATGGTCGACGACCCCCCGCCGGACGTCTTTGTGGTCCTCATGCGCCGCGACCTGGACGCAATCTGGGCCAGCGCCGCCCGCATCCGCTGGGCCGAGGACATAGGTGGCAACACGACCGAGCTGGCCAAGTTCGGCCTGACTGAGGGCGACTCCGCCGCCGTCAAGTACGACTACTGGGACACCCACGAAAAAAAGGTGCCGTTCTTGGAGCTCGAGTACGAGGCTCTCCGGTCTCACCCGATGTTCGTGCCAGACGAGCTGCGAAAGGGCTTCGCCCCCTTTCAGACCCAGCTCTAGCGGCTTCCGGGCCGAGGTCCAGGGGCCCAGCGCCGGGTTGGCTCGCGCCTCGGCCGCCTGTCCCCGGCATGACATGGACCAGTGCCGAAAGTCGTACTAACCTACGTTCGTGCCAAAGGGGCGCCCACAAAGCCGCAGCACACCACGGGGGCGTAGCCGCCAGGCCCGAAGGCGGGCGACGGGGGGCTACACCTACGAGCGTCGTCGCCGCCAGGCCTTCCAGTACAGGGGCGGGCCGGGTGGCCTGGTACCGGAAAGCTGGGCCCGGCCGAGGGTTCTGGAAGTCGTCACCGAAAAGACTGGGGTGCCCGGTTGGCCATTTGCCCTCGGCGCGCTGTCCTGGCTCGTCGTGCTCCTGCTGTGGGCAACCGGGGCGACCGGGGGGAGCTTCGCAGTCTTCTTGGGCACGCTGCTCAGCGCCTCGGTAGCCACCGGGTGGCTGGTCACGGCTGTCGTACGCGACAAGGGAGGCTGGAGGGCGGGCCGGGCCGGCTTGGTCGTCGCACTGGCGGTGTACGTGCCCGTCGTGTTCGACCCCCACACCGGAGACGTCTTTAATGTCCCGAAGTACACGCTGGTCGTGATCGGGGCCCTGGTGGTAGCGGGGCTGTGGGTGGTGGACGGCGTCCACAACCGTCGTCCCCCGGGCTGGCGGAACGGCCTCCAATGGGCCGTGGCGGCGGTGCTCATATGGGACGTGGTGTCGGCTCTGGCCGGGGTGGACACCCATGTGGGCCTGCTCGGTGACTACGGCTCCTACGACGGCCTCTACGCTGCACTAGCCTTCGCCGCCATCACGATGGCAACGGCTGAGGCGGTGGACGCCGGCGACGTGCGCAAGGTGCTTGGGGCCTTCGGCTTTGCTGGGGCAAGCGTGGTCGTCGTGTACGGGCTGATCCAGCTCCACGACACCGAGCTGTCCGGGCCGAAGTGGGACTTCATCCACTGGAACGCTGCCACCACGGTTGGCAACATCTTTTCCACCTTCGGCAACCCCAACCACCTGGCTGGCTACCTCGCCATGGTGCTGCCGGTCGCCCTCGTCTTCGGCATCTTTACGGCCAAGGGACTACCCCTGCGCATAGTGGGCGGCATCTTCAGCTTCGCCGTCTTGGCACTGGTGGTCCGCTCTTCCGCTCGGGGAGCCTGGGTGGCGGTCATAGCTTCTCTCGTCGTGCTGGGCGTGTTCCTGGCCCCCGAGCTGCGAAAGAGGATGGCAGTCACGTCGGCCACGGTCGGGGCCATAGTCGTCGTCGCTGTGGTGGGCATGGTCGCCGGCGGCAGGCGGTTCATCTCCGAGCCGCTGTCGGCCCTGTTCAAGACCGGTGGTTCCACGTCAGTGCAGCAGCGCTTCGACATGTGGAGCGCGGCCGTCCGCATAGCCGACAACCATCCTTTGACCGGGGTGGGCCCAGACAGCTACGCCCTTGTCTTTCCCCAGTACCAAACCGCCGCTTGGGTAAAAGGCCTCGGGCCTAACTACCTGGTGAACGGCTCCCATGACATATTCATGACAGTGCTAGCCGACAAGGGCTACATCGGCCTGGTCCTTTTCGTCGGGCTGCTCGTGGTGCTCGGCATGCGCTCAGCCGGGGCGTGGCGGCGCCTGCGGGCGGTCGAACGGGGGGAAAGTGCCGGCTCTGTCGAGGCCGAGCGTGCCCGCGGGCACCGCCTGGAGCTGGCAGTCGTGACTGCTTCCATCACCGCCTACGTGGTCCAGGCAATGTTCAACGTGCAGCAAGTGGGCCTCAGCTTCAGCTTTTGGCTTTTGGCGGGGTTGCTCCTGGTCGTTGCGGCAGCGGCGGGGGTCCCTGACAGCCTGCGGCCGGCAGTGCTGCTATCGCCAACGGCTCGTGCCTCACAGGCATCTCTGCTCGCACAGGCCGAGCCGGCAAGGCCGCTGCCCCCACGGCGCCGGCGCCAAGCGGTGGACTGGTGGCCAACTGCTGTCGCGTTCGTCGTGGCCACCGCCGCCGTCGTTGTTCTTTCGATCGGCGCCGACGGCCCCTACCGGGCTGACCATGCCTACTGGGCGTCCACGCGCGTCCTTTCGGAAACCTCGCTGTCGCAGGCCGCCAAGTCCACGGCGTACTTTGCCGACATCCACCACGCCCAGGTCCTGAACCCGTGGGAGCCTCGCTACCCCTTAGCCGAAGGGGTCGAGCTCGCCGGCGCTGCTGCCCACGCGACCACCAGCACCCAGCGCCTAGACGACCTGACCACAGCGGCGTCGCTTTTCGCCAAAGCCGCCAAGGACGACCCCCTATGGGGCGAGCCTTACTACGACGAGGCTGGCGCCTATGGCCAGCTCTCGCAGCTCCAGCCAGCCCAGGCCAAAGCCGACCTGGCCACCGCGGCCAGCCTCATGCGCCACGCTCTTAGGGACAACCCGCTCGACTCCGACTACAGCACCCTCGCTGCCCAGATCCAAAAGGGCCTGGCCCAGGTCGAAAAGAGCCACTAGCCGCCGGGGGCGGCGTCTGCGCTGAGCAACGCGTTCGGGCGGGACCCGCGTGGCACTGGCTGAGTTGGCCCCTTTCGTTCCCTCAGGTCCAGTTGCGAGAGGTCCAGCTGCGAGCGCAGTAACGGCTGCCTACGCAGGCAGCCAAGCGCGTGGTACCCTGTAAGTGAAGAAAGTCCAACTTCACATGGGGGTGATAGGCTTCGACTTCGATTGTCGAACCGGGAGAAGCGAGCCGTGGTCCCCGGATGCCACGTTAAACAACTGGGAAAAACAATAAACGCCAATTCAGGCAATGCGCGTCTAGCGCTGGCTGCTTAACAGCGGCCCGTCCGTCTGGCCCCAGCTCTACGGGCCAGTAGCGGGCGTCATATCGTAGGGCTTACTTTGTGGTCGTGCCGACGGGCCACAAGGGACATTTAGCCGGCTTTAGCGTCCTGCCGATGCCAGCGGCGAGCAGGTAGCCGAGATAACATAGCTGGCTGCGCTCGGAGAAGGCCCGGCAAGAAAGCGAAGGACGCGGGTTCGATCCCCGCCACCTCCACTCGAATTTCATAGTGGCACCCGCTCAGAGGGAACATCTCGTTGAACAGCGGGCGTGCTCCTCGTGGCAAACACGACCGGCTTTCACGTCTAAGCACTCAAAGAGGACGGCGTCGAACTGGCGTCGAGCGCGTTCGTTGGCCTTGCGGTAAGCGTCCCCCGCGGGTGGCCAGGGTGGCTGCGAGCTTGGCCATGAGGGCGTGCGCGCCTTCGGCCACGCGCCCGGACGCGGTCTCTTGGACGTTCTCGGCCACAGGCACGAGCGCCATGCCCCGGTGCCGGAGCAGGGTCGCGACGTGGTCCTTTATGGTTGAGAGCCAGCCGGCCGATCTTGTGGACGACCACGGCGTCTACGGCCCCAAGGGCGACCTCGCGAGCACAACCACGCTGCCTCGTACAGCGCCGCGGTTCCGTCCTCGTCACTGGTCGGCGCCACGGTTCGTTGTGCCAGTGCCGTTATCTCAAGCCGGCCTGAGCTGTAGTTGCCTGAGGTCAGGCCGTACTCGACGTGAACGAAGCTGTCCTCAGGGCCCTCCATTGGAAGGCACCCGGGACCATGTCCAAGACCCATGTCCAAGACGATGACGGCACCCGTAGGCGGGTACGGCCGCCTAGCGTTCGCTTCCTCGGTGGCGTTCGCGACGCGGGGCGCCTCTTCGAGCGTGTTCTTGGCGAAGTCGCTTTTCACCCGTCGACGGCGCTCGGGTGCCGACGTAGTGGGTGGCACGGTTGTGGCTGAAGTCTTTTTCACCAGCAGGATGGCCTTGGTCGGCCGCTTGCTGGCTGGCATTTTGCCTAGTCCCGATTGCTCGCAGGCGGTAACCCAAGGTCATTTGCCCGCCGGGCGAGCGGAGTGGTGGCCCGTTGCTAGTGCGGTACTGCTAGCAGCTACTTTCACGGCGGCGAAGCATGGGGCGGTGGCTTGCTGACCGGTGGCTTCTAGAGGACCGCGACGTTGTGACGCGTCAACGCCGCTTCGGCGGCTCCAGTCGGACGACAACGAACAGGAACCGAACTGTCCGGCAATGGTGCCGGCATGATGCGGCGTTACATGTAACATGGGGCCGTGACCGGAGAGCCAGATGCGACATCCGTGCGAGCCCGGGTCCGTGCCCACCGGGCTCGCCTACGAGCCGAGGGGCTTCGCCCAGTCCAGATCTGGGTACCCGACGTCCGTTCCCCCGAGTTTGCCACCGAGGCCCATCGTCAGTCGGCGCTGGTCGCGTCGTCGGCGCAGGCCGACCGGGACCAAGAGTTCATCGAGTCCATCTCGGCCGACGCAGAGTGACCCGTGGCGAGATCTGGACCGCGGCAGCCGGGTCGGGATATGCCGGCAAGCCCCGGCCGGTGGTTGTCATCCAGGACGACCACTTCGACGCGACGGGCTCAGTGACCATTTGCGTCTTCACGACCGACCCCACGGAGGCGCCGCTCTTCCGCCTGCCCATAACACCGAGCCCCCAGAACGGGCTGCACGAGGTCAGCAATCTTATGGTCGACAAGATCACCACCATCCGGCGAACCAAACTCGGAGAGCGGGTCGGACGACTGTCCAGCGAGGACATGGTCCGGCTTGACCGCGCCATCGTCGTGTTCCTCGGGCTTGCCGGGTCGTGAGGCGACGACGTCCAACAGCCGGCTGAGCCGTCCTCACAGCTCAAAGGGGTTTGAACTATCGGCTCGCTCTGGACGGGCCTGGGCCATCGCTGGCGGGAACGAACGACAGGAGCTCTGCTATCTCCGCCCCCGTGATGCCTCGTACCCTCGTTGATGTGGTAGTGCCGTACGAACTGCGTCCCCGAGCCCAGCACCTGGCCCAGCTGTTCGGTCTCGGGCGCTCGTGAAAGGCCGCTGGGCCGTTGCACGTCACACGGGCTTCGTGCCATCGGAGCATGTGGGTGCTTGACTGGTCCACCACGCCCGCAAGATAGTCATGCAGCCCGCTCCCAAGCACCGCCACGGCACCCTTGCTGATAACTGGCAAGTGCTCGGCGCGCTCGCAAGCCCCACCAGGTCCGGGACCGACGCCTCTACCTGACCGGCTTTTCACGCACCCAGCCAGCAGTCCTCAGCACCAACAACAACCTGCCTTGACCTGACGCGGCCCTCACACCGCCGAGACCGGCCAAGCGAACTGCTCGGCCCACTGTGGCCAGCCAGAACCTCCCTGAGAAGGCCGACGCCGGGCTAGCTCACTGGTACGGGGTTGCCCACTGGTATAGGTCAGACCGCAATGCCTTGCGGGCCTCTCGGCTGTGCAAGGTCGGCTGTCCGGGCTGCTAACAGAGCGCCGCTTTGCCGTAGTCGTGACTTCACTTGCGCGCTTGACCGGCCGTGAGCTGCTGGCCGCCCTACAACGTCTTGGTTGGCAAGTAGTAGCCCAGCGCGGTTCTCATGCTTAGCTCCCCGCACCCAACGGAAGTCGGCCGGGTGGCCCTGCAGCTCCACGTCGGCGAGACAATCGGGCCAAAGCTGTTGCACACGGTCCTTGCCCAAGCAGGTGTTAGCGCCGACGAGCCGCGCGATGAGCTTTGAGGCACAATGGGCCTGGCGCGCACGTGCTCGATCGTGGTCGAAGAAGGCGAAGCTGGCGGTGGCTACTTCCCGACTGTGCCGGCGCTCCCGGGATATTTCACACCTGGGAAAACGGTCGGGGAGCGCCATGTACGTGCCGTCGAGGCGATCAAAGCGCACATCGCCGGACTTGAAGCTGACGACGAAGCAGTGCCGGACAAGCTTGAGCCGCCGCGCTTACTAGCCGTGACTGTGGCAGCTTAAAGCGCGTACCTTCAAGGCGCCACCTCCACCAGGGCGCCCTAGGCCAAAAACCGTTCTTTGAGGGCTACGTTCTTGCCGTTCCTCTGGCTGCGCCCCGGCACGGTAGGCGAAGCCACCTACAGGCCAACGTCTCTCGGGCCACATCTCGACAGCGGCGCTCAATAGAGCCTTCCCGTCGGAGGCGGTCAACCGGGTGGTCGCGGACAGCAGGTGCAGGGCTCCGCGAGGGGCTCTCGCGGGCCTCGGGCTGGGCACAGGCCGGGTGAGCACCAACAAAAGCGCCAATTTATTTATAAAAAGCGTGACCGGAAGGCACAAGATTTCTTAGGCGTCGCCGTCACGGCGGGCAACGAGGCGCACTTCGGCCGCTTCTTATCGGGCGGAGGCGGGGGCCACGGCGCTTTACCCTAAGCGAGCTCCCCCTAAGCCGGGTGCTCGGCTCTATGACGCTTTTGCCTACCGGCAACGTTCGTTTTCTGGCTCTTGTGTACTGACCTAACCGAGCGGGCCGTAAAGACGTTCGCGATCGTAAATGTTGACCGGCCTGGCACAGCGGCTCTTGTCACGCAATTGCACGCAGCTTTGCTCCTTCACTTGTACAGGGGTCCGCTTCTGCGGGGAGAAGCTCCTCGTCAAGGCGGCCACGCCCTATGGCTAAGCCTCGCTGAGCGCCATCAGCGCGGCTGCGGTCCGTTCGTCCAGCACCAGGTCAGTGACCAGGCCGCCAGCAAGAGCCCCGCGCAGGCCCCGGGCTTTGTGAGCCCCGGCAACGACGCACAGGCGCCTAGCGGCCTTGCGCACGACCGACGGCGGAGGGCCGCTTGAACGGTCGTTCAGGGGTATCCCCTCACTGCTGCCGTCTTCACGCAAGAAGTACGTCGCTACGTCGCCCGCCACGCCGAGCGCCTCCAGCATGGCGTAGTCGCTTTCCTCCAAGTAACCGCCAGAGTACACATGGCTCGGCACGCCGCCATGGACAGCACCGACGCTAAAGCACATCACGTCCGAGCGGTTTTGGAGGTCACGGATCCTGGAGATGCTCCGTTCACGCCAAAGAGCTTCCCTCGTGGCGGCATAGTCGAAAAAGGTCGGTACGGGGAACTGCTGGACCTGAGCTTCGAACGCCCGCCCGAAACGCCCGAGGATCTCGCTCGCATAGTCGATCCCGGTGGTGTAGGTGTTGCCGGCCCCGTTCAGCTGCACGACCACCGTGCCGCGCGTCGGTTTGCGCACGAGGTAACGGCTCACGGCTTCGATCGTCGTGCCCCAGGCCACACCCAAGACCATGCCGGAGTCGCATATGTTGCCGAGGGCCCAGGCGGCGGAGCGGGCTACCTGCTCTAGGGTTTCCCTCTCCCCCGCCAGGTCCGAGGTGGGCACCACATGAGCCTCCACGCCGAAGGACGTCCTGATCTTTTGCTCGAGCACCGGCACGTCGGCGTTTGGTGCCCGCAGCCGGAACTCGACGAGCCCCTGTGCCTTTGCGAAGGCAATGAGCCTGGAAACAGTTGAACGAGAGGTACCCATGTCCTTGGCTATCTCTTCCATCGTCATGTCCTGAAGGAAATAGCACCGGGCGACCCTCATGGCGTCGGCCAGCTTCGAGTCCTCTCTGGTCATGGCTCCACTTCTCTGCTCGCTTTGCTGTGGCTCTGCTCGCTTTGCTGGGACCAGTTCGCTTTCTTGGGGCCCAGCCGCTTACATGAGGCCCGGTCGTCCACTCCGGGCAGTTAACGCTACGCCTGAGGCCGAAGCCTCGTCACGCAACAGGCACGCCTACGTCTTGCACGATCGTGCAGCAGTACTTGACTGAATGCTCATTTGATCCTAACATCGCTCCCCGTGGACGACATCGCCCCCCGGCCGCCGCTTGCCGAGCAGCGGACATGTCATGAGGCGCAGCCCATGGGCTCGCCGAGCACGCTGGGCGGCTGAGCGCCATGGCTGAGCTCCTGGGGGCTTTGGACCAAGGGACCACCAGCACGCGTTTTATCATTTTCAGCCCCGATGGCGAGGTGGTCGGCTCGCACCAATTGGAGCACGCCCAGGTCATGGCACGTGCCGGTTGGGTGGAGCACGACCCGGTCGAGATCTGGGAACGCACCAAGGCCGTAATAGCCACGGCAATGCAGCGCTCCGGGACAAAGGCCGCCGACCTGGCGGCCGTTGGCATTGCCAACCAACGAGAGACGACCGTTGTCTGGGACCGCCGCAGCGGCCTACCGCTGTACAACGCGATCGTCTGGCAGGACACCCGCACCGCCCCGGCCCTGCCAGGGCTTTCCAACAGCAGGGCCGGCGAGCTCATTCTTGAACGCACAGGGCTTGTCCCTGCCACCTATTTCTCAGGGCTCAAGCTGGCTTGGATCCTTGACAACGTCGACGGCGCCCGCCAAGCCGCAGAACGAGGAGACGCTCTCTTCGGGACGGTTGACAGCTGGCTCGTGTGGAAGCTGACAGGCGGCCTCCACGTCACCGACGTCACCAACGCCAGCCGGACCATGCTGATGGACCTCGAGCGGCTCTCCTGGGACGGGGAGATCCTTGAGCACCTGCGCGTGCCGCCCGCCATGCTGCCGGCTATAAGGCCGAGCACGGACACCTCCGGGTTATTGGCCACCCAAGCGACGGGGCCGCTTGAGGGCAAGGTGCCCATTGCTGCCGTGCTCGGTGACCAGCAGGCGGCGATGGTGGGCCAGGTGCGTTTCGAGCCGGGGGAAACCAAGTGCACTTACGGCACGGGCAACTTCGTGCTCATGAACACCGGCACCAAGATCCTGCGCTCGCCCGACGGGCTGCTGAGCACGGTCTGCTACCAGTTCGACGGCGAGCAGCCACGCTATGCCCTCGAGGGCTCCGTAGCCGTGAGCGGCGCTGCGGTCCAGTGGCTACGGGACCAGCTGAAGATCGTGCAAAGCGCAGGCGAAGCCGAGCACCTCGCCCGGACGGTCCCCAGTACTGAAGGGCTGTACTTCGTCCCTGCCTTCTCGGGCCTCTTCGCTCCATATTGGAGGCCTGACGCACGAGGCGTAATAGTCGGCCTTAGCCGCTCTCACACAAGCGCCCACCTTGCCAGGGCAGCTCTGGAGGCGATCGCCTACCAGACGCGCGACGTGATAGACGCGATGGCCTCTGGCGGCCGCGCACCTGTCAGCGAACTGCGTGCCGACGGCGGCGTGACCGCCAACGAGCTGTGCATGCAGATCCAAGCCGACGTCCTGGGAGCGCCCGTCGTGCGGCCCGTGGTGCTCGAGACAACGGCCCTGGGAGCGGCCTACGCCGCGGGCCTGGCAGTTGGGCTGTTCTCGGGCCCCGAGGAGCTCCGCGGCCGCTGGAGAGAAGGCAAGCGCTGGTACCCGAAGTGGGACGAAACCCAGCGCGCTGCTCGTTACGCGGAATGGAAAAAGGCAATCGAGCGCACGCTCGGCTGGGCCGTCACCGAAAGCCCTCTAGCAGCAGGGACCGAGCACAAAAGCGTTCCCACATGACAGGCACGGCACAACCGCCCATAAGTGGCAACCCAGCTACAGGGGCAGAGGTCGTGGCCCTTTCCCCTGAAGCCCACGCACGCCACTTTGCGTCGCTTGGTAAGGACATGTTCGACGTCTTGGTCGTCGGTGGCGGGATAGTCGGCGCTGGAGCAGCCCTGGACGCCGCTACCAGGGGGCTGAAAGTCGCAATAGTAGAAGCTCAGGACTGGGCGTCAGGGACCTCTAGCCGGTCGTCAAAGCTGGTCCACGGCGGCCTGCGCTACTTGCAAATGTACGATTTTGCGCTTGTGCGCGAGGCCCTGAGAGAGCGGGCCGTGCTTTTGCGGACGGCGCCGCACCTCGTCCGCCCCTTGCCGATCATTTACCCTCTCCGTCACAGGGCCCTCGAGCGCGCATATGTGACGGCGGGCATTTTTCTCTACGACATGCTGGCGCGAGCTGCCAAGGAAGGGCCCCGGTTGCCGTCGCACCGCCAGCTTTCGAGGCAAAAGGTGCGCGAGCTCGCTCCCTCGCTCGACCCCAGGCGCTTCATAGGCGCCGTCCAGTACTACGACGGCCAGGTCGACGACGCGCGGCACACTCTCGCGGTACTGCGCACGGCAGCAAGCCACGGCGCCGTGGTGGTAAGCCGCGCCCGGGTGACCGGCCTGCTGCAAGGACAAGGGCGCATTAACGGAGCGAAGTTGGCCAACGCCGAGACCGGCGCTGAGGTGCAGGCCAGAGCCAAGGTCGTGGTTTCTGCCACCGGGGTCTGGACCGAGCAGTTCGAAGCCCTCGCTGGGCGCGCAAGCACGCTACGGCTGCAGCCCTCTAAGGGCGTGCACCTTGTCGTGCCCAAGGGCCGCATCCATGCCTCGACTGCGCTAATCCTCCCGACAGAAAAAAGCGTCCTGTTCGTCCTCCCCTGGGGCGAGCACTGGGTCATCGGCACGACGGACACCACCTGGGAACACGACCTGGCACGCCCAACTGCCACGGCCGCCGACATCGACTACCTGCTCTCTACCGTTAACACGGCCCTCGTCTCACCGCTTGCACGTTCAGACATTGAGTCCGTTTACGTTGGGCTGCGCCCCCTTATAGCGGGGGCTGGTGAGGAGACGACCAAACTTTCGCGCGAGCACGCCGTGAACCGCGCCATGCCTGGCCTCGTCCTCATATCTGGCGGCAAGTACACGACTTACCGCGTCATGGCCAAGGACGTGATAGACGCGGCCGTAGAACACGCCCACTTGCGCGCAGGGCCGTGCTCGACTGCTTCGGTGCCCATCGTGGGAGCTGAAGGTTTCTCCGAGATGGCCGGGCGGGCGCGGGCACTTGCGGCAGAGACTGGCCTCGCGCCCGGGCAAATTGGGCGCTTGCTCGCCCGTTACGGTGCCCTCGTGCCCGAAGTGCTAGCAGAGGCGACGGACGACGCGTCCCTTCTACAGCAGCTCACTGCAGCGGGAGGCTACATCGGTGCGGAGGTTGCCTACGCCGTGACTCATGAGGACGCCCGCCACCTTGAAGACGTGATGGAGCGCAGGACACGCATCTCGATCGAGACAAAAGACAGAGGGGTCGAAGCCGCGTCCCAAGTCGCGCGCATCATGGCGCCCTTGCTCGGCTGGGACAAAGCCACGGCGGGCTCAGAGCTAGAGGCGTACAGGGACCTGGTTGCAGCAGAGCTCTCAGCCGAAAACGAGCCCGACGACGCGTCCGCGCTGGAGCGCCTCGCACAGGTGCAGCCCCTGTTGCCCCTACCCTAAAGGCCTGGCAACGGCACAGCCCTAAAGGGGGGCACCCCTAAAGGACCAGCAACGGCACAGCCCTAAAGGGGGGCACCGCTAAAGAGGCGGCGGCACAGCTCCCGTCCTGCCCCACATAAAACGACCGTCAATAAAACGGGGAAAGCCGCCGAAAAGGCTGCGGAGGACAGATCTTGGCGTACCTGGCTTCGCTGGGCCCCAATACAACGGGCCGGCCCTCAGCCGACCAGTGCCTCCACCTGCTTGCTGAGCTTTTCCTCGATCTCGAAGTTCCATGCGGTCTCTGCGACATCGACCACGAGGAACAGGTCCGAGATGAGCAACGTCTCGAGCGCGGCCACGCCCAAGTGCTGAAGCCACTTGCCAATGCCGATCCTGACTATGAAGTCATTGGGCTGGCCAGAGACCAGTACCGTGAGGGCCCGGTCGGCATCTACCACGCCGCGGAGGAAGCCGCCCTTTTTCGCTTGGACCACCAAGCCATGTGAGCTGCCGGGCGAGGACTGGACTGTAAAGCCCTCCGACTGCAAATAAGCCGCTATCTTGGCTTGCAACTGAGCGAGGTCGGTACCCTTGTTCTGGAAATGAAGGACCTTTTCGCCTATCGACATAATGCCTCCTAGCCGCTCGGGCACTGACGGTATTTCCTGCGACCCGGGCCTCTGGCAACCTTAGCCTCCGTCACGGCAACTGGAGCACCTGCCCCCCGGCAGCCACCAGCTCGCGCACGTGCTCCACAGCTTCGTCCAAGTCAGGCAGCGTGCGCTCCACGGCTCCCGTGGGGGTCAAGAAAAGGAACACCACCCGCTCGACGCGCTCGCCGGTCGTCGCAGCGACCAAGGCTGCGTAGGACGCTCCTTGGTTGCGGTAGGACTCTAGGCGCCGGTCGAGCTCGGCTGGCTCAGAGGTCGCCGCAGTCTTGTAGTCGACGACCACGAGCCCCTCAGGTGCGCGGTAGAGGAGGTCGACGTAGCCCTCCAAGAGCCGGCCGCCCACAGGGGCGCACACGTAGAGCTCGCGCCAGTAGCGGCTCCGGGCAGCTTCTTGCACTATGGGAGCACCAAGCGCCATCGTGGCAAGCCCCCGGACGTCCTCGGCACGTCCGGGGGCCCCCTCAGCTTCGCATTGTGCTGCCACGGCGGCGTCCAGGCCTTCTCCGTTGCGAAGGTCCACCACCTGGAGCACTGCGTGGACCGCTCGCCCGACTGCACTGCCGTAACGGCCCTCCGGCCAGGAGGCACCGCCGTGGTCGCCGGGACCTCCCTGTCGCACAGGGCCCGGCTCTTTTTCGACGTCGAACGAGCCCTCGTCGCTAAGAGCGCTGGCAGCGACCGTGCCCGGCTGCGACGCCCGCTCGATAGCGGCCGTGCGTTCGCGAAGCCATTCGTCGAAGGGCGGAGGCGGTGCAACGGGCTCAGCGACCGCCGGGCCCACCTGGCCGCCAAGCGCAGTCGCGTCCGGCAGCTCGTCTAGGAGCTCGCCCATGCCGTCAACAAGTAGCTCGGCGTCCGTGAACTTGGACCGCTCCGTGCCGGCAGCCCGAGCCCTGCGGTGCAGGGACACCACTAGGTGGTCACGCGCTCGCGTGCACGCCACGTACAGGAGCCGCACGCGCTCGTCAAAGCTCATTTGGTCGTCTAGCGGCTTCCACTCCTCGTACTCTTCGGTCACCACGTCCCGGCTGAAGCGGTAACCCACCTTGCCGTTTGGCAAAAAGGCGACTTCGACCGGGGCTCTTTGCGCGCGCTGAGCAGTTGACATGCCAGACAGCACGGTCACCGGGAACTCAAGGCCCTTGGCAGCATGCACCGTCATGACCCGCACCGCGTCGTCGTCCGCTTCAGGGAGGACCACCTCGGCGGCCCTCGGCCCCTCGGCCGACCGCCGGCCGACCCAGGCCAGGTACTGGCGGAGGTCGCCGCCGGTCGCCTCGCTAAAAGCCCGGGCCTGGTCGATCACGAAGCGAAGGCGGCGCCAAACGTCCCGAGGCCGTCCCTCCGCCAAGGCGAGCTCAAAAACCCGGCGGTCAACGGCTATCCGCCTGAGCAGCTCCGAAGGCGCCAACCAAGAGCGTTGCTCGTAAAGGGAACGCAGGTAAGCGAGGCCCTGCAGCACGGGGTCATCGGCTGGTACAGTGCTCGGCTGGTCCGCCAAGTAGCTCCAGTGGCCCTTGCGCTCGTTGTGGAAACGGAACAGGTCGTCGTCGCCACAAGCTAAAAGCGGCGTCCGCAGCGCCGAGATGACGTACAAATAGTTCGTAGGGTCGTCCACGGCCCTGAGGACCATGAGCAAGTCCCGCACCGCCCTGGTCGAGTACGCCAAAGAGCTAGCTTCAGCCCGGAAGGCGATCCCCGCCTCTTCAAAGGCGTCCTCCAGGAACGGCAGCGAAGTCCGGGCCGGCACCAGCACAGCGACGTCCCCGAGCCGCATTGGCCTCCACCCTCCCGCCCCGTCGTCTACGGCCCAGCCCTCCTGCAGCATGTTCGCCACTGCCGCGGCCACGTCGGCCGCCTCTGCCGCCCGGACGGCGTCGGCCGTCAGCTCCTTTGCGTGCGGCTCCCGCCCGAGCACGGAAACCGCCGGGCCTGCCCCAGGTGTTGGACGGGCCGGCACCAAGGGTACATAGGCGGGCTGAGAACCGGGCACAGCGTTGACCAGAGAGCCAAACGTACGGTTGGCCCACTCGATGATGGGCTTGGCGCTGCGGAAGTTGGTGGTGAGCTCAACCCGGCCGCCGGCGCCACCGAAGCGTTCTGCGGCGTCGAGGAAGGTCTTTATGTCTGCCCGGCGGAAGCGGTAGATCGACTGCTTGGGGTCCCCCACCACGAACAGCCTGCCCGGTGCGACCTCGACCTCCCACCACGGGAGCCTGCCTGTAGCCTGAGCGGCCGGCTCAGCTGCAGTGCAAAGCACGGCCAGGTCCACCTGGATAGGGTCTGTGTCTTGGAACTCGTCCAAGAGCACCCGCTGGTAACGCTCGTGCAAGCTTGCCCGAGCGGCTGGCCCGTGCTCAGGGTTGCGCAGCAGCGAGCTGGCCAGTACCAGCAAGTCGTGGAACTGGAGCTGGCCGGCTGCCCTCCTTTCCTCGGCAGCAGCCAAGGTGAACCTGCCAACGGCGCTGGCCACCCGCCGTGCACAAGCAGTCACCACGTCTTTACGGGCCTGCGCCACGGCCTCGCCGAGCGAAGCCAACCGGGCGCGCACTGCGTCGACGTCTCCCCAGGAGCCACGCCGGCCGCAGTTGCCAACCTTGAAACTAGGCAACCTCGGCTGGGCGTCGGGGCCAAGCGCCCCGAGAAGCTCGGCCTCATCGCCAAGGCTTTCGAGCCGCTGCCAATGCTCGGCTACCTCCCGCACCCGTTGGCGGAGCCGGTCTTCAGGATCCGAGCAAGGCTCGGCCAGCAGAGCCGTGACTTCTGGCCGCAGCGCCTCCAAAAGCTCCTGCAGCGGCGGAGGCTCGGGTACTGCCTCCAGGTCGAGGGCCATTTCTTTGACCAGGTCCCAGTTGTCTTCAAAAACCCGGGCCAGGTAGCGAAGCGCCTCGGGCTGTACGCCAGCAGCGAACGCCAACGCGAGCGTGCGCTGCATATGCGGGTCGGCAAAAAGCTCGTCTTGAAAGGCCGACCACCGCCGGTCAAAGGCCACGTCGGAGCTCACCTCGTCGAGGACTTCGACCCGCGGCGGGAGGCCAGCTTCGATCGCGTGCTCTCGCAGGACGCGCTGGGCGAACGAGTGCAGCGTGCCGATCGCGGCCCCATCAGCCTGGTCGAGGGCCACTTGGCACCTTTCGGCTTCGATCGTCCCCGGGTGCTCCGCTATGTAGCGCTCCAGCTCGCGCGTGACCCGGTCTCGTAGCTCTGCAGCAGCTTTTTCAGTGAAGGTGATGGCTGCGACATTGGCCAGCTCAACCTCACCGCTCGTCACCAGGGCCAGCACCCTGTCGACGAGCACCTTTGTCTTGCCAGAACCGGCACCAGCCTCGACGAAAAGGTTTGACGCGAGGTCGCTGCGGGCACGGTCTCGGGCTTGCTGGTCGGCCAGAGCGGCCCTCCTTGGCTCTGTCGCAGGCTTAGGCACCGGGAGCCTCGTCCACCTCGGGGCCGCCGGTGGCGCCCGGCTCGCCCAAGGGCTCGACTAGCTCAAAAAAGGTGCGCAAAGCCGGGCTCTCGCGCTTTTTACCCAACTGGCGGCGCAGATCTGCTACCCCCAGCCCATCAGGGTCGCAGTAGGGGCACTCCACGAAGGTGCTCGAGGCCATTGCCTGCGGGTAGTGAGGGAACACCCCGGCCTCTATACCCGCCACCACCCGGCCGACCGTGGCGCTGACGTGGGCGAGCACCTCCCTCGTCACAAGATAGCCAACACGCTTGAAACCACCACGAGCGGAGATGAACCAATAAGCGGAGCGCACCTCGGCGTCGGGGCGCCCTTGGTGCTCCCGGGCGGCCAAGGCGTAGACCACGAGCTGGAACTTGGTCCCGCGGGCATCAGGGTCAGCTTCGCTCAGGCCGCTGTAACTGTCTGTTTTGCCCGTCTTGTAGTCGACGACGTCTAACGTCCCGTCAGCCGCAATGTCGAGACGGTCGGCCTTGCCGCGCAACGCGACGCTTCGCCCGTCGGGCAAAGCAAGCTCGACCGTGCCAAGACAAGAGCCAGGGAGCCCAAAGCTCAGCTCAGCTGCAACAGGGCGGGTGGCGTGGCTCGCTCGGTAGGCGTCATCTTCCAAAAGGAACCGCTCGAAGTCGCGAAGCACGCGGCTGCGGTCCCGCTGCCAAAAGATGGGCCGGCCGACAAGGCCGCCAGCTTCGTAGCCGTCGCACACCCCCTCAGCTATCTCTAGCAGGCGGCGGCGGTCTCGCTCAGGCCAGGGTTGCCCCGGCTGCGGCTGGGAGCCGGGGGGTCGGCTGAGGACCTCGACCATGAAACGCTCGAGGACCTCGTGGACCAGCGAACCGAGGTCGAGCGGGGAGATCCGAAGGCGGTCTTCAGG
>JBMFUG010000059.1:0-16928 GCA_049966695.1 Acidimicrobiales bacterium | reverse complement strand
CTGCTGTGCTACGCACCTGCCTTCTGCTCGGAGCCGCCATGCCGATTTTAGCTTTGGCCTTGGCAACGTTCTGGCCCTCTGGCTATTTCCTCATCTTCTTCGTGCTCGGAGCGGCCATCGCCAGCCGCACCATGGCGTACGGCAACGTCCTCGTCGATATCGCGCCCGTGCCTTTGCGCGCTACCTACACCGGTTTCATCGGCACCTTGACTGCGCCTGCTACGCTCTTGCCAATTGCAGGTGGCAGCCTTATCGGGCTTCTCGGTTACCGTGACGTGTTCTTTCTGGTAGCTTTTGCGCTCGGGCTGGCCGCCTTGTCAGTCGGCCGCAACCGTTACTTGAGCACAGCACCGAGGGGTTGAAAGCCGCCCTATCGGAGTGCTCCAGGTCGTAACGTCGATCGCGCATTAGGGGATTAGGGGGCCAGCAGGCTCAGGCTGCCGCCTGGTGGCCTGGTTTGTCAGCCAACTTTTTCATGACGAGGTCCCATGCTCCCTGGTGCGTGGATAAACCCTTTTGGCTGGCTCGGCGAGCTCCAGTAAGGTCAGTACGTCCGGCCCGGCCGACGAGGGCCGGCCCGTGCCGGGTGCCGGGGCAATTGCTGCGCGGCCGTCATAAAAAGAGCCATGGGCGGCCGGACCGCACAGCGTTGCGGCTCGCCAGCACGCCATAACGGTCAAGTCAAGCGCGCCCTGTAAAGCCTTGTAAATGAAGGTGGCCTGTGCCATGCTGCTGCCCTTTGTGGTTGCCTGCTTTGGTGCCCTTTGCCGTAGCCAGCAGGTGGGGGCCAAGGCCAGGGTCTGCGCGCAGCAGCGCGAGCTGGCGGCGCTCAAGCTCGTCCACCGCCAGGCGGCCCCAACGTCCTGCAGAGCGCACCATGGTTGCAAAGACGAGCTTGGTAGCAGCCCTCTCGGCCCGTAGCCTCGGGACGACCTTGGTCCTCCGGCGTCCTTCTCCAAAAGAGCGCTCAGCCAAGTTCGTCGTGCGCACCGCCAACCTGTGGCGCACGGGCACCTTGTGCACAGCAAGTAGCGCTCCCAAGTCGTCTTGGGGGCAGGCCACGGTAGAGGGGTGCTCGTTGGCGTACGGACGTGCAAAACGCTCTGCGGCTGCCCTGGCGGCGCCTAGGACGGGGGCGTCCCTCAGGGCTAGACATGGGCCGCCACCTCCCCGGCGAGCTCGTCTGGCAGCTTGGGGCGCATGTTGGCGAGGCAATGGGGCCAGCAGCGGGCACGGGTGCCCTGAGGGTAGTCGGCCTCGGTCGCTTTGGCCAAGCCGGGTGCCCCGTCGCTTGTGACGGTGGCCGGTGCGCTCGTGCCCCAAGACAGCAGGTTGCCCAGCAGCTCGGCCCAGGCGGCTTCGGGCTCCTTGTTGCCGGCTGCCAGGTGCAATAGGTGCTTGCGGCCCTCGTCTGCCCGCCAAGCCACGAGGAGGGCCTCCTTGGCGCCTTGGGCCCGTAGGGGCTCGAAGATGGCGCCCAAGAACAGGCAGTGGGCCTCGATGGCAGAAAGGCCCCTCGCTATGAAGGCTTGGCAGTGCTCCCAGAGCCGGTCGGTCGCCTCGCTCAGCGCCGTGAGCGAGAGCACCGGCTCACCTGTAGCGTCCCTGAAGGCGTCCTCGACGTCCCGTGCGGGGAGGCCTCTTGGCCACGTCTCAGCCACCGGGCGCTCTGGCAGCTATGAGCTGCCTCCGAAAAAGCTCATGAGCGCAGGGCGCAACGGCCCCCGGCCCCTGTCACCTGGGGGAGCTACACCTCGATGGGCTGCTCAGCTGCGCGGAGGCGCCGCGGCCCGTAGCCGTTACGGGAGCCCCGCTGGCCCTCTCCGCGGGGCTCGCAGCGGCCCCTGGAGCACGAGCGGGGCGACGTCGGTCTACAGGGACCGTAGGCCATCACCCGACGTCACGGCCGCACGGGACAGTGAGAAGCCGCCAAAATGCCCACGACTACGGCAGAGGGCAGCGCACCCAGGCATGCGCAGGCCGGTAGAGCGCACAGGTCCGCGGCTGGCCAATTGCGTTGAGGCACCGCACAAATAAAAAGACAGTCCACCGGCGGGCTCGGTGCGCCCTGGCAGTTTCGGTGCTGCTCAACGCCAAGCTGGTCCACCAGCGAAACCCGTGATGACCGCTGCTGCCACCTGTCAGATGAGCCTCTAAGTCAAAAAGTGCTGAAGTGGCCTGTAAAGCCAGTTGACGCGTGGCCAGCGCTCTTTCACAGCAGCCTCCGTGTACCGTCACGGCGGCCACTACTGGCGCTCGGGACACCGTCACGGCGGCCACTACTGGCGCTTAGGACAAGTGGGAGTTAGTGCTGCGCCGCCGAGGTACGTGGTACAAGAAGCGGCGAGGTACCTTCTTGCCCCGGCGGGATATGAGCCTATTGACCTATGGACGGCCCCCCGTGAGGCGTGGAGACTGGTGGGAGCTCAAAAAGCCGCGGGGCACGAGAAGGTCCGGGGCTACAAGACTGACGGAGGAGGTCCTCCCATGAAAAAGCGGGTACTGCTTTGGCGGGCGCAGCTTGCCGGCTGGCTGCAATACAACTTTTCGCCTAGGGGAGACGTCGGCGCGAGCTTGGTTGAGTACGTCCTTTTGATAACGCTGATCGCCGTGGCGGCTATCGGGGCGCTCGTCGCGCTGAGTGGCAGCATAAACGGGACGCTGAATAAGGTCACAAATGACATCAGCAACAGCATAACTACTACCACCGCTGGCTAAAGGCGTCACGGGGCCGCTAACAGCGACTTAGTGCGTTGGGAAGGCAGTCGTTACGTGAGCTCGGTAGGTTGTCTTTGGTCCGGGCAGCGCGGGCGCTTACGAGGCGAGGCGGGCGTCGCGATCTTCGAGTACGTGCTGCTCGTGGCCTCTATCGCCGTGGCGGCCATCGGCGCGCTGGTTTACTTCGGGAGCGCGAGCGGCGGCCCGGTGCACGAGCTGAACAGTGCGGGCAGCGCCGTAGCGCTGGGAGGCACCCGAAGTGGCACGCCTTGGTGCACCAGTTACGAAAGCGGGTGCAGGGTAACGGTCCCGGTCGGTGGCGGGGTGACTATCGATTTTTCGGTCAGCGGAGGGACCGAGCCTTACTCGTTCTCCCTCGAGAACGCCCCGAGTTTTTTGAGCCTGGACAGCCGCGACCGAGAGGTCTTGGTCGATCCCGCACGCTGTCCCGCGAGCCGTGCGGGCAATTACACCTACAATGGTGTTAGCCTCTTGGTGAGCGATAGCGGTAGGCCGCCGGTCACGGGGCGGTTGACCTTCTCCGTCACGGTTACCTCGTGCTAAGCGCCTGCCGTCCCGGAACAGACGGGGTTTGCACTGTTTTCAGTCGCACTGCCCAGGAGACAGGCCGGAGCAAAGCCTTGCCGGCGAGCCTGTGGCCCAAGCCGTTCGTGAGATACCGTTGACGTCGAGCTCGGCCCAGAAGACGACCTTGTAGCCTGGAGCCACCCTGTAGCCCAAGCAGGTGGTCCCGTTCCATCCCTCGGCCAGGAAAAGCTGTCCCTGGCCTGTTGAGTACGAGTGGCTGCAGGCCGACCATCGTGGGCTCAGGCCATAATGGCTGGCCATATCGGCAGCATTGTTGGTCGCCGTTATCGCAGGGTTGAACGCAAGGGCCGTGGTCAGGTCCCAATTGGCCTCCGCGTTCGTCACTCCAGTGTCGAGAGCGCCGCAATAGGAGCGGTAGACGTCCCCGTGGGTTACGACTTGGCTGTAAGCGCATGTCCACCCGCCAATTGAGGTGCCGTCCTGAAAGACTTGCACGTCGCTGATCTGCCCGGGTTCTTGTGCAGCCGCAACTACACGCCACCAGCCGCTGCATGGGCTCGCCTGACAGTAGGCACCAGGTGGGCTTTGGCCATCGTAAAGGTAATGGCCGTCGAGCCAGCTGAAGTTCTTGCACCGTAGCCACTGGTTCGTCGGTGCCACCTGGCAAGTGCGCCCTGGGATGGGTATGACCTGCTCCACTAAGCTCCCGACCGCAGGGGCTAATGTGGTTACCCCTGCGAGGGCAGCCGAGTCCGCGGCATCCTGCACGTTGACGGCCTGCTGCTCGAGGTTGCCGAGGTCCACGACGAGGGCCGTGCAACCGATCAGAACGGTGAGACAGAGCGCCCAAAGGACGAGGACGGTGCCTCCCTCATCGTGGGGGGGTCGGCGTGATGGCGAGCGGCGACGTAGCCAGGGGTTAGCCACACGGGATCCCCCCCTGGTCCATTGGGGTGACGGTTCCTGTTTCGATGTAGAAGGCGCTTTGCGTTGACACGGTGATCCTTGGCAGTAGGCTGGTCAATTGGGCGGAGGCGAAGCTGGTGCACACGAACACTTGTCCTCCGGTGCCGCATGACGTGCACCAAACAGCGATGTCATTGAAGTCGTTTCCGAGCGCTGGCCCACCGTCGGCACTGGTGGCCAGAGTCGAGATAGCGCTGCAATAGCCAGACGGATCGCCTGCCGCGCACTGCCACGTACCGCTTGTCACGGCATGGAGCGCTGTTTGGTCGGTCACCTGGCCGGCCGACGGGTGTGACGCGGCGCTAACGATCTGCTTCCAGGTGCCTGCGAGTTGGATGTAATAGCCGTCCAGCCAACTGGCGTCGCTGCACTTTGTCAAGGGGACCGTGCACTGTGCTTGGTCGGGCTTATTTATGTAGGCCGAGGTGACGGGCTGGCTTGGGCCCGCGACCAGCCCGACAGGCGTGCCGATCAAAAAAGCAGCGGTACAGTCGGGGAGGCTAAGGGGACCGCACTGTGGGCTTTGTTGGCCCATAGACGCCAGGCGAGCGGTCGTC
Source organism: Acidimicrobiales bacterium (assembly GCA_049966695.1). Taxonomy (GTDB): domain Bacteria; phylum Actinomycetota; class Acidimicrobiia; order Acidimicrobiales; family Palsa-688; genus JAKAWM01. The sequence continues at coordinate 12,138 of JBMFUG010000059.1, read as the reverse complement.
TGGACTGCGTTGCGAAGCTGTGCCCAGCCGGCGAAGAGGACACCGAACTGGACCATCGCGAAAAGCATCAGTGCAAATATGGGCAGGACGAGGGCAAACTCGACCAGGACGGCTCCGCGGTCGAGCTGCCTGCACTGCGAAGGCTTCATTTTATGAGCTCCCGGTATATCTCGATCGCTGCTGGGCCAAGTACCACGACGAAGAGGGCGGGCAGGACGCAGAAGACCAAGGGGAACAGCATCTTGATCGGGGCCTTTTGGGCGCGCTCTTGAAGGTGCTGGTGCTGGGCTGCCCGTGCGCCCTTGGCCTGGGAGCGCAGTATGGAGCCTACTGAGATGCCGAAAGTCTCAGCTTGGGCCAGGGCCATGAGGAAAGACCGAAGCTCGTAAACTTCGGTGCGGCGGTCGATGGCTTCGAGTGCCTCGCGGCGCGAGGAGCCCATCCGGACTTCGCCCAGATAGCGAGAGAACTCCTCGCTGAGGGGACCTGGGACCGAGCTCACCGATCGAGCGAGGGCTTGGTCGAAGCCGAGCCCTGCTTCCACGCTGATCATAAGCAGCTCGACGAGGGCCGGGAGGTCGCGGCGGATCTTTTCTTGACGAGACGAGACGAGGTGGTTCACGAAGGCTTCGGGGCCAAGGGCGAGCAAGGAGGTGACGAGGACGAGGACGAGGAGAGCGTGAAAGCCGTGGACCGGGAGCACCACCGCGGCGACGAACGCCGCTCCGATGGCAGCCAGCGTGATAAGCCTGAACGCCAGGAAGCTTTCCTCGTCGCTAGCGCGGCCCTTGCCGGCTAGCCGGAGACGCCGTGCAGCGCTGGCGGAGTACACCGGGGGGCTTAGCTTGTGGGCCAGGTGGCCGATGGGGCGCAGTGCAAGGGCAAAGCGAGGCAAGGCTCGACCGTGCTCGTTTTCAAGTTCCTTCCCGGAAGAAGTGAGACCTGGCGGCAGGAACCCTGGTTCACCACGGGCCCGGGCCCAATCGGTGGCGGAGCGCAGCGTAGCGAGCGCCGCTCTCCGGCTCGACGTGCGTTGGTACCAAAGCGCCAGGCCGAGGGACAGCAGGGCGGCCCCGGCAACGGGGTACAACATCTGGCCCACTCAGTCCTCGATCTTCACGGTCCGGTACATCCAAAGAAAGCCGAGCAGCTGCAGGACTAGTGCTCCCAGGAGGGCGATCTTGCCTGTCTGCGAGCTGAACAAGACGAGCACGTACTCACGACTTGTGACGAACAGGAAGGCTGCGATCAGTACGGGCAGGCCGGCAAGGACGTACGCGCTCAGCCTGGCCTCGGCGGTCAGCATGTGGACCTCGCGCCGGAGTTGTAGGCGCTGGAGCATGGTCTCGGCCAGCGTGTCGAAGAGGGCAGCCAAGTTCCCGCCGGCTTCTTGTTGGACGCGTACAGCCGCCACGCTCTCGGAGAAGTCGCGGTTGCCTATGCGTGCTGCGGCAGCCTCCAGGGCCTCTCCGATCGAGCGCCCCAAGCGAGCCTCAGTGATGACCCGCTGGAGCTCGCCTGCGGAGGGCTTTTGAAGCTGCTCGGTCACCGCCTCCAGGCCTTGAAGGAGCGAGAAGCCTGCTCGTAGCGAACTGGCGATCAGCTTGAGCACATCGGGCAGCTGCGCGGCGAAGAGCTTGGTGCGATGTTCGGCTGCCGCCTGAACGGCGACGAGAGGTGCGATCACCGCTATGAGAGCCACAAGTGCGCTGCCGATAGGCCCCGAGAGCGCCCAGCCGAGCACCATGAGCGGTGCCGTCCCGAGCAGCCACACGGTCGTCAGCTCACCGGGACGGAAGCGAGCCCCAGCGCGGCCCAAGGCATTGCCGAGCCAGTGCCCGAAACCTGCTTTGGCGCTTATGCTCTCCAGGAAAAGCGCTAGGCGGCGAAGCTGGGGCGCTGTGAGCAGTAACCAGTTGCCCTCTTCGCTCTTGGCACCTGGGCCGGAGGGCGCTATGCGGTAGGGCGCAAGCAAGGAGCCGAGGTAGTGGTTGGAGGATCCGTGGAGCCTGGCGGAGAAGCGACCTGCGGCCCGCGCGCCGCGGCGGGTACCCAGGTGCGCACCACGGCTCGATGCTTGCGTCCTTCGCGCCCTTTGCCCCGAGCGGTGGCGAGCGAACAAAACAGCGAGCACGAACGCCACGAGGGTCGCGCAAACACTGGCCCCCAACAAGCCCGTCAGGCGTAAGGAGCTCCAATGTCGCAACCAGCTGAGCGTAACGGCGAGGTACGCAGGGGTCATCTGGCCCAGCCGTTTGTGCGGGCCACCTGCGGCGAGTGGTGGCCTATGCCCACATGGCCACGGACATCGACTGAGGGCTCGAAGATGACTGGGTCCACGCTGACACCCCTGTCTGCGAGGTGTCCCATAAGGTGCGGCCGGAGGCCAGTAGCCCTCAGTTGGCCGAGGGACTGGGGGCTTGCATTGGCACCAGCTCGGTGGTCGAAGACGAAGATGTCCTGGAGAAGCACGACATCACCCTCCATGTTGCCGACCTCGCTGACTTTCACAACCTTTCTTGTCCCGTCCCGGAGCCTCGCGACGTGGACTATCAAGTCGAGGGCTGAGGACATCTGTTCTCGCACGGCCCTCGCCGGGATGTCGAAGCCAGCCATAAGGGTCATGGTCTCGACCCGTGAGAGCGCGTCGCGTGGGCTGTTGGCGTGCACGGTGGTGAGCGAGCCATCGTGGCCGGTGTTCATGGCTTGGAGCATGTCTAGCGCTTCACCGGCGCGGCACTCTCCTATGATGATCCGGTCCGGGCGCATGCGGAGAGCGTTGCGGAGCAGCTCCCTAATGGTGACCTCGCCTTTTCCCTCTGTGTTGGGGGGCCGAGATTCCAGCGAGAGGACGTGGCGCTGGCGGAGCTGTAGCTCTTTGGCGTCCTCTAGGGTGATTATCCTTTCGTCGGCCGGGATGAACGAAGACAGCACGTTGAGCAGGGTGGTTTTCCCAGTGCTGGCGCCGCCCGAGACCAAGATGTTAGCCCTGCCGACCACGCAGGCGCGCAGGAGCTCACCTACTTGCCAGCTAAAGGTGCCCGCTCGGACCAGGTCGTCGAAGGCGAGGGGACCCGTCGCGAACTTTCGCACTGTCAGGAACGGGCCCCCTACTGCGAGCGGCGGGTAGACGGCGTTTACGCGCGAGCCATCGGGCAGGCGGGCGTCAACCATCGGTGAGGACTCGTCAATATGACGCCCCACTTCGGCAACGATACGGCCGACGACCTGGCAGAGGTGCCCCTCGTCGAGGAAGGAGATCTTGGTCGGGAGGATCTTGCCGTCGCGCTCTATGTAGACCTGGCCTGGGCCGTTGACCATGATCTCCGAGACGGTCGGGTCTGCAAGCAGGCGCTGGATCGGCCCATAGCCAAGGACGTCGTCGGTGACGGCCCGCTCGAGCTCGGCTGCCTCAGAAGACGACAGGGGAGTTTTCTCCGCGCTTAGTGCCGCGAGGATGATCCGCTGTACCCGGGCGCGCAGCTCTTCGTGCTCGATCATGCCGTCGTAGAAGGCCGGCCCCAGTTCGGCGATGACGCGACGATGGACTTGTTCGCGCACCGCCTCTATGGCCGTGGCCCTGGGTGCGCTCTTGGTCATGCCTTCCTGGAGCCGGCCGTAGAGCCCGTTACCGCTTGCCAATTTGCCCGGGACCGGGCGGCCCGTCGTCTGGCTAGGATCCAGCCAGCCAGCACGCCCGCGTTGCCCTCCTGTCACTGCTCTGCCCATGTCATCGCCTCCTCGGGTTGGTTTGTGCTTTCTGGGCACGGGCTAGGACCAAGTCGGCAAGTTGCAGTGATTGGACGGCGAAGCGCGAGCGGGGGTAAGCGATGAGAGCGGGCTGGCCCTGGTTGATGGCTTGCGGGACGGTGACTTCGGACGGGAAGCCCACGTCGACCTTAGTTTCCAGGGCTCTTTCGATATCGTGCCAGGTGAGGTGCACCTTTGAATCGGCGCGGTTCAGTACGACGGCCAGCTTCTCGCGTTGCACTTGCAGCAGCTCAAAGGCCTGGAGGCCGAGATGAGCGTTCTTGACCGACGGCACGTCCATGCCGACGACGAACGCCACCGTGTCGCTTGCCGCGACGGCTTGGAGCACCAGTTCGCTCAAGTGCGGCGGGGTGTCGAGGACTACGTAAGGGAACATGTCTCGCAACAAGTCGAGCACGCGCAACATGTCGGCCGGGCTTGTCATGTCGGCGTCAGAAGGGGAGGTGGGTGCGGCGAGGACCCAGACCCCACTTTTGTCGTGCCGGGCGAGGAACGTCTTTAGCAAGGCTTCGTCGAGGAAATCGCCCGCGGAGGCTGCATCGGCGAGGCTGTGGCGCGGTTGCAAGCGGAGCATCACCGCCACGTCACCGAACTGCAGGTCGAGGTCCGCGATAACGACGGGGTCCCCTGTGCGCTGGGCGAGGGCGGCGGCTAGGTTCACTGCTACTACTGACTTTCCCACGCCCCCTTTTGGGGAATAGACGGTCGTGACATAACCGGGTCGAGCGTCTGCCAGGCCGGCTGCCGAGGTAGCGGTGCGCCTCGGCCGGCTAAGTTCGCTTTCCAGTCGGCGAGCTAGGTCGACAACTGCTTCTTGGAGGTGTTCGGCTGCGGACTGGAGGCTGATGGCATCGTTGATGCCTGTTCGGAGAACCAGGCCCATCAGATCAGGCGGCACCGAGCTGACGACCATGAGGGCCCCAGCGCCCTCTGTGACGCGCAGCGTAGAGCTTGTGCGGGAGAGGGCAGCTTCTGTCACCTGCGACGGGCCGAGCAACAGTACGGTTGGCCGGTTTTGCTCGATCCTGGCCCCGTCAGCTTCGTCGAGAGAGCTGAAGGCTTGCACGGCCCAGTCGGACGGCAGGCAATGGCGTAGCTCCTGGCGGAGCTCAGCGTCGGACTCCACCAATAGGACCGTGGTACCTACGCTCAGCCCGACGGCGGGCGTAGCTAGAAATGCGGTCGAAGAGCTGCCGGGCAAGTCGGCGAAGAACCGGCCGGGCTCGGCGCCGGGATCCGCGTGCTCGTCTTTCTCAGCGGGGCGCTGGCGGCCGAAAAAAGAGCTATCGGGTTGCTCATCTCGGCCCATTTCCTCAGGGACCAGTATCATTGCGACGCCTGAGGGACTGGAAGTAGCGGTGCCCCCTCGCGAACGGCCAGGCCGTTAGAAGCCGGGCGGAGGGCCTCTAGGATCTCCACCTGGGAATGGGCGCCGAACTTGCGGAAGATGTTTTTCAGGTGGTTACGCACCGTCTGGGGGGAAAGGCGCAGGTGCCGGGCTATCGAAGCGACACGCTGGCCTTCCAGTAGCAGTTGCAGCACGTCTTTTTCTCGTCTTGTGAGGGAGCCGACGGTCCCCGCGTACGCACCTAGGTGCCCTTCGACGTTGGAGCTGTCTGCCGCTCCCGCAGCTGCGTCGGGCGCCCAGCTCGGCCAAGTGGGCCAGCGCGCAGCAGGCGTGAACAGCCAGACGGCGAAGCGCCCACGCGACCCGTAAAAAGCGCCGATCGTCACCTTCGTACGCACTCGGGGCATGCGGTCGATCGTGAGGTCAAGCCAGGTCGACGTCGTCCCTGGGCCGTCGAGAGCCAGGAGCGACGAAGTGCCCTGGACGGCTTGAAGGTACCTCTGGCGCTGGTCTGTTGGCACGTAGGGGGGCGGGTCGACCGTGCCGTGGGGAAAACAGGCGTTGGTTGCCACAAGCGCGTTGAGGGCGCGGTTGGAGTAAACGCGGTGGCCGGCCTGGTCCACCACGAGCACGCCTTCGGACAGGTCGTCGAAGATGCTTTTCCATGAGGGGTCGACAGGAGCCAAGACTGCTCGGTAGGCGGGTTGTTGCATGTTGGGCACGCCACTTGTGATGTCCATGAACGCCTTCTTCCTGCCCATGCCGGTGCCCACGGACCGCTCTCAGTTCAGTGCCGCGGCGTCGGGTGGGCGTGCGACGCTTCGACGGGGCTCCTCGGCGGCACCTGCAGCGTCCGGGCGCTCCTGGCGCCGTAACCGCGAGGCGTACGGCCGTCCCTTTGCACCGGCGAAGGCTGGCGCCGATGCCTGCTGCGTGCTACGAGCAGTGAGACGAGGAGCAGGACCACCACAGCTGCGCCCGCGCCGGCCTCGATTTGGCCTGTCTGGCTAAGCCCGGCTGAACCTACTCTGAACGTCAGGGTCTTGGTGGCGCTCTGCGCGCCGGCGAAGTTCGCAAGTCCTGTCAAGCGGTAGGAGCCACCCCGCTTCAGCGGGACCATGAGGGTCAAGACGCCACTGTCGCCTGGCTGGTAGGCGGGCTGAAGTATCAGAGGGGCTAGGGACTTGACCGGTGCGAGCAGGGTGCCGCTCCGGTACAGCTGCCCTATGAAGTTGGTCTGCTCCGGGGCTTCTCCTGTGCTTACAACCGAGGCTTGGACTTCTGCGTAGCCACCGACAACGGGTCGGCCCACCAGCCTGAGCGAGAGCAGCTTGCCTCCGCGGTGCAAGCTGCCGAAAGGCACCAGCTGGAACATCATGGTGAAGGTGCCAAGACGTAGGTGCCCGAAGGTGCCTGTCAGAGTGGCCCGGTACGTGCCGAGAGGCGCGGTCTCGGTATCGTAGCTGGGCCATTTGAGCTGAAGAAGCGACAAGGACGAGGGTTGGACTGTCCCTGCGCTGGACAAGTTGTTGAAAACCAAGCTCTTGGCTCTGGCCACCTCGAGGTGGAAGGTGGGTCTGACCGCTACATTGCCTGAGTTGTAGACGCGGGCAAAGAAAGTGACGGCCGAGCCGACTTCGGCTTTGGGGTACGTGTAGGCGTTGAGGACTCGGGCAGCGAGGAGCTCTGTCCCAGTGACCTGGGCGGTCACCTCGATCTCGGCACCGAAGCCGACGGCGGTGGTCCCTTTCTTGCCCTGGCCGGGCGGCACCTCCAGCACGAGCACGCCCCGGTAACTGCCGTCAGCGGCGTGAGGGGGGACCTTCAACTGGAGCACGAGGTCCGTGTCGCCTGGCCTCGCTACCATCGAGCGCAAGGGCTTCGGGGTACCAGAGAGAGGGACCACACTGAGCCAAGGGCCGATAGCTCCGGCGGTAGAGAACTCCAATGTCTCTGGCGCAGCGCCGCCAACAATAACCCCGACCCGCTCAGTGAACGTCCCGCCCCGCAAGGCTTGCAAGAAGGAGACCTTGGCGGGGTAGAAGCCTACGCTGGCCGCCTCCTGTGACGTGGAAGCCGACGCCCATCGGGTGCTCAAGGCGAACGGCCCCATGGCAACCAGGGCAAGCACCGCCATGAGGCGCCAGACGAGTGAGACTTCGAAGCGGCAGGTCTTTGAGCCCTTGGCGGTCACCGCGAAAGGATGCCACCGCCGGCCTTGCTGTCGCATCGTCAAGATTGACTAAAAACGAGCTAACACGAGACCCTTACAGAAACGAGGGGAGAGGCTCGCTGCCTCTCCCCTCTGGTTGTTCCTGTCTGAGCGCCGGGCGCTAATGGAGCTAGCGCTTAGCCTCCCGATACGCTCGTCCCGTTGACCCGGACCGGCGTCCCGGAGTCACCGGCAACCGGCGTGTACGGGATACCGCTGTCGGTCGGGCAGTAGCCAGTGGTGCCGTTGGTCGCAGTGGCGCCGCTGACCATTACGTCGTTCGACTGGTACCAGACCACCATGGGGCCCGTGAACGTGGCAGCCGTCAGCCCCGAGGGGGGCGTCACCGACACGTCGAGCTTGGGGGTGTCATCTGGGCACACCTCTTGACCGCCATAGCTGTGGAACCACTGGACCTGGTCGAGGTTACTAGGCCCAGGCGAGCCGCTCGCTGGTGCTATGGGTGTGATGGTCTGGAGGAAGTCAGCGTTGTAACCAAAGCTGGCGTCGAAGTACCCGTTGCCTGTTGAGTCCGGTGTGCCGATCTGGTTGCTGGTCCCTCCGAGCAGGGGGAAGAACTGCACCCCGACTTGCATCCCAGAATTACCACCGTTGGTGATGGTAGGCCCGGTCGAGTTCGGCGGGTTGAAAGTGGTGTCGCCTTCGACGGTCTTCGTGACCCCAGGCAGGACGTTGCCGAAGTCGTCGGAGCTGAAGTCTTTGGCAAAGTCGATGAACGGGTTCACCATGAGGTAGTAGGTCATGTAACCTTCGCGACCCTGAGCGTCCCTCGCGTCAGCCACGATCTTGTAGATGCCGTTGGGGTCGTCCTTCGAAATGGTGAAGGCATTGTGGAACAGCGCCACGGAATCCTCATTGCACTCGAAAAGCAGCCCGTTCGTTGCCCCGCCGACCGCACCAGTGGTTAGTTCATTGTCGAGCACGGCTTGCGAGAACATGTCGCCGAGCCAGGGGGTGTTGGTGCAGGCCGAGGAGCCCTCAATTGGGGCCCCGGCGTGGACGTCCACGTCGAGGCTGCCGTCTGGGTAGTAGACGTTCCAGTCGACTGTGCTGATCTGGCCCAAGCCGTAGGTGTCGTTCACGGCTGCCCAGAGCTCGACTCGCAGACCGGGAGTGTCGCCATGCTCGTCCCAAGCCTGGTCGGGCGCGTTGAAGGCGAGAGGCGTCACGTCGACGACGGATGACGAGGCGAACGTCGGCGTGGCTGTGTCGGTGAGCTGCTGAGGTGACTCAGAGGTTGCCGACGGCAAGGCGCACGGTGCTGCCGTCATTATCGGCGACGGGTAGCCCAGGTTCGCGTAAGGGTCTGCGGTCGTGTAGGCGATCGCTGTGTGATAGGGCGTGTTGGTCTGTAGCCCGTTGACCACGGTGCTGCCTCCAGGCGAGGTGGGCAGCGTGTCATATGGTGGGTTCCCTGGCGTCCCCGTGTAATCGTGGGCACTGCCATTGGCGTTGCTGGTCTCAAGGCCCCCGGCGGAGTTCAAGTCCTGGACCAGCCAGGCGCACTCGATCTGCGGCCCAGCACCTCCGTCAGGGTTAAGCGTGGCGGACACGCCTACAGTCCCCCCAGGCGTAGGCCCGGTTGACGACGCCGAGGCGGCCCCGGCCCCTACCAGGAAAAGCCCGGCCATGGTGGCGACGGCGAGGAGGCCGGAAGCCCCCTGTCGCCAAAGACCTGCCGGTTTGTTCGGTTTCACAGTGGCCTCTTCTTTCTTGGCTTTTGCCAATCGGTTGGGGCAAGGGGCTTCCCCGGAGTACTAGGGCGCTCCCCCTGCCCCAGCGCCGGCGTCCTGCCGGCCCGCCTGCAAGGCAAGCAGCACAGTGAGCCGTCGGGGAGGGCCAAGAATGCAAATGGCCCATGCTTGGTTGCAGAAATGAGCGCAAGTACCCACTCCAAAGTGGGCCAGCTGCTAAGTCATGCCCTTTCTAGCCGCCACCTAAAACCCTTGTGGGCGCCAACCGTGACGGCCGGCCTGGTTGCTAGAGCTTGTTGTGCAAAGCGGGGGACAGGCCGAGCACTAAAAAGTGGCAAGGGGGAGCAATCGTCCGCTCATCGTGCGCAGCCGGCTTGCCTTTGCGCATGCACGAAGCGATGCCGCGGACATCTTGCATGTGGCTTCACCTGGCCAGAGAACGGCTGGGCATCCTGCTGGCGTCGCCGCAAAGCGCACAGCCCCTCTGCGTGGGGACTTACGTCTTGCTACCTAAGCTTTCAATTAAACCTTTGTCTCGGCCTCAAGGATGAGGTTCGTGGCCTTCTCAGCGACGCGTCGCAGCTCGTCGATGAGGGCACGTAGGCGCCGATCGTTGCCGACCCAGTCGCTGTAGAGCTCGGCCTCGCGGGCGCTCAGGCGCCGGTTGACGGTCTTGCCGTTCACCTTCGCTGTCCACTGGAAGTACGGCCCATGCGGCTGTGGTGGGTCGCCGTGGCAGCGACAGCTCGCCTTGCCGCAGTAGTTGAAGCGAGGCGCCACGCTCCCTGAGCGGACGAAGCCGGTCCTCGTCAGCTCCTCGAGCAGCTCGCGATAGCGCCGCTCGTGGTCGGCGAGCGTCGGCTCTCGTGCGCTTGGCATCGTCCCGCTCTCCCCGAGGCGAGCACTCACCACCTGTGGCCCGATAGTAGGCAGACTACCGGACATGGTCACCGCCACGGCCGATGCGCTCGTCTCGTTCCGCTCCGGGCTCTACGACGCCTTCTTCTCCTGGCCAGACGCCCTCTTCGAGCTCAGCGACGCCCTTGCCTGCGCCGCAGGCAAGGTGACCTCGGTGCCCTCGCTCAGCCTCGAGCCGGAGCTCGCCCGCAGCCACGGCAGCCTCTACAAGGCCCTCCAGCACAATGAGATCGACGAGGAGGCGCTGCGTGAGCTCTTTGTTGCCCACCGGCAGAAGGACTGGGCGCTCGTCTTCGCCGTCGGCGAGCCGACCTGGGCTCGCTGTGGTGCCGAGCGCAGCCCAGGTCGCGGGTACTACTGCTCGGCGCAGGAGCACTCCGCCGGGAAGCCGGTCGTCGCGGGCTGGTCCTATCAGTGGATCAACCAGCTCTCCTTCACCCCCGACAGCTGGACCGCCCCGATGGACGTGCTGCGGCTCCCGCTCGAGCGCGACGCCACGATCGCCACGGTCGACCAGGTGAAGGCCCTGGTGGCCCTCCTGCCCCGTGATGGCGAGGTGCCGCTGTTCGTCTTTGACGCCGGCTACGACGCGGCCAGCCTCTCCCACGGCCTCGCCGGGACGCGTGCCGAGGTCCTTGCCCGCACCGCCGAGACGAGGGTCTTCCACCCCGGCCCGCCCGAGCGCAGCACCAACACGATGGGCCGGCCCCGCCGCCATGGGGAGCGCTTTGTGCTCGCAGATCCGAGCACCTGGGCCACCCCTGACGCGAGCCTCGAGCTGTTCGACCACCGCTACGGTCGCATCGCGGTCAGCGCCTGGCGCAACCTGCACCCAAAGCTCCATGGCCGCGGGCGCTGGAAGGGGAAGGACCTGCCACCGATCGTGCGCGCGAGCGTGCTGCGCGTCGAGGTCGAGCACCTCCCCAAGGCGACGGCCCGGGGGAAGAAGACGCTCTGGCTGTGGTGGGCCGGTCAGGGCGAGCCGGACCTCGAACGTTGCGTCATCGCCTACCTGCGGCGCTTCGACGTCGAGCACACCTTCCGCTTCAACAAGGGCACGCTCGCCTGGACGACACCGGCGCTGTGCACGCCAGAGCAGGCGGACCGCTGGACCTGGCTCGTGGCGGCCGCCTACAACCAGCTTCGGCTCGCCCGCGGGCTCGTCGACGACCTCCGCCTGCCCTGGGAACGGCCGTGCGACCCCGCTCGCCTCACGCCGCATCGCTTTCGCAGGGGGTTCCGCCAGCTGCGTGCACTCCTTGGCACGCCAGCCCTTTCACCAAAACCCACCAAGCCGGGCCCCGGGCGGCCGAAAGGGGCCCGAAGACCGCCAAGAACCCGCTACCCGGCGGTCAAACGGGCAGCCTCAACGGGCTTCCAGGGTTTAATTGAAAGCTAAGAGAGCTGAACGACAAGCGCAACAAGGACCATGAGGCGAAGGTCGTCTCCGGGAAGAGGGAACCTGGCAAGTTCCGTCCTGTCTCTGAATGGTGCCCCTGGGCTGCCGAGGCCACGCTCGTCAGCGAAGGCACCAGGGCCTATGTGAGCTTTGCCGTGGCGGCCAAGCATGACGCACCTGGTGCTGCGGCAAAGGGCGCTTGTGGCCATGACGTAGGGGTCCCCACCCTCGTCACCGTTTGTGGCCTGAGCACCGACCGCGACCTGAACGCGGCCAAAAACCTGGCAGCTCTGACAGGGCTCGCCTTTTGTGCCTACTGGCACAGCTTGTGACCGGCGCGCCGGTCGATTGGTCCCGCCCCCCGGTCAGGCCTGATGGCTGGGAGGCGGCCAGCCCCCGGCCGCCCTTCGGCACGAGCTCAACTATTGCTGAGGTGGCCTGAGCCTGTTGCACAACACTGCTCGAACCGTGCGAGACACGGGAGCGGTGGCGATCTCGGCCTGCCGATGACCGAGCACGTGGGTGCGGGCCTGTCCGATCGGGCGGCTGGTCGATAGGGAGTTGCTCGGTCAGCTCACGACCGTGCCGGCAATCCGGCTGTAGGGAGCAGCGGCGGTGTCACGAAGTGCGCGGCGGTAGAGCTTCAAGAGGTTGTGGGCCCCGCAGATGAGCTTCCACTCCGAAGCGGCGGCCGCCTTGCCTCTTCGCATGAAGCCGCGGATGTGGCGTCCGTCCTTGATCTGTCCGAAGACGGGTTCGATGATCTGCTGGCGCT